>SHVR01000003.1 GCA_009694185.1 Alphaproteobacteria bacterium | reverse complement strand
AATGGTGCTCACCCTCGAACGCCAAGGCCTGATCCGACGACAGCCGGGCGTCGCCCGCAGCATCACTGTCCTGGTTGATGCCCAGCACCTCCCGGCCCTACGATCCGCACACGACCAACCAGTCAAAACCTCTGTGCGAAGGTACTAGTCCTATTGCGACTATTGTCGAAAGTCTGCACGTCGGTTAAGCATTGTGCCGGTTGAGATTGACGACTTCGACCCCAGGCTACCGTCAAGGTTTCGAGTCCCATTCTTCTACATTTTATTAGGAAGGTGAGTCATGGTATTTTACAAAGACGAGAGGCTGGCGTTATTTATAGATGGGTCGAATTTATATTCAGCCACCAGGATGTTAGGTTTCGATATAGATTACAAGCGTGTTCTTAGTCTGTTCGCGGCCCGTGGGCGCCTCGTTCGGGCATTCTATTACACGGCGCTTGTCGAAGATCACGAATACTCGCCCATCCGGCCGTTGATCGACTGGCTCGACTACAACGGCTATACCATGGTGACCAAGCCGACCAAGGAGTTCACCGACTCCACCGGCCGCCGCAAGATCAAGGGCAACATGGATATCGAGCTGGCGGTGGACGCCATGGAGATGGCGCCGCATGTCCAGCATATCGTGATCTTCTCGGGCGACGGCGACTTCCGCCGCCTGGTCGAGGCCTTGCAGCGGCGGGGTGTCAGGGTGAGCGTGGTGAGCACGGTACGCACCTCGCCGCCGATGGTCGCGGACGAACTCAGGCGCCAGGCCGATGCGTTCATCGAACTGCAGGACCTGATGCCGCACATCATGCGCGATCATGGTGGGCGAGACGCCGGCCGCCCGGCCCAGGCGAGCGAGGCGGACGAGGAGTCCTACGAACCGGCCTGAGGCAGTGGGTGAAGACTCCGCCCCACGAGCCGGCCGCCGCCTGTGGCGACTGCCCGCGTCTGGTGACGTTTCGCCGGGCCAACCGGCGGGCGTTCCCCGACTTTCATAATGCGCCGGTCGCCGCCTTCGGCGCGCTCGATGCCAGGCTTCTGATCGTTGGCCTGGCGCCCGGCCTGAAGGGTGCCAACCGCACCGGCCGGCCGTTCACCGGCGATCATGCGGGGGACTTGCTATACCCCACCCTGCTGGCGCATGGCTTCGCGGCGGGCAGCTTCGGCCGGCAAGCCTCTGACGGGCTCCGGCTGATCGACTGCCGGGTGACCAACGCCGTGCGTTGCGTGCCGCCGGGGAACAAGCCGACCGGCAACGAGATCGCGACTTGCCGCGGCTTCCTCAGGGCGGAAATAAGGGCGATGCCGCGTCTTGGGATGGTGCTCGCCCTCGGCCTCGTCGCGCACCGCTCGGTGCTCAAGGCCATGGGCGCCACGCCATCGCCATGGCCGTTCCGCCATGGCGCCCTGCACCATTTGCCCGGCGGCCCGATCCTCGCCGACAGCTATCACTGCTCGCGCTACAACACCAATACCGGGCGCCTGACACCGGCCATGTTCGCCGACGTGATTGCAAGCCTGCGCCGCGCCCTCGACGGCTAGCCGGAGCCGGTGGCGGGCGGCGCCTCCCAGGGCGGGCGCGGTGAAAATCGGGCCGCCATGAAATCGACGAAGGCGCGCACCTTGGCCGACAATTGCCGGGCCTGGGGAAAGACCGCGTGGATGGCGGTATCGAAGCCCGTCGCCGTCGCCTGGTAGTCGCCGAGCACGCCCACCAGTTCGCCCGACCGGAGGCAGTCGCCGACCAGCCAGGTCGGCAGCAGGCCCAGGCCAAGCCCCTCGAGCACCGCCGCGTAGAGGGCGCCCAAATCGTTGGCCTGGAGGGGTCCGGAAACCGCCACGCCGATCTCGCCCTCCGGACCTTGCAGCCGCCAGGTGGCGTTCGCCAGGTTCATCTTGTAGACCAGGCAGTGATGGCGCGAGAGATCGTCCGGAAGCTTGGGCTCGCCATGGCGGGCGATATAGGCCGGGCTGGCGCAGATGACCCGGCGATTGGGCGCCAAGCGCCCGGCGATCAGGCTCGAATCGGCCAACTCGCCGACCCGGATCGCCACGTCCACCCCCTCCTCCACCAGATTGACGAAATGGTCGGTCAAGACCAGGTCGATGCGCACGTCCGGATATTGGCGAAGGAACGCCGCCAGCGCCGGCACCACATGCAGGCGCCCGAACACCAGCGGCACGTTGATGCGCAGCAACCCCCGGGGCGAGGTATGCAGATGCGCCACGGCGGCTATGGCCTCGTCCACGTCGGCCAGAATACGCTCCGCCCGCTCGTGATAGAGGCGGCCCGCCTCGGTCAGGCTCAAGCGCCGCGTGGTGCGGTTGAGGAGGCGGACGCCGAGGCTGTCCTCCAGCCCGCCAAGCTGGCGGGACACGGACGAGGGCGCCATGCCCAGCCGGCGCCCGGCCGCCGAGAAGCTGCCGGACTCCGTCACCCGCAAGAAAAGACGCATGGCTCCAAGTTCGTCCATGGCCGCTCACCTGTGCGACTTGCGCACAGATGATACCGCCAGTCAGGGGATTGGCAACAAGCCCGTGGGTATCAAGACGCGGCGTCGCGCAGCCGGCGGAACGCCGTGACGCTGAAGGGTGTCGTCAGCATATAGGCGATGACAATCAGGCTAAACGTCGCAAACGGCCGAAAGATTATCCCCGCGACCAGGATAACGGCCAGCAAGACCGTGATGGCCGAGAGCTGGTTGCCATATTTGAAATCCTTGAGCGAATAGAATGGCACGCTGCTCGCGGTAAGGTAGGAGGCCACGGCCAAGACCAGAATATGCAGCCAGACATCGCCATCCGAGCCGTCGCCGAACTGAAGGTCCAACATGATCGGCAGGACAAGCAGGCCCGCCGCCACCGGTACCGGCAAGCCGATGATGAACCGGTAGGCCGGACTGGCCTTGTCGTCGGGTGCGAAACCCTCGTCGAACACGGCCAGGTGATAAGCGCAGGCGCAGACATAGACCAGCAATGCCAGCAGGAAGATCGGACCGGCCTTCTCCTGGTGCCAGAAATAGACGACAACCGCGGGCGCCACCCCAAACGCGCATTGGTCGCACAGGCTGTCGAGCGCGCCGCCAAGCTTGCTGGTGCTCTTCAGCCAGCGCGCGATCCGACCGTCGAGGCCGTCAAGCACAACGCCGAAGCAGATCAAGAATGCGGCCCAACCCCAATTGCCTTGCTGGGCGAAGTACATGGCGGCCATGCCGCAGGCCACCACGCTCAGCGACACAAAGATCGGGATCCGCCTTTTCACGCCCACGATGTCTGTCACCTTGCGACGGCCCAATGAAACTTCGTTGTTGGTAACATTGAATTATACGGCTCGCCGCCGCCGCCGATCAAGCATCCTCGGCGCCGGCTGGCAATAACGCTATCGCGAGGTCGGCCAAGACCGTCTCGCCGCCCCGGACGCGCTGGCCTTTGGCGACCAGAATCGCCGCCGTCCGGGGAATGAAAATGTCGGACCGGCTGCCGAAGCGGATCAAGCCACAGCGCTCTCCCGCGACCAGAAGCTGACCGGCGGCGAGCGGGCTCACGATGCGGCGCGCGATCAGGCCGGCAATCAGCGCGAAGGCGACGGGACCCGCCGGTGTCTCGATCGCGACCGACAGGCGCTCATTGTCGTCGCTTGCCTTCTCCCTGGAGGCCACCAGATATTTCCCCGGCCGATGCACCGCATGGCGCACCAAGCCGGCGGCGGGTGCCCGGGTCACATGCACGTCGAACACACTGAGAAAGACGCAGATCCGGATGAAGCCGTCAGGGGCGAGACCGAGTTCGGGCGGCGGCGCGGCTGGGCCGATCGACAGGATGACGCCGTCGGCCGGGCTCAAGACGGCGCCGGGGCGGTCCGGGGCGGTCCGGTCGGGGTCGCGGAAAAACAGCGCCACCAGGATCGGCAACAGGAGCCCGAGCGCCCCCCACGGCCAGGCCTCCCAGGCGGCCGCCGCAGCCAGAGCCAGGGCGATGGCAACGAAGCGCCAAGCGTCGGGATGAAAAGTCACTGCTAATCCTGCCCGGCCTAAATGGCAAACCCGGCGAGCTTGGTATCGAGATATTCGGCATCGCCCGCCCCGCCATCGGGCACGTCGGCCAGCTTCTCGCCCGTCGCCGGATTGGACACCTGGAACGTCCTGGCGTTCAGGGCGGCACGCCACTCGCCGTCGATGAACATGGTTAACCTCCCGCTGCGCCGACCCCCTATCCCCCGGCGATCATAACGGCCCGCCGGCGATCCCGATAGCGCCCAGCCGGGGCCAGAAAAAACATTGTGCATCGCACTCTGGGATTGCTATCAATACAGATCCGGCCTGAGTACGGGGTGTGTTACCGAAGCGCGTGCCGCTCGGGCGGGGAAATCGCGCGCCACGGCGGAGGCAGCGAAGCCTGGCATTGGGCTGGCATTGGGAATGAATATTGGCGCCGGTTGGCATGACCGGCAAGGTAGAGGTGGCCGATGGGACTGCCAGAGAAGCAAGGTCTCTACGACCCCAAATACGAGCATGATTCCTGCGGGATCGGCTTCGTCGCCAATATCAAGAACCGAAAAACCCACGCCATCATCCGCCAGGGCCTGCAAATCCTCCTCAACCTCGACCATCGTGGCGCGGTTGGCGCCGATCCGCTGGCGGGCGACGGCGCGGGCATCCTGATCCAATTGCCCGACGCCTTCATGCGCTGGGTGGCCGCCGAGCAAGGCATCGCCTTGCCGCCAGTGGGCGCCTATGCGGTCGGCCAGGTTTTCCTGCCGAAAGACCTCGCGAGCCGGGCCCGTTGCGAGGCCTTCGTCGAAAAGGTGATCGATCAGGAAGGCCAGCGCGTGCTCGGCTGGCGGGACGTGCCGGTCGACCGCACCGGCCTCGGCGAGAGCGTGCTCCGCCTCGAGCCGGCGATCCGGCAAGTGTTCGTGGCGCGCGGCGGGAACTGCCCCGACCAGGATGCCTTCGAGCGCAAGCTCTATGTCGTGCGCCGGCAGATTCAGAACGGGTGGCGGGAGAGCGACCCCCATGCCCAGCGCGATTTCTATATCCCGTCGCTCTCCTCGCGCACGATCGTCTACAAGGGGATGATCCTGGCGGCGCAAGTCGGCACCTATTACGAGGACTTGCTCGACCCGCGCATGGTGACGGCCATGGCGCTGGTGCACCAGCGGTTCTCCACCAACACCTTCCCCTCCTGGCGGCTCGCGCACCCCTATCGCTACATCTGCCATAATGGCGAAATCAACACGTTGCGCGGCAATCTCAACTGGATAACGGCCCGGCGCCATTCGATGAAGTCGCCGCTCCTCGGTGACGATCTGGCGAAGCTCTGGCCGCTCATTCCAGCGGGCCAGAGCGATACGGCCTCCTTCGACAACGCCCTCGAACTGTTGGTGGCGGGGGGCTACCCCCTCGCCCACGCCATGATGATGATGATTCCCGAGGCCTGGGCCGGCAATCCGCTGATGGACGGTAGCCGGCGCGCCTTCTACGAGTACCACGCCGCCTTGATGGAGCCCTGGGACGGGCCGGCCGCGATTGCGTTTACCGACGGCCGCCAGATCGGTGCCACGCTCGATCGCAACGGCCTGCGGCCGGCGCGCTACATCGTTACCGATGACGACATGGTCGTGCTGGCATCGGAAATGGGGGTGCTCGATATCCCCGAGAGCAAGATCGTCAAGAAGTGGCGCCTACAGCCGGGCAAGATGCTCCTGATCGATCTCGAGCAAGGCCGCATCATCGACGATAGCGAACTGAAGGCCGGCCTCGCCGCCGCCAAGCCCTATCAGGAATGGCTGGACGCGACCCAAATCCAGCTCGAGGACCTGCCGCAACGCGAGACCAATTTCCCACCGGCCGGGGAGCCGCTCCTCGATCGCCAGCAGGCATTCGGCTATACCCAGGAAGACTTGGCATTCTTCCTCCAGCCGATGGCGCGCGACGGCGACGATCCGGTTGGCTCCATGGGCACCGACACGCCGATTTCCGCCCTCTCGGCCAGGCCCAAGCTGCTCTATAGCTATTTCAAGCAATGCTTCGCCCAGGTGACCAATCCCGCGATCGATTCGACCCGCGAGGAACTGGTCATGTCGCTGGTTTCGCTGATCGGCCCGCGCCCCAACCTGCTTGGCCTCGACCAGCAGGCAAGCCATTGGCGCCTCGAAGTCCGGCAGCCGATCCTCACCGACATCGACCTGGAAAAAATTCGCCATATCCACGACAAGCTGGAGCACGCGTTTCGCACCGTCACCCTCGATATCTGCTATCCGGCAATTGAGGGCGGCGAGGGCATGGCGCCCGCCCTCGAGCGCCTCCGGGACGAGGCCGAGCGCGCGGTGCTCGCCGGCAACAACATCCTGATCCTTTCCGACCGGTCGATGTCCGGGACACGGATCGCCATACCGGCGCTGCTGGCGACCTCGGCCGTGCATCATCACCTCATCCGCGCCGGCCTCAGGACCGAGACCGGCCTGGTGGTCGAAACCGGCGAAGCCCGCGAAGTGCATCACTTCTGCCTGTTGGCGGGCTATGGCGCCGAAGCGGTCAACCCCTATCTCGCCTTCGAGACCCTGGCTGCGTTGCACGACCGGTTGCCGGGCAAACCCACGCTCGAGTCGGTACAAAAAAATTACATCAAGGCGATCGACAAGGGGCTGTTGAAGGTGATGTCGAAGATGGGCATCTCCACCTATCAGTCCTATTGCGGCGCCCAGATTTTCGACGCGATCGGCCTCGCCACCGATTTTGTCGCGGACTTTTTCACCGGCACCTCGACCCAGGTCGAGGGTGTGGGCCTGGCCGCCGTCGCCGAGGAAACGGCGATGCGCCATCGGCTTGCCTATGGCGATAACCCGATCTACCGTAACGCCCTCGACCCCGGCGGGGAATACGCCTTTCGCCTGCGCGGCGAGACTCATGTCTGGTCGCCCGACACAGTCGCCAAGCTGCAACATGCCACCCGCGCCAACTCGGTCGAGCAGTACCGCGACTATGCCCGCCTCATCAACGACCAGTCGACGCGGCTTTTGACGTTGCGTGGGCTGATGGAACTGAAGCCCGCCGCCCGGCCAATTCCGCTCGGCGAGGTCGAGCCGGCCAAGGAGATCGTCAAGCGCTTTGCCACCGGCGCCATGTCGTTCGGCTCGATCTCGCGCGAGGCGCACACCACCCTTGCCATCGCCATGAACCGGATCGGCGGCAAGTCGAACACCGGCGAAGGCGGCGAGGAAGCGGATCGCTACGTGCCGCTCGCCAACGGCGATTCCATGCGCTCGGCGATCAAGCAGGTCGCCTCGGGCCGGTTCGGTGTCACGACGGAATATCTGGTCAATGCCGACGATCTCCAGATCAAGATCGCCCAGGGCGCCAAGCCCGGCGAGGGTGGCCAGCTTCCCGGCCACAAGGTCAACGGACCGATCGCCAAGGTGCGCCATTCGACGCCGGGCGTCGGCCTCATTTCGCCGCCGCCGCACCATGACATCTATTCCATCGAGGATCTGGCGCAGCTCATCCACGACCTGAAGAACGTCAACCCCCGGGCGCGGGTGAGCGTAAAGCTGGTCTCGGAAGTGGGTGTGGGCACCATCGCGGCCGGCGTCTCCAAGGCACGGGCCGATCATGTGACGATCGCCGGCTTCGAAGGTGGGACGGGTGCCAGCCCGCTCACCTCGCTCACCCATGCGGGCTCGCCTTGGGAGATCGGCCTCGCCGAGACCCAACAGACCCTGGTGCTGAACCGCTTGCGCGGCCGCATTGCGGTGCAGGTGGATGGCGGCTTGCGCACCGGCCGCGACGTGGTCATTGGGGCACTCCTCGGCGCCGACGAATTCGGCTTCGCGACGGCGCCGCTGATCACGCTCGGCTGCATCATGATGCGCAAGTGCCACCTGAATACCTGCCCGGTCGGTGTCGCGACCCAGGATCCGGAACTGCGCAAGCGCTTCACGGGCGAGCCCGAGCATGTGATCAACTTCTTCTTCATGGTGGCCGAGGAAGTGCGCGAACTGATGGCGACCATGGGCTTCCGCAGCTTCGAGGAAATGGTCGGCCGGTCGGATCGGATCGATGCTAGGCGGGCGCTGGACCATTGGAAGGCCAAGGGCATCGACCTTTCGAAGCTCTTGTACCAGCCGAAGGTCGGGCCGGAGGTGGCGATCCATAATTGCGAGCGCCAGGTCCACCACCTCGAACGCGCCCTCGATCAGAAGCTGCTGGTGGCGGCGCGACCGGCGATCGACAAGGGGACCCCGGTCCGGATCGAAACGGATATTCGCAATGTCCATCGCACGGTCGGCGCCATGCTATCCGGCGAGGTGGCGCTGGCCCACGGCCATGCCGGCTTGCCGCGCGACACGATCCAGGTCACGTGCCGGGGCAATGCCGGGCAAAGTTTCGGGGCTTTTCTTGCCCATGGCGTCAGCCTGGAACTCATCGGCAATGCCAACGACTATGTGGGCAAGGGCCTCTCGGGCGGTCGCATCGCCGTCTACCCGCCGGCCGACTGCCCGACGCCGCCCACCGAAAATATCGTCGTCGGCAACACCGTCCTCTATGGCGCCATCGCCGGCGAGTGCTACATATCCGGCGTCGCGGGCGAGCGTTTCGCGGTTCGCAATTCCGGCGCCATTGCCGTCGTCGAGGGCGTGGGCGATCACGGCTGCGAATATATGACCGGCGGCGTGGTACTGGTCATTGGCGACACGGGCCGCAACTTCGCCGCCGGCATGAGCGGCGGCATCGCCTATGTGCTCGACGACACCGGCGATTTCGAGAAGCTCTGCAACAAGCAGATCGTGGAGATCGAGCGCATCCCGTTCGAGGCCACGCTCGCTGGTCGCGAGGATATGGGCGACTGGCTGGCGAATCCGCTCGGCGACGATGCGCCGCGCCTGCGCCGGTTGTTGGAGCGCCATCTCCTGTACACCCACAGCGCCCGAGCCCGGCACATCCTCCAGAACTTCGACAGCTTCTTGGCCAAATTCGTGAAGATCGTGCCAATCGATTTCCGCCGGGCGCTGACCCTGGTGCAAACGCGCGCGGTCGCGGCCGAATAAGCCCACCGGACAGGAACAGGACAGAACGCCGATGGGCAAGGTCACCGGCTTCACGGAGATCGAGCGCGCCGACCGCCCTTACCGCAAGGCCGGCGAGCGTATCAAGGACTGGCGCGAGTTTATCCTGCCACTACCCGAACCCCAGATGCGCGAACAGGGCGCGCGCTGCATGGATTGCGGCATTCCGTTTTGCCACAATGGTTGCCCGGTCAACAATCTGATCCCGGACTGGAACAACCTGGTCTACGAGAACCAGTGGCGCCAGGCCTTGGAGACACTCCACTCGACCAATAATTTCCCGGAATTCACGGGCCGTATTTGCCCGGCGCCGTGCGAGGAATCCTGCACCCTCAACATCAATGACGACCCGGTGACGATCAAGTCGATCGAGTGCGCCATCGTCGACAAGGGTTGGGCCGAGGGCTGGATCGCCCCGGAGATACCGGCGCTAAAGACCGGCAAGCGCGTCGCCGTCGTCGGCTCCGGGCCGGCCGGCCTGGCCGCCGCCCAGCAGCTCGCCCGCGCCGGCCATGGCGTGGTGCTGTTCGAGAAAGCCAACCGCATCGGTGGCCTGCTGCGCTATGGCATTCCCGATTTCAAGATGGAGAAGCATCTGATCAACCGGCGCATGGCCCAGATGGCGGCCGAAGGCGTCGAGTTCCGCGCCAATTGCCATGTCGGGCGGGACTTGGCCGCGAGCGAGCTGGTCGACGGCTTCGACGCGGTGGTCCTGACTGGCGGCGCCGAATACCCGCGCGATCTCGACGTTCCCGGCCGCAAGCTGGCCGGCGTCCACTATGCCATGGAGTACCTGCCGCAGCAGAACAAGTGCGGTGCCGGGGACCAGGTGCCCGACCAGATCCTGGCGACCGGCCGCCATGTCGTCGTCATTGGTGGCGGCGACACCGGCTCGGACTGCATCGGCACCTCGATCCGCCAGGGGGCGGCCTCGGTCACCCAGCTCGAAATCCTGGCCCGGCCGCCCGAGCGTGAGAACAAACCGCTGATCTGGCCCGACTGGCCGCTCAAGCTCCGGACCTCGTCCTCTCAGGACGAAGGTTGCGAACGCGATTGGGCCGTGTTGACCAAGCGTCTCGAAGACAATGGCCATGGCCGGGTGAAAGCCTTGCACGGTGTGCGCGTGGAATGGCGGCCAGGCGCCGACGGCCGCATGGTGACGCACGAGATTCCGGGCAGCGCGTTCGTGCTCCAGGCCGACCTGGTGCTGGTCGCCATGGGCTTTCTCGGTCCCGTGCGCGCCGGGCTGCTCGACCGGCTTGGCGTCGCGATCGACCCGCGCGGCAATGTGGCGGCCGACACCGAGAGCTACCAGACCTCCAATGCCAAGGTGTTCGCGGCGGGCGACATGCGGCGCGGCCAGTCACTGGTCGTCTGGGCGATCCGCGAAGGCCGCCAGGCGGCCCGCGCCGTCGATGCCTTCCTCATGGGGGCGAGCGAACTGCCGCGCTGAGCGTCACCCTTGGCTGCCTTAGGCCACGGACCTGATCGCTAAAGGCCGCCTGTGAATCTGGTCATCGACGGGTTGGCGCGCTGAAAATCAACGGGTGGCGGGCACCAGTTGATAGCCCTTGGCGCGCATGCACTCGTCCTCGTGGCGCCAGCGCTGACTGGTGGGGCTGCCAAACTCGGGTCCCGAGAGGGGGTCGCGCTCCAGATAGTATTTTCCGTCGCGGCCGCGTACCCGTCGGTAGCGCGGTTCGCCATAAAACCCGCCCGAGGCCAGCGCCTGGCGCTCGGCCAACGCCCGGCAGGACCCAAGGTCGGCGCGCAGTTCCGGGTCGTCGCGCGCCGGCAGCGAGGGATGTTCCCAGCGCGTGGGCGTGCAGGCGGCGGTCAAAAGCAGGGCCGCCATGGTGGCGAGAAGTCGGGTGCCCATAGCCAAAATCATAGCACGACCGGCGCCGCCATTCTGGTCCATGATCCGAACCGTCAACCAACCCGAGGAGCCATGCCATGGCCGCCGAGATTCGCACGCAGCATCTTTTCACCGTGTCGCTTCTGGTCGACCCACCGATCCGCAATCTGGGCAAGACACCCTTTGGCGAGCGCCGCATCGCCAAGGTGTCGGGCGGAACATTCACGGGCGCGCGGCTGTCCGGCAAAGTTCTCGACGGCGGCGGCGACTGGATCCTGGTGCGCAATGACGGCGCCATGCAGCTCGATGTGCGCCTGATCCTGGAGACCAACGACGCCCAAATGATCTACATGACCTATCGCGGCATTCGCCACGGGGCGCCGGCGGTGATGGAGCGGGTCAATCGCGGCGATCCGGTGGATCCCTCGGAATATTATTTTCGCACCGCCCCCTGGTTCGAGACCGCGTCCGAGAAATACGGCTGGCTCAACCGCATCGTCGCGGTCAGCACCGGCCGCCGCCTGCCCGAGGGGCCGGTCTACGATATCTTCGAAGTGCTTTAGGAACGCCCGCGCGCCTTGACGCGGCGGGTGGGTGCCGCCTGGAGCGGGTCTTCCGGCCAGTGATGGCGGGGATAGCGGCCCCTGAGGTCGGCCCGCACCTGGCGGTAGGCGTTGGCCCAGAAGCTCGCCAAGTCGCAGGTCACCTGCACCGGCCGGCCGGCCGGCGACAGGAGATGCAGGACGAGTGCCACCCGCCCGCCCGCCACCTTGGGCGTCGCCACCGCGCCGAACATTTCCTGGAGGCGCACGGCGAGGATGGGGCCATCGGCGGCGGCATAGTCGATGGCGATGCTGGAGCCGCTCGGCACCTTGACGTGGCTCGGCATGAGCTGGTCGAGGCGCTGGCTGTTGGCGTGGCCGAGCAAGGCCGCGAGCGCCGCGCCGAGGTCGATGCGCCCGAACTGGCTCCGCCGCGTGATGCCCCGGAGCCACGGTGCGAGCCACGCTTCGAGGCCGGCGAGCAGCGCCACGTCGGAAAGATCCGGCCAGCTCTCGCCCTCGATCCCTCGCAGTAACGCGACCCGGGCACGCACATTCCGGAGTGCGGCCGTCCATGGCAGGTGACCCAGACCCGCCGCGCGAATGCCGGCGATGAGTGCCGCCAGCACCTCGGCCGGCTCTGGCGCCGGCAGGGGATCGTCGCCGAGGATGAGGGCATCGAGCCGCCGTTGCCGGCGCGCCAACACCGCCGCTTGCCCCTCGTCCCAGGCAATCTCATCGACCGTCTCGATGCGTTCGGGAAAGCCGGCCTCGATCGCTTCCAGGGTCAGCGGCGCGGCCAGGTAAATGCGCGCGTCACGGCCGCTATCGTCGAGATCGGCAATGGCGAGCCACTCGGCGCCGGCCAGGGAATCATGGGCGGCAAGACTGGCACCGCGCCCGACCGCCAGCCGGAATTGGCCCGGCGCCCCACCCCGGCGCTGGGCGATGCGGTCGGGATAGGCCTCGGCCACCAGCCAGCCCAGCATCCCGCCGTCGCCCGCGCCGCCCGCCCCACTCGCGACATCGAGCCGGCGGGCGAGCCGGCGCGCCACTTCGCGCACGCGCCGGAGCATCCCGGCATCCACATTGCCGCGCTCGGTTCGTCCCTGTAGCAGATCGAGGCGGAGACCGAGATCGCTGGTCCGCTCGGCCACGCCGGCGCGCAACAAATCCCGTTCCCCGAGGAGCGCCGCGAGATCGCAGGCGAGGCCACCCCGACCCATCGCGCGTGCCCGCAACAGCATATGGGCCAGGCGCGGATGCACACCCAACGCCGCCATGGCGCGGCCATGGGGTGTCACCTTACCTTCGGGTGACATCGCGCCCAGGCGCCGGAGCAGGTCGCGCGCTCGCGCCAGCGCCGGAGCCGGCGGCGGGTCGAGCCAGCGCAGGCTGTCGCCCGCGCCCCAGAGTGAGAGTTCGAGCGCGAGCGCCGTCAAATCCGTGTCGAGAATCTCCGGCCTGCCGAAGCGTAGAAGCGCGCGGTGCTCCGCCTCGCTCCACAGGCGATAACAGCGGCCGGGTGCCACGCGCCCCGCCCGGCCGCGCCGCTGCTCGGCCGAGGCTTGTGTCACGGGGAAGGTCTCGAGGCGATCCATGCCGGTGCGGGCATCGAAGCGCGGCTGGCGCATGAGGCCCGCGTCGACGACGGCGCGCACGCCCTCGATGGTGAGGCTGGTCTCGGCGATGGCAGTGGCGAGCACCACCTTGCGCCGGCCGGCGGCCGCGGGCGCGATCGCCCGGTCTTGCATGGCGAGCGGCAAGTCGCCATGCAGCGGCACCACGTCGATCGCCTCGCCAAGTGCCCCCAATCGACGCTGGGTCCGCCCGATCTCAGCGACACTCGGCAGGAACGCCAGCACATCGCCGCCGGTCTCGGCGAGCGCGCGCTCGATCGTGGCGGCGACTTGACCGGCTAACGCGGTTGGCGGTGGGCGCGCTAGATGCACGACGTCGACGGCAAAGCGCCGCCCTTCGCTGGTCACCATGGGGCCGTCACCCAACAGGGCCGCGACGGCGGCCCCATCCAGGGTCGCCGACATCACCAGCAGCCGCAGATCGGGACGCAGCAGCGCCCGCGCTTCCAGGCACAAGGCGAGACCGAGATCGCTCTCCAGGCGGCGCTCGTGAAACTCGTCGAAGATGACGGCACCGATCCCTTCAAGGCCCGGATCGCCCTGGACCATGCGGGTAAAGAGGCCGTCGGTCACCACCTCGATCCGGGTGCTGGGACCCACACGGCTCTCCATGCGCACCCGATAGCCGACGGTCTCGCCCACCGCTTCGCCGAGCATCTGGCCCATGCGGCGGGCCGCCATGCGGGCCGCCAACCGGCGCGGCTCCAGCATGACGATGCGCTGGCCCCCGAGCCAGGGCGCCTTAAGCAGGAAGAGCGGCGCGCCGGTCGTCTTGCCGGCACCGGGCGGCGCCTGCAAGACCGCGACACCCGGCGTTTCGAGCGCGCGCCCGAGTTCGCCCAACACGCTGTCAATGGGCAGAGATGTCATGCCGCTTCCGCTATACTCCAGCGCCGATGGATTTCAGGGGAGTCAGTAGCATGGTCGAGGACGATATCCGCGCCCGAATCAAGACCGTCACCATGAACGGCCGGCAAATGCCTTACGCCCAGGCGACCGTGCCGATCATGGCGCCCGGCCTCAATTATGCGGCGGCGGTGTTCGAGGGCATCCGCGCCTATTGGAACGCTTCGGCGAGCCAACTCTACATCTTCCGCCTGGACGAGCATCTGAAGCGCCTGGCCTTCTCCATGCGCATGCTGCGTTTCGACCCCATGCCGGCCGTGGCCGAGCTTGGCGACCAGATCGTCGCCGACATTCGCGCCAACGGCTACCGGGAGGACACCTATATCCGCCTCAACGCTTTCGTCGACGAATGGGGCGAAATGACCACCCAGGGACCGGTCAGCACGACCATCGTCACGCGCCCGAGGCCCCGGGCACCGGGCTTCACCACGGGCCAGAATTTCTGTGTGAGTTCCTGGCGGCGCCTGTCGGACAATGCCAGCCCGCCACGCTCGAAATCGACGGCCAACTATCTGAACGGCCGGCTGGCGGGCCTCGAGGCCAAAACCAACAATTATCACGGCGCCATCATCCTGACCGAGCGGGGCACGGTCGCCGAGGGGCCGGGCGGCTGCATCTTCATCGTCCGGGGCGGCCGCCTGATCACGCCCGGTGTCACCAGTGGTATACTGGAGAGTGTTACACGTGAAACACTACTGAACCTGGCACTTGAAGACGGCATCGCAAGTGCCGAGCGCGACATCGATCGGACCGAGCTCTATATCGCCGACGAAGTCTTCTATTGCGGCACCGGCCACGAAATCACCCCGATCGTGAGCGTCGACCGCATGGCGGTCGGCGCCGGCACCCCCGGCCCCCTCACCCGCGCCTTGCAGAAGCGCTATGACGATCTGGTGCGCGGCCACTCCAATGCCCATGGCGAATGGCTTCGACCGGTCTATTAGGGCCGTTTCAACCGGACTGGATCCGCCGGCACCGTTGGAATCGCTCAGAACATTGGCTTCGTTCGGTAAAAACTACTTTTCCGGAAATCGGCAACGGGGTCCGCGTGGCGCGGACCCCGTCCCGGAACAGGAGGTCGATCTTCCGGCGGCCGGCCGGCGTTGGGGGGCGAATGGCCCCGGGGAAGAGCGGAGGGGCACTTCTCCAGGGCCCGCCAGCGACCGTGTATACAGTAAACACGAAACTATCGGAAACACAACAATAAAATTTTAGTGTCGCGCCGCCTTCCCACACCGGGGTGCGCGGCCCCAGACGCGGGTTGACCGGTACAGCGGCGCGCATTATCGGCACGACCGTCCGTTCGGAGAGCGATCGAAAATGATTTCGAGGTACGCCTTTGGCAGTTCCTCGAAGCGCGCAACTCGCATCTATCACGACTCATGCAGACCGCCGCTAGCGCCTCACACCCGGGCCAGCGCCCGGCGGCGCACGGTCTCGCGATGCAGGATGTAGATGCCGCTCGCCACCACGATCGCCGAGCCGAGAGCGGTCCACCGGTCGGGTGTCTCGCCCCACACCAGATAGCCGAACAGCACCGCCCATAGGAGGCTCGAATATTTGAACGGCGCGATCACCGCCACCTCGGTCAGGCGAAAGGATTCGATGACCAGGTATTGGGAGACGCCGATCAGGATGCCGCACAGGACCATGAGCGCGAAATCCTGGGATGTCGGCATGACCCAGCCGAACGGCAACGTCGCGAGCCCGGCGAGCACGGTTGCCGAGATCGTGAAAAAGCTGGTGGCGAGCGAGGACTCGGTCGCCGTGATGCGCCGCGTGATGATATCGCGAACGGCCCCCACCAGGGCGGCGGCCACGATGACCAGGCCGGCCCCATGAAACCCTTCGCCGCCCGGCCGGATGATGATTATGACACCGACGAACCCGACCGCGACGGCACTCCAGCGCCGCCAGCCCACCTGCTCGGCGAGGAACGGCCGCGCCATGGCCGTGATGAACAAAGGCGAGGCGAAGCCGATGGCAATGGCGTCGGCAAGCGGCAGGTAGTTGAGCCCGGTGATGAAGAGGAAGGTGGACGCCACCACGAAGACGGACCGGAAGCTCTGCCAGCGCCAGCTCCGGATACTGAGGCTCGCCGGTCCGCCGGCGCGGGCGATGAGATAGAGGAGCGGCAGAAACCCGAAGACACCGCGAAGCGCCAACAGCTCGCCCACCGGATAACCAGCGGTCAGCCACTTCATCGCCGCGTCATTGACCGTATAGAGCGCCGAGCCCAGGACCATATAGATAATGCCGCGCACGGGTGCCGCGACATGGCCGATGGCGACCCCCGCTACCACTGGGTCACACGGCCGCCAAGGCGGCGGGGTGGAGCCGGTCAAGGGGGCCAAAGCGCCGCTCGAGGAGCGGCAACACCTGGCGCCCGAAGGTCTCGAGCGAGCGGAGCACGCGCGCCGAACTCAGATCGCCGAACTGCATGAAGAGGCTGATATGGCTCGGCCGCACCTGCTCGATGTCCTGGGCCAGCATGGCCGCCACCCGCTCGGCGTCGCCGATCATGGCATGGGCCAGGATCGCCTCAATCGTTTGCTCACCCGCCTGGGGCACTTCGCCAACGCGGCAGCCATCGAATTGGCCGGTGCCGGCCTTGAGCGCCGTCACCACCCGGTAGGTGTAGCGGGCCTGTTCGGCGACTTCCCAGGCCTCGTGCTTGCTGTCCGTTAAGAAGATCAGGCGCTGGATGGCGTAGGGCATGCTGGCGGGATCGCGACCGGCCAACCCATAGCCCGCCTCATAGAGCTTGCGTGTGGCCGCGACGGCGGCCGTCGGCAGCCATTGCGCCGAGGCGAATGGGGTATAGCCGCGCGCCCCGATGCGCCGGGCGACCGCCGCGTCCCGGGCGAGGCCCGCCACATAGATGGGCGGCGACGGGCGCTGCACCGGGCGGAGCGAGAGGGTGGTCGGCGGCACCTGGAAATGCTTGCCCGCATAGGCCACTTCGCCCCGATCGAAGGCCATTTCGAGAATGTCCATGGCCTCTTCGAAACGCCCATGGGCGGTCTTGACGTCCATGGCGAAGCCCCGGAACTCGTGGTGATGGCTGCCGCTGCCGACACCCAGCACCAGCCGCCCCTCGGTCAAAATATCGGCATAGGCGATCTCCTCGACGAGGCGCATGGGCTGGTAGAGCGGCAGCACCACGACGCCCGGTCCGACACGGATGCGCTCGGTCTTGGCGCCGCACCAGGCGGCCGCCATGAGGGGCGAAGGGGAAATGCTGAGATTGGCGAAATGATGTTCGGCGAACCAGGCGATGTCGAAGCCGAGCGCCTCGGCGAGCCGCACCTGGTCGAGCACGCCCCGGATGACCACCGGCACCGAGGCGTCGGTCCGGCGCGCCGGCGACAGGTTGAACAGGCCGAACCGCATTGAACGCCCCCTTTCAGCCCAGCCGCTCGATCTCTTCCAGCCGGCGGACGGTCGTATCCAGGTCCTTCACCAAGCCATTGGCAAGCGAATAGACCCAACCATGAACGCTGAGCGCCTGGCCGCGCGCCCAGGCATCCTGCACGAAGATGTCGAAGGCGATGTTGCGCACTTGGCGAATGACATTGAGCTCGCACAAACGGTCGAGGCGCTGGCGCCGATCCTGGATGGCTTCGAGCGTGTGGCGGTGCTGGTGAAAGACCTCGCGCACGGGGTGCAGCCAGTGGTCGACGAGACCGAGCCGCTTGCCGCCCACCGCCGCGTTCACGCCGGCGCAGCCATAATGCCCGACCACGATGACATGCTTGACCCGCAGCACGTCGACGGCGAACTGCAACACCGAGAGATAGTTGGCGTCCTGGGGCGGTGCCAGATTGGCGACGTTGCGATGCACGAACAGTTCGCCCGGGTCCAGGCCCACGATCTCGTTGGCGGGCACCCGGCTATCGGAGCAGCCGATCCAGAGATATTCGGGCGCCTGCTGGCGTTCGAGCCGCTTGAAAAAGTCGCCGTCGTCGGCGACCTTCCGCTCGGCCCAGGCGCGGTTGTTTGCGATGAGATGATCCAACATGGGAACATCCATAACGCGAAGGGCGTCGAGCAACAAGCTGAGCGTGGCGCCTACCGCCCAACGTCACGGCTCACGCACATAGACGCCCGGGGGCGTCCATGAGCGGCGCATAGCCTTCTGCGGGGGCACCCGCGGCGGGCGGCGCTTGGAACGCGCCCGAGTGTTGGTCGAGCCAGCCGGCAAGGGCCTGCCACCAGGACCCCGGCACCGGCGCGTGCATCGCCGTCCAGCCATCGGGGTCTTGATACTTCTCGTCGGCCCGCTTGGTCGCCATGCGGTATTGGCGGCGTGGGTGGCCGGGTTCGATGATAATGCCGGCATTGTGTCCGCCGCTGGTCAGCACGAAGGTCACGTCCACGTCGGTGAGCAGGTGGATCTTGTAGACCGAGCGCCAAGGCGCCACATGATCTTCAGTCGTCCCCACCGCAAAGATCGGCTGGGCAATGTCGGTCAAGGCGATGGGACGGCCATCGACGAGATAGCGTCCGGCGGCCAGGTCATTGTCGAGGAAGAGGCCGCGCAGATATTCCGAGTGCATGCGGAACGGCAGACGTGTCGCGGCGGCGTTCCAGGCCATGAGGTCGTTCATGGGCCGGCGCTCGCCCTGGAGATATTCCTGCGCCATGCGCGACCAGATCAGGTCGTTCGAACGCAGAATCTGGAAGGCGCCCGCCATTTCGGCCGTATCCAGATAGCCCGTGTCCCACATCATATTCTCGAGATAGGAAACCTGGTGATCGTCGATGAACAGCATCAGCTCGCCGGCCTCGGTAAAATCCGCCTGGCCGGCGAGGAGGGTCAGGCTTTGCAGCGGGCCGTCGCCCTGGTGGGCCAGGGTCGCCGCCGCGATGGCGGCAAGCGTGCCACCCAGACAATAGCCAAGGAGATGGACGCGGCGATCCGGCATCACCCGGGCGATGGCATCGAGCGCCGTGAGGACACCCAGTTTCAGATAGTCGTCGAGGCCGGTGTCCCGGTCGCTCGCCGTCGGGTTCTTCCAGGAAATCATGAACACCGTGTAACCGCGCTCGACCAGATATTTGACCAGCGAATTGCCGGGCGAGAGATCGAGAATGTAATATTTCATGATCCAGGCCGGCACGATCAGGATCGGCTGAGGCCGCGTCTCGGGCGTCGCGGGCGTGTACTGGATCAGCTCCATCAGGCGGTTGCGGTAGATCACCTTGCCAGGCGTGAGCGCCACATCGCGGCCGACCTCGAACGCCTCGCTGCCCACCGGCCGCTTGGCGAGCATGGTCCGGCTCGCATCCTCGATCAGGTGCGGCGGGGCCATCCGGGTGGGCGCCGGGATAGCCAGACCCATCCGTTCCGTAATCGGCGTGTCGTCATTCATGGCGGCAACCCTATGGCGGACCCGTCACCCGTTCGTTGCGCAAGATCAAATCATGACTTCGCGGTAGACTGCGCGCCGAAACAGTTTTCGAACGAAGGGGAACAGCCATGCTGCGCATCTGGGGCCGGACCAATTCGGTCAACGTACAGAAGGTCATGTGGGCCGTGGGCGAAATTGGCATCGCCCATGAACGCATGGACGCGGGCTTGGCTTTCGGCGTCGTGGAAACGCCCGAATACAAGGCCAAGAACCCGAACTCGCGGGTGCCGACGGTCGAGGACGACGGCCTGGTGCTCTGGGAATCCAATGCGACGGTGCGCTATCTCGCGGCCAAATACAGCGCGGGCCAGCTGTGGCCGGCCGATCCGGGGGAGCGGAGCCTTGCCGACCGCTGGATGGATTGGGCGACCGCCCATGTCCAGCCGGACCTGACGCCGGTCTTCTGGGGCCTGATCCGCACCCCCGCCGAGCAGCGCAACATGGCGGCGATCGAGGCCGCCGCCGAGCGCTCGGCCGCGACTTGGCGCATCCTCGACGCCCATCTGGCGCGCCAGCCCTATGTCGGCGGCCAACAGTTCACCATGGGCGACATCCCGGTCGGCTGCTTCTGCTGGCGCTATTACGCCCTGCCGATCAAGCGGCCGGAGCTCGCCAACCTCGCTGCGTGGTACGCCCGCCTCCAGGCACGCCCCGCCTTCCGCACCCATGTCGCCATGCCGCTGACTTGACGCGGCGCCCAACCTCGCCAACGAGGGCCGCCTGTCTATAGCTTCGCGGCGACGCCGAGCGCCTGGCTCGCGGCGATCAGATCGGGGATGACTTCGCCGACTCGCCCTCCTGGCGGGGTGTTGATCATGCTGGTGGGTGGTTAACCCGAAGTCAGTGCACGCCCCAGCCCATTGGTTGACCGATCGGTGCCGCTCAATCGCACTGGAAGGCGACGCGTTTCGGGCGGGCGAGCAGGTCGGCCTCCGCGCGGCAGGTCTGGCCGATGGGCGTCGGCCGCGCCACCATGAAGAAGCCGCGCGCGCCCTCATATTCGCAGGCCAGCTCACCGCCCCGGAACCCGTCGCTCGCCTGCACCAGGCCGTCGACGAGGCTGGGGCTATCGGACGGACATTGCCGGCGGCCGAGCAGCGGGTCGCTCGGCGCCTCGCGCAATTGCCAGCCCTGGATCGCCTCCGGGCCGCCGAGCCGGCACTCGCCCCCGAAGCCGTCGAGATGGATGGAAGCCGGACAGTCGATCCGCTCGCCCGCCACCGCGCCCCCCATCCAAAACCCGATGGCCCAAAACCCGATGGCCCAAAACCCGATGGCGATCGCCCCGGCCATCCTTCCCCTCCGAGTCACGTCTTGGCTCCTCCCTAATCCGCTGGCCTAATCCGCTGGCCTAATCCGCTGGCCTAATCCGCTGGCCTAATCCGCTGGCCTTATCCGCCTGTCTTACCCGCGTCCGCGGCAAGCCGGGACCTGAGTTCCGTCTTCAAGACCTTGCCGTAATTATTCTTCGGCAGGTCACTGACGAACCGATAGGACTTCGGCCGCTTGAAGCGGGCGATATGCTGGATGCAATAGCGGTCCAGTTGGTCGGCGGTCACACTCTCGCCCGCCGCCGGGACCACGAACGCCACGACGTTTTCGCCCCACTCCGGGTCCCGCTCGCCCACGACCGAGACCTCGCTCACGCCCGGATGGTGCAGCAGCGCTTCTTCGATCTCGCGCGGATAGATGTTGGTGCCGCCGCTGATGATCATATCCTTCGAGCGGTCCTTGAGGGTGAGGAAGCCGTCCGCGTCCATGGCACCCATGTCGCCCGTGTGCAGCCAGCCGCCGCGCAAGGTCTCGGCCGATGCGGTTGGATTGTCCCAATAGCCGGTCATCACCGCGTCGCCCCGGGCCAGCACTTCGCCGATCTCGCCGGGCGGCAGGGTCTCGTCATCCTCGCCCCCGATGCGAACCTGCATGGAGCCCTGGGCCACGCCGACCGACGCCAGCCGCTCCTCGTAGCGCGGATGGCCGTGGTCGCCATGCATGGCGCGGCTCAAGACGGTGATGGTCATGGGAGCCTCGCCCTGGGCGAAGATCTGCACCAGCTTGTTGCCGAACAGCGACAAGGCCTGCTTGGAGTCCGCCACATACATGGGCCCTCCGCCATAGACGATGGTCTTGAGGTTGCCGGTATCGGCGCGGGCCGCCCCCGGATGATCCACCAGGCGCTTGACGATGGTGGGGGCGGCGAAGAAGGCGATGCCCTTGTGCGCCCGGATCAGTTCATAGGTCTCGCCGGCATCGAAGCGGCCGCTGGCCGGGATCACCTGCTTGGCGGCCGCCATCACATGCGGGATGTTGTAGCAGCCCGAGCCATGGGACATGGGTGCGACATGCAGGACGCAGTCGTCGGGGCCGATGGGGTCCACGTCGGCCATATAGGTCAGCGCCATGGTCATGAGCACGCGATGGCTCAGCATCGCGCCCTTGGGGCGGCCCGTGGTGCCGCTGGTGTAGAACAGCCAGGCGTTGTCCTCGGGCGCGCGATCGACGAGGCCGATGGCGGCATGGCGCAGCATGGTCTGATACTCGCCCGAAGCGGCCACGATCACCCGCGGGCGTCCGGCGCTCGCACGCTGGGATTCGGCCAGCGTCTCGGCCAAATCTTCGGTGGTGAAGACCAGCTTGGCGCCGGCATTGTCGATGATCCAGGCGAACTCACTGGCGTGCAGCTTGGAATTGATCGGCACCGCCGTCAGACCGGCATGCCAGATGGCATATTGCGCCTCGATGAATTCGGCCGAGTTGGTCATGGCGAGCGCCACCCGGTCACCCGGCATAAGGCCGCCGGGGCCTCGGAGCCAGCCGGCCAGCGCCTGGACGCGCCCCGCCAACTCGCCATAGGTCGCGTGGGCGACATCGCCCGTCGCCAAGGCCACGCCATCCGGGCGGGTTTGGGCGGCGCGGCGCATCAACTGGGCGATGTTCATGGTCTACCTGTCTCCCCCGGGCATCGTGCGAGAGTATGGCAAGCCGGTTGGCGCCCGGCAACGCGCCGCCGCCAGGCTCAGAGATCAAGGCCCGCGAAGGGGTTGCGGCCGTGGCGGTCCTCCACCTCGATCACCCAGAGATCGGGGTCGCGGCCGACGGCCCGGGCGATGTATTCGTCCGCCTCCCCCTCCGCCACCAGCCCGCCGCCAAGCGCTGCGAGCCAGCCCAATTTCCCATCCGGCCCCCGCGCCTGAACGAGGACCCGGCAGCCGGCTTCGAGCTGATTGAGTTTGAGCAGCACGGTGCCGCCGCTGCGGTCGCCGCGCCGGGCGACGGTCGCGGGAATGCCCTCGCTGTTCGAGCGGCGGACATGGGCCATGACCCAGAGATCGGTCGCGATACGGGTGTCGCTCATGGGCCATGATAGCGCGACCCGGAGCCCGTTGCGCGGGACGGATCGGCCATGGCAGGGTCACGGGCGAGCGATCGGAGAAAGACACGCGAATGGCGGACGACCTCCCCTATGCCGGCCTCAAGGTGTTCGACGCGACCCAAGGCGTCGCCGGACCCCATTGCGCGCTCCTCCTCGCCCAGCATGGCGCCGACGTGGTCAAGGTGGAGCCGCTCGGCGGCGACTGGGGCCGGGCGCTCGGCAAAACCTTCGGCGACCATTGCGCCCACTCGCTCGCTTTCAATCGCGGCAAGCGCAGCATCGCCCTCGACCTCAAGCATCCCGAAGCGCTCGCCATCGCCCAGCGCCTGGCCCGCGAGGCCGATGCCGTGCTGGAGAGCTACCGGCCGGGCGTCATGGATCGGCTCGGCCTCGGCTACGAGGCGGTCAGGCGCGACAATCCCGGCACCGTCTATCTTTCGGTCACGGGCTATGGCCAAACCGGGCCTTACCGCGACCGGCCGGTGACGGACTCGGTGATCCAGGCCTTCTCGGGCTGGATGTCGATCAACCGCGACCATGAAGGCACGCCCCAGCGCATCGCCATCATCGCCATCGACGTCATGACCGGGCTGTATGCCTTCCAGGCGCTGGCGCCGGCACTTTATCGCAAGGCCCTCAAGGGCACGGGCTGCTACCTCGACATCAGCCTGATGCAGGCGGCGGCCGCGTTCCAGGCGGCGAAGATCGTCGAGTACCAGCTTGAGGGCGAGGCCCCCCAAGTGCTTGGCGTGCCGGTCGGCACCTTCAAGGCGAGGGACGGCTACATCAACATCAACGCGCGCCGTCAGGGCCATTACCAAGCGCTCTCGGCCTGGCTCGGCCGGGCCGATCTCGCGAGCGACCCGCGCTTTGCCACGGTCGCGGCGCGCTTTACCAACGCGACAGCGCTGATGGCGATCCTCAAGCCCTTGATCGAGAGCCATACGGTGGCGGAACTCACCCGGGCCTGCGCGGACGGCGACATCTTGCACGCGCCCGTGGCGACATATGGCGACCTGATGGCGGACGCCCATGTCAAGGCGGTGGGCGCCATTGCCTGGCTGGAGCATTCGGGTGTCGGCGCCATTCCCATGCCGAACATCCCGGGCACCACGCCGATCACTCCCGATGGCCCCATGCGCCATAGCCCGCATCTCGGCGAGCACACCCGCGACGTACTCCGCGGCCTCGGCTATCGTGACCCGGATATCGAGGCACTCGCCGCCGCCAAGGCCATCGGCCTCGGCCCGGCCTGACCGAAAGCGCCGGGGGGCCGCTTACGATCTCAGGTCGCCCTATTGTCGACACGCCTCGACTATCATCTTGTCGCGACAGAGGCGTACGAGGTTCTGACTGGCCGTATCGTTCCCCACTTCTTTCGCTTCACGGTAGTAACGAATGGCCCTTTCCATATTAAAGGAAATGCCGGAAACACCCGTCCCATTCTCGTAAAGGGAACCGAGATTATTCAGCGCCATAGAATGTTTCCGAGCCGCCGCTTTCTCGTACCACCCACGAGCCTTACCCAGGTTCTTCTCCACGCCCAGGCCGTTCGCATACATCCCGCCCAGGCCAAACTCACCTGCGCTGTTACCCAAATCCGCCGCATTTTGAAACCATTGGACCGCAGTCTGGTGGTTTTTTTGCGCCCCCTTGCCGTCTCGATAATGAAATCCAAGTTCTGCCATCGCGGCAGCCACTCCCTTTTGCGCCGCTTCGTGGTGCCATTTCACGGCCTCGCCGTGATCCTGTTTGACGCCATAGCCACGACTGTACAAAAAGCCAACGGCGTGCATGGCATAGCCGTTGCCGAGTGCGATGGCTTTACGATACCAGCGCTCCGCATCCGTATAGCTCTTGGCTGCGACGTACGCGCGCGCGAGCTGAAGAGGAAAGCGCCGCTCATCGGGATAAGTCTGTATTGCCGCGGTACATGCGCGAATAGCCTCTGAAGATTTTATTACTTCGAAAGCTATCCCCGGCACGACGCGCCATTCATCCTGGGGGTGACCAGCCAAATGGTCGCATTCATGCACCGGCGCCACCCGGGTCGACGGGGGTGGCGCAATGGGCAGCACCGCCGCTTGCTGGACCTTTGGCTGTTCCTCCTTGCGGAGCGCTTCGCGTCTTGTTTCCTCGGCCGTGGCAAGGCGCTGCTTCTCCGCTTCCTCTTTGCTGAGTGTGTCGCGCTTGGCGGTCGCCTCCGCCTTGTAAGCTCCATCCGGGAAGCGCTGGAGGAAGCTTACCAAGACCGTGGATGCGGTCGCTTCCTTGGCCATCCGCCACTCGGCCTCTTCCGCCTTGGCCCCGTCCTGGACCAGATCGCCGAATACGAAGCCCTGCGCCTTGGCGGTCTTTACCCGATACCAGTTCGCGTCCTTGACCTTGCCCGTGACCGCGACGCGCGCGCCAGGGTCCAGAGCGGCGACTTGCTTCGAGTCCACCGACGGCGCCTCGCGCAGGCTCGCCCGGCGCAGCACCATCATCTCGCCGTCCATCACCTCCACGGCGGGGCCGGGATCGGCCTTGGGTGGCGCCCGCGGCCGCGGGGCCGGCGGCGGCACGATCACCGTCCGCATGCGCCCTTGTGCCGCCTGGAGCCGCCGCTCGGCAAGCGAGGTAAAGCGGCCATTCGGATAGCGTTTCAGATAGTCCTCGAAGTCGGCCGGATCGGCGCTGTTCGCGACGCTATTCCAGAAGGCGATCTCCGCCGCGTCGTCACCCGCGCCCGACGGTGTCACGGTCACCGTCGAGCCCTTGGGCACGAAGTAGAAATCCCCCTTGATCGACGATGTTTCCCACGGCGTCTGGGCGGCGCCCGTCCGCTCCTCGACCCCTGCCCGTACCCGCTTGAACACGTCCTCGACCCTGAGACCGGGCTCGTCCATCACCTTCAAAAGTTCGCTGGTGTAGACGCCATTCGCCTCGCTGCCATCCGCCGCCACCCGGCCCGGCGCCGTCGCATAGGCGATCAGCGTGCCGCTCGGCGCGTCGATCAGCGCCAGGCCGCGGCTACCGCCGCCCCGAGACCGGCGCTCGTAGGGATTGTCCCGGCAGGCATCCAGGATGACGATACTGACTCCCTTGCCTGACTTGTCGAGCTGGCGGGTCACGATATCGACGTCGACGGCCTCCGAGATCACCGCGTTCTCGGTGGCGATTTCCGCGTCCACCGGTATCAGGAAGTTCCGCCCCTCGACCTGCACGCCATGGCCGGCATAATAGAAGAGGGCGTGGCCGCCGCTCCGCCTGACCGCATCCCCAAATTTGGTGACCGCGCGGGTCATCTCGCGCTGACCCAGATTCTCGTGTTTGTCCACTTGATAGCCTAGCTTGACTAGCTTCGCCGCGATGGCGCGCGCATCGTTAACCGGATTGGCGAGCGGCGCCTCCTTGTAAGCCGCGTTGCCGATGACGAGCGCCACCCGCCGCTCGGCCAGCGCATCGCTCCAGGGTGCGGCCAGCAGCGCGACGGTCAGCAGGAATGCGGCACACCAGCGCATGGCAATCCCCAGGACATCCCGTGACAGAATAGCCATAAACATGGCGCGGCAACAGCCGTCGGCAAGGACTCGGGTCCAAGCTTGACGAACAACTCCCCCGGCGCCCACCGCGCGTGACGAAAGCGGCGTATGCTGCCACGCTCAAGAAGATGCAATCGGACCGGAAGGACCGCGCCATGAAGTTCGGTTATTTCACCATGCCGTCGCACCCGCCCGAACGGCCGTTGAAGGCAGGCCATGACTGGGACCTCCAAGTCATCCGCTGGCTCGACGAGCTGGGCTTCGCCGAGTGCTGGATCGGCGAGCATCACACCGCCCCCTGGGAGCCCCATCCCGCACCCGACCTGCTGGTGGCCCAAGCGCTCCTCCAGACCAAGAACATTCGCCTCGGGCCCGGCGGCTTTCTCTTGCCCTATCATCATCCGGCGGAGTTGGCCAATCGGGTCGCCATGCTGGATCACATGTCCGGCGGCCGGCTGAATTTCGGTGTGGCCGCGAGCGGGCTCCCCAGCGACTGGGCGATGTTCAATGTGGACGGCATGTCGGGCGTCAATCGCGACATGACCCGGGAGTCCCTTGAGATCATCCTGAAGCTCTGGGCCGCCACGGAGCCCTTCGACCATAAGGGCAAGTTCTGGCATGTAACGGCGCCCGCCGAAATGTTCGGCTTCCTCCGCCCGCACATCAAGCCGCTGCAAACCCCGCATCCGCCCATTGGCGTGGCCGGCCTCAGCAAGGGCTCGGACACTCTGAAGCTCGCCGGCGAGAAGGGCTACATCCCCATGAGCCTCAATCTCAACCCCGGCTATGTGGCGAGCCATTGGGAAGCGGTCGAGATCGGCGCCGCCAAATCGGGCCGCAAACCCGATCGCGGCGAATGGCGCATGGTGCGCGAGGTGTTCGTGGCCGACAGCGACGAGGAAGCCATCAAGCTCTCGGTCAGCTCCCATATGGGCCGCATGATGCGGGAATATTTCTTGCCGCTCCTCAGCCAGTTCGGCTTTTTCGAGTACCTGAAGCACAAGCCCGACGTGGCCGACAGCGACGTCACGCCGGAATATTGCGCGCGGCACAATTGGATCGTGGGCTCGCCCGCGACGGCCATTCGTAAGATCGAGCAGATCTATGACGAAGTGGGCGGCTTCGGCTGCCTGTTGCTGTTCGGCTTTGACTATTCGGAAAACCCGGCCGCGTGGCGCCGGTCGCTCGAACTCATGGCGACCGAGGTCCTCCCCAAGGTCCAGCACCTCAAGCCCAAGGCCCCATAATCTGGTGCTGATCCGCGATGCCCGGCGCGCGGACGTGGTCGGCATCGTGCGCCTCTTGGCCGACGATGTGTTGGGCCGGCAGCGCGAACGGCTGGCGGAGCCCTTACCCGAGGCCTATTGGCGCGCCTTCGAGGCGATCGAGCGCGACCCGAACAACCGGCTGGTGGTGCTCGACGACCAGGGCACGGTGGTCGGCTGCTTGCAGCTCACCTTCATTCCGGGTTTGAGCCACCAGGGCGCCGAGCGCGCCCAGATCGAAGGGGTGCGGATCGCCGCCGGGCTGCGTGGCCAGGGTGCCGGCAAGCGCCTATTCGAATGGGCTATCGCGGAAGCGCGCCGCCATGGCAGCCGCATGCTGCAACTCACCACCGACAAGTCGCGCACCGACGCCCAGCGCTTCTATCTCGAGCTTGGCTTCCGCCAGACCCATGAAGGCATGAAGCTCGATCTCTGACGGCCCGCGCGGAGGCTGTCGCCGCGCCAGGCGACAAGGCGCTCGACCGGGCGGCGCTTCTTCGCCATCTTGCCCGGCCCATGGCTCAAACATTGAACATTGCGGCGGCGTCCTCGTGGCGCGGCGAGGCGCAGGCGACCGTGTCGCTGGCCCTGCCGCTCGCCGGCGCCCAGTTGGCGCATATCGCCCATCTGACGACCGACATGGTGATGATGGGCTGGCTTGGGCCCGAGGCGCTGGCGGCCGGCGCGCTGGCTTTCAACGTCTACATCACCCTGCTGCTGTTCGGCATTGGCTTGGCCACGGCCGTGGCGCCCGTCGCGGCGCAGGCCATGGGCCGGGGTGCCGCCCGCGACGCCCAACAGGCCGTGCGCCACGGCCTCTGGCTGTCGCTCTGGGTCAGCCTGCCGGTCTCTCTTCTGCTCTGGGAGACCGAGCGCCTGCTGCTTCGCCTCGGCCAAGACCCCGGCAACGCGGCGCTCGCGGGCGACTATGGGCGCGCCTTGATGTGGGGTTATTGCCCGGTCCTCGGCTATGTGGTGCTGCGCTGCTTCGTCAGCGTTCACGGCCACACGCGCATCCTGCTGGCGATCTCGCTCGCCGGCATCTTGCTCAACGCCGCGCTGGTTTATGTGCTGATGTTCGGGCATTTGGGGTTCCCGGCGCTCGGTGTCGTGGGTGCCGGGATCAGCACCAGCCTGGTCAATCTGCTGAGTTTCCTCGGCCTCCTGATTTACGTCCTAGCCGTGCCCGGCCTCGATGCCCGTCGCATGCTCCGGGGGCTGGCGCGGGTGGATGGGCGGGGACTCCGGGAGCTCATCGCCATCGGCTGGCCCATCGGCCTTACCTTGATGGTCGAGGTCAGCCTGTTCTCGGGCGCGGCGATGCTGATGGGATTGATCGGGACCCACGAACTCGCCGCGCATCAGATCGCCATCCAATGGGCGTCGATTACCTTCATGGTGCCGCTCGGCGTTGCCCAGGCGGCGACCGTGCGCATCGGGCTCGCGGCCGGCCGCCGGGACACCGCCGGTATCAGGCGGGCCGGCTGGACGGCCATCGCCTTCGGCCTCCTGTTCATGGGCGTGGCGGCGGCCCTGTTCTGGACCGTGCCGCGCCTGCTGGTCGCCCCATTCCTCGACGCGGCGGCGCCGGACACGCTCCGGGTCACCGATCTCGCCCAGGCCTATCTGGCGATTGCCGCCTTGTTCCAGTTGCTCGACGCCGCCCAGGGCGTTGCGCTGGGGGCCTTGCGCGGTCTCAAGGACACGCGCATGCCGATGCTGATCGCGGGCTTCGGCTATTGGCTGGTCGGCTTGCCGGTGAGTGCCCTCCTCGCGTTTCCCTTCGGCCTCCAGGGTGAAGGCGTCTGGCTCGGCATCGCCTTCGGCCTGGCGGTTGTGGCAACCCTGCTGGTCGCCCGGTTCCACGCCATGACCCGCGAACCGGCCGTCATCTGCTAGACTGGCCGCCCCGACAGACGCGACGAGATGACAATGCCGGACGAGAGCCTGCCTATTCCCGACGCGGGCCGGCGGGGCGACGCGAGCCCTGCCCGCTTTGCCTTCGACAACAGTTACGCCCGGCTGCCCGAGCGCTTCTATCGGCCGCTCGCGCCCAGGCCGGTCAAGGCGCCGGGCCTGGTCAAGATCAACCGCCCGCTCGCCCTGGAGCTCGGCCTCGATCCCGAATTTCTGGCGTCGCCGGCGGGCGTCGCGACCCTCGCCGGCAATCATGTTCCCATGGGCGCCGCGCCGATGGCACTCGCCTATGCCGGCCATCAATTCGGCCATTTCGTGCCCCAGCTCGGCGACGGCCGCGCCATCCTCTTGGGCGAGATCGTCGATCGTGGGGGTGTGCGCCGCGACGTCCAGCTCAAGGGGTCGGGTCCGACACCCTTCTCGCGCAATGGCGACGGGCGGGCGGCGCTCGGGCCGGTGCTGCGCGAATATATCGTGAGCGAGGCCATGGCGGCGCTCGGCATTGCAACGACGCGCTCGCTCGCCGCCGTGACGACGGGCGAACCGGTCCGGCGCGCGACGGCGCTCCCCGGCGCGGTCTTGACCCGCGTGGCATCGAGCCATGTCCGGGTCGGCACCTTCCAGTTCTTCGCGGCCAAGGGCGATCATGAGGCGCTCCGGCTGCTGGCCGACCATGTCATCCACCGCCATTACCCAAATGCCGCCACCGCCGACCGGCCCTACCTGGCGCTGTTCGAACAGGTGATCCGGCGCCAGGCGGCGCTGGTCGCGAATTGGCTGTTGGTCGGCTTCATCCACGGCGTCATGAACACCGACAATTGCTCGATCGCGGGCGAGACCATCGACTATGGTCCCTGCGCCTTCATGGATGCCTATGGTCCGGAGACCGTCTTCAGCTCCATCGACAGCCAAGGCCGCTATGCCTATGGCAACCAGCCGCGCATCGCCCACTGGAATTTGGCGCGCTTCGCCGAGGCCCTGTTGCCGCTCTTGGCCGACGACACCGACACAGCGATCGAGCTTGCAAACGCGGCGTTGAACGGCTTCTCGCCGCTCTTTTCCGAGGCGCTGCTCGCCGGCCTGCGCCGGAAGCTCGGCCTCTTCACCGAAGACGCGGGCGATATGGCGCTGGCCCAGGATCTCCTGACCGCCATGGCCGAGAACCAGGCGGATTTCACCCTGACCTTCCGGCGTCTCGGCGACGCCGCCTACGACCGCAATGCCGACACCCGGGTCCGGGCGCTGTTCCAGAACCCGGTGGCCTATGACGCCTGGGCGGCAGGCTGGCGCGCGCGCCTGGCGGCCGAGCCCCTGGACGGGCCAGCCCGGCGGGCCGCCATGCACCGGGTCAACCCGGCTTTTATTGCGCGCAACCACCGCGTCGAAGCGGCACTGTCGGCCGCGGTCGACGCGGGCGATTATGGCCCCTTCGAGGAATTGCTGACGGTCGTCGCCAAGCCATACGAGGACCGGCCGGCGTTCGCCGCCTACGCCGACCCGCCGGAGCCCACCGAGCGCGTCTACCAGACCTTCTGCGGAACTTGAAGCGGGGATAACGCGATCGCCCCAAGATCGCAATGACGCCATCCGTCGTTGCGAGGAGCGCAGCGACGAAGCAATCCAGTGCGGACTCAGGTCTTGATTGCTTCCCGCTTCGGCTTCGCCTCGCGGTCGCAATGACACGATGACGGTGGTGTGGTCATCGCCGCCGTCCCCGGTGCCGCGACTCCGGCGACGATGGGGGCTCCGCCCCCATGCCCCTACCCCGGCTCGTTGATGCGGTCGAGGGGGAAGATCGGCCGGCGCACATTTTTGAAGGTGAGCTGGCCATAGTCCGACGTGCACACCCCGGTGCCGGCACATTCGATGATCGACGTGGCAATGGGCTTGAAGCCGGCGCGGTAGTGGATGCGGCTTTTCAGCATCAAATAGCGCTTGGCCAGGGGGTCGATGCCGAGGCTCAAGAAACAATTGAGGTCGTTGGGCTCGACATGGCGCGAGATGACGACGATCTCGACCTTGCCCGTATCCAGCACCACGGTCGGCCCCATATCCATCAGCACGCCCGTTGACGCGGGGCCGCGATTGCGATACTGGCCCATGGCGATGGTCTTGACCGTGCCGGTCACGGTTCTGGGCTCGCCCCGCTTGCCGATGGACGGCATGTCGAGCTTGCCGCCGAGCGAGACGGTGACCTGGGCACCGACCCCCGCCCGGATCATTGCTTGGACCGCCGCCGGATCGAAGATCGCGAAGACCGCCACATTCTCAAGGCCGGCGTCGAGGATGGCACCCAGCACGGTCATGGTGTCCATGGTGCCGCCCGAGGCGCAATTGTCGTAATGGTCGAGGAGGACGGTGGGTCCTTCGCCCGCTTGCCTAGCCCGCGCCATGGACTGGGCGAGCGGCTCGATCCGGTAGACGAAGGCCTCGCGGTTGGACCAGGCGCTGTCCAAGAGCTCGTCGCGGAACCGCTCGGCCAACTTCATGTCATTGTCGGTCACCACCACGGCGTTGAGGCCGGCATTCTTGATGTCGGCATGGGGAAAGCCAACGAACAGGCTGGCGGCAAGTGCACCCTCGGCCTCCATGGCCCGGGTGCGGTCCTGCAATTCCTTGTTGGGGAAGTCGTCCGTCCCCTGGCGCATGACATGGGGCAGCATCGGCCGGTTGCCCCAGGCCATGACCGGCCGGACCTCGCCCTTCAGCATGCGAAACAGCGGTTTCGCGGCGCGCATGCCGGTCTCGTAATTGTCGATATGGGGATAGGTCTGGTAGCCGGCGACCACCGAGGCATTGTCGATGATGGCGCCGTACATGTTGGTGTGCATGTCGAGGGCAACCGCGATCGGCAGATTGGGTCGCGCCCGGCGGATGCGCGCCAGCAGCGCCCCTTCGCCATCCTCCAGGCTCTCGGTCACCATGGCGCCATGCAGATCGAGCAGCACCGCGTCGCAGCCCGCCTCGATGGCGGCGCAAATGGTGTCGCTCATATGGCGGTAGGCCGCGTCTTCCACCGGCCCGCTGGGCGAGGCACTGGCGGCGATGGGCAAAACGATCTCGGCACCCTGGCTCTCCGCCAGTTCGATATAGGCGCCCAAGGCCGTGCCGGTGCCCTTGTAGGCGGCGATGGCATCCCGCCCGTAATAGGGTTTGTCGCCACCCTTGGCGAAGCGCGCGAGGGGTGTCGGCACCGGCGAGAAGGTGTTGGTCTCATGTTTCATCATGGCGATGACGACGCGCATGGGCGGTGACTCCTGGCTCGGGGCATGGTGCGAAGCGGGAAACTTTGCGGCCAATGCCGCCGGCGCGCAATGGCGGCTTTGCCTATTCCGCCGGCGCCGCGCTCCGGATCGGGCGCGGCTGGGAACTCCGGGCGAGCACGAGGGCCGGCAGGATCGCGAGCGCGAAGACGATGGTCAGCATCAGGAAGGAATCTTGGAAGCCCATGGTGTTCGCCTGGGCGTGCAACACCTTGCCCATATAGTCGAGCGCCACACCGGATTGGGTCGCGTCCGGAATGCCGGCTTCGCCCAACATGGAATAGACCTTGTCGAGCCAGGCCAGGCTGGTCGCGTTACTCGCCGTCTGGGTCTGGGCCAGCACGTCGCTATGGAAATAGGTTCGGTATTCCAGGATGACCACCGTGACATTCACGCCAAAGGCGCCACCCAATTGGCGGACGAAGTTCATGCTGCCCGAACCCTGGTTGAGCTGGTCGGCCGGCAGCGCCTTGAGGGCGGCGGCATTGAGCGAGGGCAGGATGAACGCCATGCCGATGCGGCCGACCAGGGTGAAAAAAGCGAACATCCAGAAGGGCGTGTTGACGTCGGCATCGACCATCATGCCGGCGCCGATGGAGAACAGCACCAGCCCGGCGATGATGCAATTGTGGTACGGCAAAAAGTCGGCCAGCCGTCCCATCAGCGGCATCGCCAAGGTCAAGGCGAGGCCGGCCGGCAGCAAGACCATGCCGGCTCGGGTCGCCGTATAGCCCTGGACCGTCTGGACGAAGACCGGAATGACATAGCTCGAGGCGAAATTGCCGAGCCCGAAGACAAAGGCGACGGTCACCGCCGAGGCGAATTGCGGGTTGCGGAAGAGCCCCACATCCAGGAGCGGATGGCGCGAGCGGAGCTGAATGAAGACGAAGCCGCCCGCCGCCACCAACCCCATGAGCACCAGCAGCAGGATACGGTCGGAGAGCCAGCCGTCACGGGTGCCGTTGGCGATCGCGGTAAGCAAGCAAAAGAGTGCTACGGCCAGCGCCGTGAGGCCGGGCCAATCGAGCGGCGGCAAGCGGACCGGGCTGCCCTTGCCCGGCATGAAAATAGCGCCCAGGAACAGGGCGAGCACCGTGAAGGGCAGCGGCAGAAAGAAGACGAACTGCCAGCTCACGCTGTCGATGGCGATGCCACCCACCGCCGGACCCAGTCCCGGTGCGAGGGTGACGCCGGTGCCGTAGATGCCCATGGCCATGCCGCGCCGATCGGGCGGGAAGACCTGGAAGATCGTCACCATGGTCATAGGTTGGACGATGCCCGCCGCCAGGCCCTGCAACAGGCGGCCGGCGATCAGCACGTCGAGATTGGGCGCCCAGCCCGAAAGCAGGGTGCCGATCAGGAAGATCGCGCTCAGGAGGCAGAAGCCCATGCGCTGGCCGAACGCCTGGACCACCCAGGCATTCAAGAGCTGGCTCGCGGTCATGGTGGCGAGGAAAGCGGTCGCCATCCACTGGGCTTCGTCTTGGCCGATGCCGAAGGCACCCATGACCGAGGGGACGGCCACGTTCACGATGGTCGCCGAGAGGACCATGGCGAAACTGCCGATGAGCGCGGTAACGGTCACCAGCCAGCGATAGGCCGGCCCGTAGCGATGAAACAGTTCCTCGACGCTATCGGGGACCAAGCTGCCACTCTGTCGTTGGGGCCAATTTATCGGTTGTTAAGCGCCGCTCCCCTATGAGTATAGAGAAGCTTTGTAACGGGGATGGGCGATGTTGAACGATCTCCGCGCCGTGGCCGGCTTTCTCGGCCGCGAGCTAAGCGAGCGTGACGGCAATGGCCGGCTGTTGAAGACCGGGTTCTGCCTTCTGCCGACGGCCGGCGAGCGGCCGTTCACCTTTCGGTTCGCGTGTTGTGGCATTGCCGTCGAGGCCGAGACGGTGGCGGTGGACGGCACGACCTGGATCCAATTCGACGCCCTGCAGGGCCACGTCCCCTTCAGCGCGGCGAACCCTCCCACTTCCAGCACGCGCCGCGCCATGCTGAGCCATATTCGCCGCCGGCATGGCGTGCTCACGAGCGACGGCCGCTCCATTTCCGCGCGCCGCCGGATAGAAGCGCCGGTTCCCCTCAACCCCGTCGGTCTCGTCGCGACGGCGGCGGCCTTCATGGCCGAACTCGCGCCCGAGATCGCGGCCCTCGCCGAGTACTTGCCCCCCCGGCGCCCGGAAAGCCGCCCGAGCCTCGTCGCAGGGCTCAATTGACGCGGTTCGGCAGGGTGAAGACCTGACCCGGAAAGATCATGTCCGGATCGCGGATTTGCGACCGATTGGCTTCATAAATCTCCGTGAACCGAACCCCGGAGCCGTAGCTACGCCGGGCGATCCGCCACAGGCTGGCACCGGGCTGCACCACGACCACGGCATCGGCCGGCAAGTCCTTGCCCTCGGCGCGGTAAAATGGCAAGGCCATGCGCACCCCCACGCGGCCATCCGACAATAGCTCGAGTATAGTCAGATTGTGCGGGCCCGCCGCCAGCTCGTCCGAGGGCGAGAGCACCCAGTTGCCGCCGCCGTCCGCCGCGGCCGAGCCCACGCGCCGTCCGCCGACCTCGATCTCCACCGTGGCGCCCGGCGTCGCGTGCCCGCGCAACGCCACCTTGCCCAGGGTATCGTAGTCGATCGTGTCGACACTCAGTCGCCTGGCGCCTTCGGCCGCGATCGCGGCACTGGCGGGGTCGGGCAGCGCCCCGGCACTTTCGCGTGGCTGGAGGATGCGGCTCGGCCCGGCGCCGTCGCGCGGCATGGCCACGACCAGGGCGCCGCCGCCGTCACGCTGCCGGGTGTCCCGTTCGGGTACCGAGAGGACGACCACCGTCGCCGACTCGCTCGCCTCGCCCCCGGCCAGACGTGCGCTCAGGCTGAGTTCCCGATCGCCCGGCGGCTGGGGCTGGGACGGCAGCAAGACCCATTCCCCGCGCGCATCCGCCGTCGCCTCGCCGACAATCCGACTGCCATCGAGCACCGTCACGACGGCACCCGGCGCCGCCCGGCCCGCCATGACGACATCGCCATCGCGGTTGACACGAACCACATCGAAGGTCGGCCTGATCGCTTCGGGCGGAGCCGGGGGACGCGGCACCTCATGCGCGGGCGGCGCGGCCGGCACCGGCGCCTCCGAGGGCGGTCCGGGTTCCGCCGCGGGCCCAGCGGCTACTGTTGCCGCTGGCGCTTCACGCGCCTCCTCGCCCAGGTCTTGATTGAACATCAAGGCCAGCCCCAGGACCAACAGTCCGGCAATTCCCGTTACTACGATCCGTCGCACACGGCCTCGCCCAATTCGTCGCCCGCCCAACCCAAGCATCGCCCGGAGATTGCCGTGGCATGATAGCGTGCCCAGGCGGCGAGGGCCACGAGACGAGCGCGCGGCCGTCGCGGATAAGTTATCGTTCCGGTCCCTCGAATATATCGGTTGCCACCCGCATGCCGGCCATACCAAAGCCCCGTTCGATCTGCGTTTTCTGCGGCTCGCGCGTTGGCCGCGATCCGGCCCATGGGCGGGCCGCCCAGCGCTTCGGCGCCATCCTCGCCGCCCACGGCATCACCCTGGTCTATGGCGGCGGCGGCATCGGCCTGATGGGCGTGCTGGCCGACGCGGTCATCGGCGGCGGTGGCCGGGTGGTGGGGGTGATCCCGGAATTCCTGAAACAACGCGAAGTCGGCCATGGCGCCGTCACCGACATGGTGGTCGTCGACAGCATGCACGCCCGCAAGGCCGCCATGTTCGAGCGGGCCGACGCCTTCGTCATCCTGCCGGGCGGCCTCGGCACCCTCGACGAGACCATGGAGATCATGACCTGGCGCCAACTCGGCCTGCACGACAAGCCGATCGTCCTGGTCGATGTGGCGGGCTATTGGCGGCCACTCCGGGCGCTGCTCGAGGCGGCCGTCCGGCACGGCTTCGCCGCGCCGGAGTCGACCCGCCTGCTCGCCATCGTCGACGATGTGGACCAAGTGCTTGACGCCATCGCCACGGACGCGCCCGCCACGCCAGCCGCCAGCGCCCGGTTTTAGAGGCCGGCGCCCTCGCCTACTTCTCGTAGCGGAAGCCTATCTTGATGGTGACCAGGAAATCCGCTACCTCGCCATTGGCTATGCCGCCGCGGATATTGACAACCTCGAACCAGTCGAGATTGCGCAGCGTGCCGTGCGCGGTGGCGATCGCGGTTCCGATGGCGTTGCCGACCAATTCTTTCGACGTGCCGACCAGCTCGCTCGCGGCGCCGTTTTCGGCGCCGCGTTTGGACCGGGAATGCCGGTGCCGGACAATCCCGGGCCTGTGAGCCCGATCCTTCCGCGCGCGCCTGGCAAGCAATTGGGACCGGCGCCCGTTTGAGCCCGCCGGCCGGCCGCCTTGCACTCATGGCCAGCGGTGCTATGGTCCGGGCCGAATTCGTTCGGGAGTCAAGCGATGGCGAAGATCAAGGTGGCGACGCCGGTCGTCGAACTGGACGGTGATGAGATGACCCGGATCATCTGGCGGATGATCAAGGACAAGCTGATCGAGCCCTATCTCGATATCGACCTGAAATATTACGACCTCGGCATGGAACATCGCGACCGGACCGACGATCAAGTGACCGTCGACTCCGCCGAGGCAATCAAGAAATACGGTGTCGGCGTCAAATGCGCCACCATCACGCCCGACGAGGCGCGGGTCGAGGAATTCAAGCTGAAATCCATGTGGAAGTCGCCCAACGGCACGATCCGCAACATCCTGGGCGGCACCGTGTTCCGCGAGCCGATCATCTGCCGGAACGTGCCCCGCCTGGTGCCGGGTTGGACCCTGCCGATCGTCATCGGCCGCCACGCCTATGGCGACCAGTACCGGGCCACGGACTTCCTGGTGCCCGGCAAGGGCAAGCTCACGGTCACCTTCCAGCCGGCCGACAACAGCGCGCCGATCGTCCGCGAGGTGTTCGACTTCCCCGGCAGCGGCATCGCCATGACCATGTATAATCTGGACGAGTCGATCCTGGGCTTCGCCCGCGCCTGTCTCAACTACGGGCTCAGCCGAAACTTTCCGGTCTATCTCTCGACCAAGAACACCATCCTCAAGGCCTATGACGGGCGCTTCAAGGATCTCTTCCAGCAGGTCTTCGACAAGGAGTTCGCGGCATCCTTCAAGGCGAAGAAGCTCACCTACGAGCACCGGCTGATCGACGACATGGTGGCGGCCGCGCTGAAATGGAGCGGCGGCTTCCTGTGGGCCTGCAAGAACTATGATGGCGACGTGCAGTCCGATACGGTGGCGCAGGGCTATGGCTCGCTCGGCATGATGACCTCGGTGCTGCTGACACCCGATGGCAATACGGTCGAGGCTGAAGCGGCGCACGGCACCGTCACCCGCCATTTCCGCGAGCATCAGGCCGGTCGCGAGACCTCGACCAATGCGATCGCCTCGATCTTCGCCTGGACCCAGGCCCTGCAATATCGCGGCCGTTTCGACAACACCCCCGACGTGGTGACCTTCGCCCGAACCCTGGAAAAGGTCTGCGTCGACAGCGTCGAGGCCGGCCACATGACCAAGGATCTGGCGCTGCTGGTTGGCCCGAACCAGAAGTGGCTCTCGACCGCCAAGTTCATGGACAAGCTCGACGAGAACCTGAAGCAGGCGTTGGCCTAGCGGGCCGGATGGCGAGCCGCTTTTCGCATCAGATACCCCAAGGCAAACGGCCTCCGGGGATCGGTTGACCAGCAAGGGAATTGCCCCTGCCATGACCGGCATCGCCTCCCCGCCAACACCACCCCGTGGCTATTTGGCCGTCATCCGCGGAATCGACAGGCTCACGGAATGGACGCGCTACCTCTTCGTACTCCTGCTCATTCCCCTGATCTTCGCGAATGTGATCGAGGTCTTCGCTCGCTACGTTCTCAAGGATCCGACGATCTGGGCACTCGATGTGACGACGATGTCGTACGCGGCCCTGTTCATGTTGGGGTCCGCGCTGGCGCTTCTCAAGGGCGCGCACGTCCGCACCGACATGCTCTGGGATGGGTTCTCCGACCGCACCAAGGGCATGATCGACAGCTTGGCATTTCTGCTGTTCTTCCTGCCGACCATGGTCGTGCTGTTTTTCATCTCGATCGACGATTTCTTCTACTCGCTTTCGATCGACGAGCGCGCGAGCTCCGGTGCCTGGACGCCGGTCCTGTGGCCGCTGCGCGGCGTCATTCCGCTGACCGCCATGATGCTGTTCTGGCAGGGCATCTCGGAGCTCATGAAAAGTCTCTGGGCTTGGCGAACCGGCGAGTTCTTGACCAAGCACGAGAAGATCGAGGTCTGACAAACCATGAGCTATGCCGAGATCCTGGGACTCATCATGCTCTTCGGCATGGTCGCGGTCATCTTCATCGGTTTCCCGATCTCGTTCACGCTGTTGTTTCTCGCCCTCATTTTTGGCGGGTTCGGACTGGGCTGGGAGCAGACGTTCAACCTGGCCTATCTCCAGATCTGGGGCGCGATGAAGGACGAAATATTTCCGGCCGTGCCGCTGTTCATCTTCATGGGCTATATGACCGAGCAGGCTGGGCTCATGGAGCGGCTTTTCGGGGCCCTCCGCAGCCTGCTCGCGCCGGTGCGAGGCTCGCTCTATCTCGCGGTCATCCTGACGGCGACGATCTTTGCCATGGCGACCGGCATCGTGGGCGCCGCCGTGACGGTCCTCGGCATCATGGCGGCCCCGATGATGATCAAGGCGGGCTATGACGCCCGACTGTCATCCGGCGCCATCGCCGCCGGGGGCACGCTCGGCATTCTGATCCCGCCCAGCGTGATGCTGGTGGTGATGGGCCCGACCATGGGGGTGCCCGTCAATCTGCTGTATTCGGCGGCGTTTGGTCCGGGCTTTCTGCTGGCTAGCTGCTACATCGCCTATACGCTCACCCGCAGCTTCATCGATCCGAAGCTTGGTCCGCCCATGACGATGGCGGAGCGCAAGTTCGCCTATGACGCCATGACCACGGAAAAGGTGGGCGCTCCCGTGGTGGGATTGGGTCTCGTCTGCTTGATGGTGATGACCTATCTGGTGGCGGACTTGTTGTTGGGCCAGGCGGGCGTCCCGCGTCTTGCCCTCGCCATCGGCCCGTTCGACGTTTCGGCCGTCGCCCTGGTGCCGGCGCTGCTGGCGGCGTTCCCCTACTTCCAGAACGCATACTTCCGTGCCGTCGTACTGGGTATCGCTCCCCTGAGCGCGCTGATCGGATTTACGCTCGGCAGCATCGTCGGTGGATTGGCAACGCCGACCGAGGCCGCCTCATGCGGCGCCTTCGGTGCCGCCCTCCTGGCGCTTGTCTATGGCCGGCTCGGCATCGCGTCGGCCGGCAACGCCGCCGTTGGCACAATGGTGACGTCGGCCATGGTGCTGTTTCTGGCCGTGGCTTCGACTGTGTTCGGCGCTGTCTTCACGAAGCTTGGCACGGCAAACTTGATCACCAACACGCTCCTCGCCGTTCCCCTGGGAGACTGGTGGAAGCTCGCGGTGATCATGGTCATCTTTTTCATCTTGGGATGGCCGTTCGAGTGGCCTGTGATCATCCTGGTCTTCATGCCGATCGTTCTGCCGGTGGTCGAAAAGCTCCAGCTCGGCCTGGGCAAGCTCGACTTGCTGATCTGGTTTGGCGTCCTGACCGCCGTGAATATGCAAACGGCGTTCTTGAGTCCGCCTGTTGCCATGTCGGCGTACTATCTGCGTAATGTCGTTCCGCAATGGAGTCTGGTGACGATCTACAAGGGCATGGCCGACTACATGGTCATCCAGGTGATCGTTCTCCTGCTGCTGCTGCTGTTCCCGGCGATCGCGCTGTGGCTGCCGCATGCGGTGAGGTAGGTGGCACCGACCAAGTCTCGATGACCCCGCCCCAGGGCGAGGGCGGCCGAGGCCGCCCTCGTCAACCCAACGGGTTCGTCAACCCCAACCCTATTCTTTGACGGGCCAGTAGTGGTCCGCCTGAAATGCATAGGGCGGGAACATGAAGCGCTTGGCCGGCACGACTTTCGACGCATAGGCCCGCTGAGAATCATAGACTTTCTTGAAGAACGGATTCTTCGCGGACTCCGCGGCGGCGAACTCGTCCCACGTCTTGAGGAAGGCCTTGTTGATCTCGGGCGGTGTCGTCAAGAGCTTGACGCCATGCTTCGTTCTAAACTCCTCGATGGCGTCCGCGTTCTGCATCTGCCACGTCGCCCACCAGCGCAGGAAGGTCTCCGAGTTGGCCGACTTGATGGCTTCCCGGTTCTGGGCCGGCAGGCTGTCCCAAACGTCCTTGTTGATGGCGAGCTCGGCGACCGAGGCGCTCTCGTGCATTCCCGGCGTGTAATGGTACTTCCAAACCGTATGCAGTCCAAGGCGCAGGTCCTCGACGCCGCCCACCCACTCCGCGCAATCGATGGTGCCACGCTCGGCGGCGGGCAGGATTTCGCCTCCCGGCATGTTGACGACAGCCATGCCCATCTTGGCGTAGAGCTGGGAAACGATGCCGGTCTGGCGGCACTTCATGCCTTTGAAGTCGGCGAGGTCCTTGATCGGGCGCTTGAACCAGCCGAGTGCCTGCGGGCTCGGCGGAATGCTTGGAAACGCCACCAGATTGAGCTTCAGCTCCTTCTGATAGAACTCGTGCCACAGCTCGAGACCGCCGGCGTCATAGACCCAACCGATGAAGTCGATGGCATCCATGCCGGCAATGCCAGCCGGGGTATTCGAAAACAGCGTGGCGGCAACATTCTTGCCGTACCACCAGTAGGAGATGCCGTAAGCACCATCGAGCACCTTCTTGTGCGTGGCATCCAGGATCTCGAAGGGCGGCACGACCGCGCCGCCCGCCAGCACATCGATCTTGAGGTTGCCGCCAGTCAGCTTGTCGACCCGATCGGCGAAGAACTTGAAGGCGTCCTGCGAGGTGGCGGATGGCGGGACCGCCGACTGCATCTTGAGGGTTCGAGGCTGCTGAGCGTGCGCCGTGCCGGCGAACGCCAGCGTGGCGGCGACGGCCGCGACCTGGGCCGCTCGCGTAAATGAACCGATCTCCATGGCGTGTCTACCTCCCCTGAACAGCGTTGCAACGAGCCAGCGGGTCCCGCCCGCGAACGAGCCTACCTCGGCGGAGGTGCCTTCCGCTAGAGCGACCCTCTCGCCGGGCCGATTCGGGCGGCGCTACGCCTTCGCGAGCGCCGCTTCGATCGCCGTGAGCGCGGCGTCGGCGGCGGTCGCATCGGGGCCGCCCGCCTGGGCCATGTCGGGCCGCCCGCCGCCGCCCTTGCCGCCCAGCGCCTCGGCGCCGGCGCGCGCCAAATCGACGGCGCTGACCCGGCCCGTCAGATCGGCGGACACCGCCACCACGAGAGACGCCTTGCCCTGGTCGGTCGCGACGATCGCCACCACCCCCGAACCCAAGCGCTGGCGCATGGCATCGGCCATGCCGCGCAGCTCCTTGGCCGGCACACCCCAGATGGTTCGGGCCGAGAACGCCATGCCGGCGACCTGCTTCGTGGCCATCGCCGCCGCGCCGTCACCGCCCGAGGCGAGCTTCTGGCGCAGCTCGCTCACTTCGCGCTCGAGCCGGCGGCGCTCGCCCGCCAGGGCCTGGATGCGCTCGGCGACATCGTCGGGCGAGCTACGGAGAAGCTGGGCCGCGTGGCCGAGCTTGGCGATCCGGTCGGCGACGTAGGCCTCGGCGCCGGCGCCGGTCAGTGCCTCGATACGGCGCACGCCCGCCGCGACCGCGCCCTCGCCCAGCAAGACGAAATTGCCAATGTCGCCGGTGCGCTGAACGTGGGTGCCGCCGCAAAGCTCGACCGAGTAGGGTTTTCCGCCGCTCTCGTCGCCCATGGTGACGACCCGCACCTCGTCGCCATATTTCTCGCCGAAAAGCGCCATGGCGCCCGCCGCGACGGCTTCGTCGGTGGCCATCAGCCGGGTCGCGACCGCGCTGTTCTCGCGCACACGGGCATTCACCGCCGCCGCCGCCGCCGCCAATTCCGCCGCCGTCACCGGCTTGGGATGGGCAATGTCGAAGCGGAGGCGATCGGGCGAAACCAGAGAACCTTTTTGCGTCACATGCTCACCCAGCGCCCGGCGAAGGGCCGCGTGCAACAGGTGGGTGGCGGAGTGATTGCGCCGGATGGCGGCGCGACGTTCGCCATCGACGCGCATTTCAACGGCATCGCCCACCGTGAGGGCGCCACGGGTCACCTCGCCCGTATGCACAACGAGATCGCCGAGCTTCTTCTGGCAGTCGGTAATAGCGACCTCGGTGCCGGCGGCGCCAAACATGACGCCGGCATCGCCCACCTGGCCGCCGGACTCGCCATAGAAGGGCGTCTGATTGACGATGATCCGGACCGATGCCACGCCCGCCTCGGCGCGGGCGACCGGTTGGCCATCGACCACCAGGGCCAACACCTGGCCTTCGGCCATCTCGGCGCCATAGCCGAGAAACTCGCTGGCGCCGTGCCGCTCGCGAAGATCGAACCAGAGCTGCTCGGTCGCCGCCTCGCCCGACCCGGCCCAGGCGCGGCGCGCCTCGGCCCGCTGGCGTGCCATGGCCGTATCGAACCCACCGACGTCGACGGCGCGCCCACGGCCGCGCAGCACGTCCTGGGTCAAGTCGAGGGGAAACCCGAAAGTGTCGTAAAGTCGAAATGCAACTTCACCCGGTAAGTTACTCCCGGATGGTAATTTTCCGGTCTCTTCATCGAGTAGTCGAAGGCCGCGTTCGAGCGTCGTCTTGAAGCGGCTCTCCTCGAGCTTCAAGGTTTCCGTGATAAGTGCCTGTGCCCGCGTCAATTCCGGATAGGCGAGGCCCATGGCGTCGACCAGCGCCGGCACCAGGCGCCAGATCAGCGGCTCGCTGGCGCCCAGCATATGGGCATGGCGCATGGCGCGGCGCATGATCCGGCGCAGCACATAGCCGCGGCCCTCGTTCGAGGGCAGAACGCCGTCGGCGATGAGGAAGCTGGTGGCCCGCAAATGGTCGGCGATGACCCGGTGCGAGACGGCATGCCGGCCGTCGGCCGGCACGTTCGAGGCCTCCGCCGAGGCGAGGATCAGGCCGCGCATCAGGTCGATATCGTAATTGTCGTGCTTGCCTTGCAGGATGCTGGCGATCCGCTCCAGCCCCATGCCGGTATCGATCGAGGGCTTGGGCAGGTCGAGCCGCTGGTCCTTGGCCACCTGCTCATACTGCATGAAGACCAGGTTCCAGACCTCGACGAACCGGTCGCCATCCTGGTCGGCGCTGCCGGGCGGGCCGCCGGCGACATGGGGGCCATGGTCGTAGAAGATCTCCGAGCATGGCCCGCACGGGCCGGTGTCGCCCATGGCCCAGAAATTGTCGCTGGTGGCGATACGGATGATGCGCTCGTCCGAGAGGCCGGCGATCTTGCGCCAGAGTCCGGCCGCGTCCTCGTCCTCGGCATAGACCGTGACCAGCAGGCGGTCCTTCGCCAGGCCGTATTCCTTGGTTATCAGGTTCCAGGCGAGCTCAATGGCAAGCGGCTTGAAATAGTCGCCGAACGAGAAATTGCCCAGCATCTCGAAAAAGGTGTGATGGCGGGCCGTATAACCGACATTCTCGAGATCATTGTGCTTGCCGCCGGCGCGCACGCACTTCTGGGATGTGGCCGCGCGCGCATAGTCGCGCCGCTCGGCGCCGGTGAAGACGTTCTTGAACTGCACCATGCCGGCGGTGGTGAACATCAGGGTCGGATCGTTGCGCGGCACCAGCGGGCTTGAGGCGACGATCGCGTGGCCGTGGCGGGCGAAGAAGTCCAGGAAAGTCTTGCGGATCTCGGTGGTTGTCGCCATCGCTCTCTTCCTTAGCCGAGGCTGGCGCGGGGTGTCGTCGGGCCGTTCGGCGGAGCCGAGCTTTTATCCCGGCCACCGGAACCTGTCCAGCGAGCGGCGCGGATGCAGTTGAACAGGACCGCGACGTTGGCCATAGTGAGCCCTGGCGCGGGCAATCGGCGGGCGTCCGCCGAGACAAAACCGCCCGATCAAGCGTGTCATGGAGGAGCTTCATGCGGAACAATATCCGGCGTAACAGCTTGGCGGCTGGTCTGTTTGCCGCCTGCCTCGGCGCCGGCATGGGAGAAGCCGCCGCCCAAGACCGCGTCCAGTGGCGGCACGCCATGTGGGGACCGTCGCGCGAGGTAACACGCGGCATCGAGGCCGTGGCCGCCTATGTCCAGGAGAAGAGCGGCGGCAAGTTCACCATCCGCATCCACTATGGCGAGCAGCTTTCCGACGCCAAGGATCACCTCGATGGCCTGAAACTCGGCGCCTTCGAGTCGGCGCAAGTCTGTGCCTCCTATCATCCCGGCAAGAACCCGGCGATGACGGTGCTCGATCTCCCGTTCCTGCCGATCGCGACATTCGATGCCATGGAACGGGTGCATGAGGCATTCTACACCCTTCCCGAGGTCGGCAACGAACTGGAGCGTTGGAACGCGCGCACCACCTTCTCCACCATCCTGCCGCAATACGAGTTCATGGGCTCCGGCAACGCCCCCAAGTCCCTCGACGATTGGAAGGGCATGCGGGTGCGGGCACTGGGCGGCCTCGGCGACGTGATGCGGACGCTTGGCGCGATTCCGACTTCCGTGACCGCGTCCGAAACCTATTCCTCGCTCGAGCGCGGCGTCGTGCAGGCGGTGTCGCTCCCGTATAGCTTTGGCTTCCATGTCTACCGTGTGCACGAGATCTCGAAATGGTACACGGTCGGCCTCAACCTCGGCTCGCTCAACTGCCCGAACATGATCGGCATCGAGGCGTGGAAAAAACTTTCGCCCGAGTTCCAGAAGCTGATCGTGGACTCCAAGCCGCTCGCCTATGCGGCGTTGAAGAAGGCCTATGAGGCCGCCGACGCCAAATACGAGCCCGAGTTCGACAAGAAGAAATTGCAGCGGGTCGACGTTTCGCCGGCACTCCGCCAGGAATTCATCGAACGAGCGGCGAAGCCGGTCTGGGCCAAATGGGTGCAAGAGAATGCCGACAAGGTCCCGTCACAAAAGCTGTTCGACTTCGTGCTTGCCGAAGCGAAGAAAGCGGCCGGGTCCTGATTGCAAGATTGTTTCGCTTACCGGGAGGAGAAAATCACGAAACCGCTCGCATGTTGCGCCGTCATAGGCCTGTTGTCCCTGGCATCGGCGGCGCTCGCCCAGGCGCCAGGCTGGACACCGCTGGCCGAGAGCCAGCGCTGCCCGTCCAAATGGGGCGCTGGTGACGAGCGCGGCGCCGCCAACCACCAGAAGCCGGCGGCCATACTCAACGCCGCCAAGCTGATCAAGACCGGTGAGGCGATCGAGCTCGGCCACGTCTTGAGCCCGTCGATGCCCCTCGTCGGCACCCGCCGCTTCGACGTACATACCAAGCGCACCTTCATGAACATGGCGCCCAGCCAGCGCGGCTCGAACGAGGAATTGGTGGTCACCGAGCTCGGCCAGGTCGGGACCCAGTTCGACGGCTTCACCCACCAGTCCATCGGCGACCAGCTCTACAACTGCTTCAAGATCGGCGAGACCGGTACGCGCGCGGGCTTCAACAAGCTCGGCATCCACCATGTGGGGCAGCTTTTCACCCAGGGCGTGCTGATCGACGTCGCCGCCGCCGAGTGGCTGATCCGCCAGGACCCGATGCTACTCGACTCCGACAACACCCCGGTGGAAGTGTTGCCGTCGAAGACGCCCAATGCCAACCTGCCGGTGCATCAGATCGCGCTCGCGGTCAACGGCGTGTTTCTCTTGGAGAATCTGAAGCTCGAGGAGTTGGCCGCCAAACAGGTGCACGAGTTCGCCTTCGTCATGCAGCCGCTGAAGATCGAGGGCGGCACCGGCTCGACCGTGGCGCCGGTCGCCATCCGCTGATATTCGAAGCTGAAGGCCGGTGGGGCCCGACGGCCCCGCCGGCCCGCGGCATGGCTCAGGCGCGTACCCGTGTCTCCAGCAGCACGCCCTCTTCGATCAGGGCCTCGATCTCGGCCTCGCTGTAGCCGGCCTCGGCGAGTGCCGCGCGGCTCGAGTCGCCATAGAGCGGCGGCCGAAGGCGCACGCCGCCGGGTGTGCGGCCCATCTTGATGGCGATACCCGTCGACTCATAGTCGCCGAGACCGACGCGCATGTTGCGGTGCAGCGTGTGCGGGTGGGTCATCACCTCGGGGATGGCGTTGACCGGCCCGGCGGGCACGCCCTCCTCCAGCAGCCGAGTGCATATCGCGTCGCCATCCAACTCGACCAGCTTCGCCTCCAGCGCGGCCTTGAGATCGGCGCGGTTCACCGAGCGGTCGGCGTTGCTGCGAAAGCGCGGGTCTTGGCCAAGGGCCGGCGCGCCGATCGCCGCGCACAGCCGCTGGAATTGCCGGTCATTGCCGATCGCGAGGAACACCCGCTTAGTCCGCGTGGCAAAAGCGTCATAGGGATAGATGTTCGGGTGGGCATTGCCGGTGATGACCGGCGCCTTGCCCGACATCAGCCAGTTCGCCGCCTGGGGATGCAGGAGACCGACGGCGCTGTCATAGAGGGTCACGTCGAGGAACTGGCCCAGGCCCGATCGTTGCCGCTCGACGAGCGCCATCAAGATGGCGATGACCGCATTGAGGCCGGTCCCCATGTCGACCATGGGTGTGCCGACGCGCACCGGCCCCGATTGCGGCGAGCCATTGACGCTCATCATGCCGGACATCGCCTGAATGACCGCGTCATAGCCCGGATAGCCGCCGAGCGGCCCATCGGCGCCAAAACCCGTAATGTGACAGTGGATCAGACCGGGGAAACGCTTTTCCAGAACCTCGGCGTGGCCGAGGCCCCATTTTTCGAGGCTGCCGGGCTTGAAGTTCTGCACCAGCACGTCGGCGCCATCCAAGAGGCGCAGCAACACGTCGCGCCCGGCCGGCTTGGCGAGATCGAGCCCGATACTGCGCTTGTTGCGGTTGACACCCTGGAAATAGGCCGCCTCGCCATCGCGGAAAGGCGGCCCCCAGTCGCGGGTCTCGTCGCCCTGGGGCGGCTCGACCTTGAGCACGTCGGCGCCATGATCGGCCAGGATCTGGGTGCAATAGGGTCCCCCCAGGACCCGCGACAGGTCGATCACCCTGACACCCGCGAGCGCGCCGCCCGCGCCGTTGGCTGACTTAACCGCCATCGAGCGCTACACCGCGCCGGGCGCCGGCTTGTGAACCTCGACGATACGCTCGGGCGAGGCATGGACGCCGTGGGTGACAAGCTGCCCCGTCCCCGTCACCCGAAAGGCATGGCGCTGGTAGGCGGGCAGGACGACCGTCATGCCGGGTTCGAGCTTGAGCAGCCCCTCGAGGCCCTCGCCCCAGGCTTCGCCCGTGCCCGCGATAATGGTCAGGATTTCCATATAGGGGTGCGAATGGTAGGGGGTCTCATAGCCTGGATCGGAGACCTGGATGCCGAGCCGGACCGGCGTCGAGCCCAGCTCGTCCCCCACCAGGGACTGATAAGTGGCGCCGCCCGGAAAGGGCTGGCGCGGCACGTCCTTGTGGTAGATGACCTGCATCGCCCGGGGCTCCCTCGCATGCTATCGGATGATCCTCCGATGCAAGACAAGGGTAGCGCCGATTGCCGGAGCGAGCCAGCGGCATTGAAAGGATAGACCATGAGCGTCGAGCACAAGGAAGTCGGCCCCAACCGTTACCGCGAAAGTTTCGGGCGCTATTTCGAGGACTTCGAGGTCGGCCACATCTACGAGCACCGGCCGGGCCGGACGATCGGCGAAACCGACAACACCTGGTTCACCCTGCTGACGATGAACCAGCACCCGCTGCACTTCGACGCGGCCTACGCCCGGCACAGCGAGTTCGGCCAACGCCTGGTGAACTCTTGCCTTACCCTGTCATTGGTCGCCGGCATGACGGTCAGCGACGTGAGCCAGAAAGCCATCGCCAATCTGGGCTGGACGGATATCAAGATGCCGGCCCCGGTATTCGTGGGCGACACGCTCTACGCCGAGTCCGAGGTGCTGGAAAAACGCCCGTCGCGCTCGCGTCCGACCCAAGGCATCGTGCGCGTGGCGACCACGGGCCGCAAGGCGGACGGCACGGTGGTCATGACCTTCGAGCGCACCATCCTGGTGCCCACACGCGGCCATGCGGTCGACGACCGGGCGGATTACTGAGGCGCCAAGGCTAAGCGAAGACCGGCGCCGCGTCATTGCGACCGCGAGGCAAAGCCGAAGCGGGAAGCAATCCAGAACTCGACCCACACTGGATTGCTTCGTCGCTCTGCTCCTCGCAACGACGGATGGGGAATTCGGGGTCGGATGCAATGTGTGCACACGCTAGCCCGCGAGGCGAGGGGGAACAATGTGTGAACCTCCATCAGGCTCTAAGCGAAGACCCGCGTGAGAACCTCGAGCATTTCGGCCCGGCGATAGGGCTTGCGCAACAAGAGGGCCGGTTTGCCGCCATTGCCCAGCGCCGGCACGGCGGACTCGCTGAAACCCGAGGTGAACACGATCTTGAGATCGGGCCGCATGAGGGCGGCGCGGTGCGCGACCTCGATGCCGTTCAGTGTGCCCGGCATCACGATGTCGGTGAACAGGAGATCGATATCGTCGCGCCCCTCGATGCGCGCCAGCGCGTCGGTGCCATTATCGACAGCCTCGACCTCGCAATCGAGCGCCGCCAGCATCCGCTGCACCAAATCGGACATGGCCGGATTGTCCTCGACCACGAGGACGCGGCGGCGCTGGGCGACCCGAAAGCCTTGCGCGTCCTCGACCGGGCGCGACTGTTGCGCCGGGTCGGCGCCGGCCTCGCGCGGCAAAAAAATGACAATCCGCGTGCCGTGGCCGATCTCGCTATGGATGTGCACATGGCCGCCCGATTGGCGCACGAAGCCGTCCACCATGTTGAGGCCCAAACCGCTGCCGTGGCCGACTTCCTTGGTGGTGAAGAACGGCTCGAAGACCCGGCCCAGCACGTCCGTCGAGATGCCCTCGCCGGTATCGCCGACCGCCACCGAGACATAGTCGCCGATCCGGGCATCGGGCACCTGGGTCGCATAGACTTCGTCCAGAACCACGTTTTCGACCGCCACGGTCAAGGTGCCGCCGCGTGGCATGGCGTCGCGCGCGTTGACCGCCAGATTGACGATCGCCGACTCGAGCTGGCCCGGGTCGACCCGGCACGGCCAGACATCGGCGGCAACCCGCGTCTCGATCCGGATCGTCTCGCCAAGCAACGGCGCCAGCATACCGCGCAGCCTCGTCACCGTGTCGCCGACATCGACCGCCACCGGTTGCAATGTCTGACTTCGCGAGAAGGCGAGAAGCTGCCCTATGAGACGGGCGCCGCGTTCGGAGGCGCCGATCACCGCCTCGATCCGCGCGAGGCTCGCCGGGTTACCCGCCAAATCTTCGCTCAACAGGTCGAGGTTGCCGATGATCACGCCCAGCAGATTATTGAAATCATGCGCCATGCCGCCGGTGAGCTGGCCGATCGCTTCCATCTTCTGGGCCTGCAAAAAACGGCCCTCGGTGTTGCGGCGCTCCACCGATTCTTGCGCCAGCGCCAGAAGGTCGGCGACGGCGGTGGCGAAGCTCCGCTCGTCGTCTTCCCAGGTCCGCGCACCGCCAAGATGTTCGCAACAGACGACGCCATGGAGCGTGCCGGCGACGCGAATGGGCGCATCGAGCATGGCGCCGATACCGAGTGGCGCCAGATAGCTGGCCGAGAATTCGCGCGTCCTCGGATCGCCATGGGCATCGGCCGCGTCGATCACCCGCTCTTCGAGCAGTGCCGCGAAATAACCCGGATAATCCTTCGCCTCGAGCCGAATGCCGGCGCTATGGCCCTTGTCCGCCGCCTCGAACAGGTCGGCCGAGACGATCTCGCTCCGGTCCCGGGCGAGCCGCCAGACGCTGGCGCGTCCCACCCCGAGCGTCGCCGCCAGGGTCTCGGTCGCGGCCCGGAACATGCCCTCGATGTCGTCGCCCGCCAGCGCCTCGTTCCGCGCCAGCGCTTCGAGCGCCCGGTTCTGGCGATGCAGGCGCCCGGCAATCGCTTCGAGGCGCGACTGGGCCGCCTTCAACTCAGTAATGTCGGTCGCCGACGTGATGATCCAGTGCACGGCCCCGCCCGGCCCGAGGAAGGGCGCCTTCGTCACCAGCCATTGATGTTCTCTGCCATCGGGACCAACCGCCATGATCTCCCGAGGTTCGACCAGCGATCGAGTTTCTATGAGTCGCGCCTCCATCTCGTCCATGATCGGAGCGATCGCGCCGGGCAGCAGCTCCCCGGTTCGTTTACCGAGCAATTCCGCTTGCGGCTTGCCGTGGAACGCGGCGGTCGCCCGGTTGACCATGATGAACCGGCCGTCCAGGTCCTTCACCGTGATGAGGTTCGGCATGACGTCGATCAAGGCCCGGAGCGTGCGGTGAGCTTCGATTTCCGCCGTGACATCGCTGCCGACACCACGATAGCCCTGGAAGCTGCCGTCCGGCGCGAAGAACGGTACGCCGCTGGACTTGACCCACTTCGGCTCGACACCCGCGCCGACCCGCGGATAGACGAAGTCGCGGAACGGCTGGCGCGCGTCGAGCACGCTCAGATGCTTGCCCCAGAGCGCCGAATCGTAGTTCGGCCCCAGCAAGTCGCGGCGCGACTTGCCGTAATGCCATTCCGGCTTGACACCCACCACGCGCTCGACATTGGCCGACATGTAGGTGAAACGCAGCTCGCCATCCATCTCCCACTGCCAGTCGCCGCTCGACTCGGCAAAATCGCGGTAACGCTGTTCGGTCGCCTTCTGCTGGGTGATGTCGATCACCAGGACCACCAGGCCGTTCTCCGCCGCCCGCCGGGTGGTGACGCGGAGCCACTTTCCGTCATGGAGCGGAACTTCGATCTCTGTGCCGCCGGCCCACATCGCCGCCACCCGTTGGTCGATGTCGGCTAGGCCGGCGACGTATCCGGCCGGGTACGCGTCACTCTCGCGCTGACGCTGGACGATGTCGCGAAGCGTAGTGCCGATCGGGGCGACCGAACCGAATATCTGGCGGTGGGCCTGGTTGACGAGGATCAGGCGCTGATCGCCATCGAACAGGGCGAACCCGTCGGCGAGGCTCTCGACCGCGTCCTCCAAGCGGTGCCAGGCGGCGTTCTCCCGCGCATCGGCCTCGATCCGCTCGGTGATGTCGCGACCGACGCCGCGATAGCCCATGAAATTGCCGGCGGCATCGAACACCGGCCGGCCATTGACCGAAAGGTGCCGGGTCCGGCCGTCGCTATCCACGCGTTGAAAGCGGAAATCGACCAGCGGTTGCCGGGCGGCAACGGTGCCGTCATGCGCCGCCCATTCCGCCTCCGACACCCCCAGCATGCCGGTTTCCCGCTGCCTCTTGCCGTAATGTTCGTGGCTTGCCATGCCGGTGAACTGGGCGTTGCTCGGCGACATGTAGGTGAAACGCAACTCCGCGTCCTGCTCCCAGAGCCAGTCGCCACCGCCTTCGGCAAAGTCGCGAAAGCGCCGCTCGCTCCGCGCCAGCTCCACTGTCCGCGAGTCGACTTGGCTGGCCAAGGGGCGCACATAGAGCCGGAGCAGCAGCCATGCGCCCGCGACCACGAAGACCAGCAGCCCGGCCAAGGCCGTGCCATAAACCGCCAGTGCACCTCGCCATGCTTCGTCCACCCGCCGATCGCTGACCTCGATGGTCACGCGGGCGGTCGGCGCCCCGGTACGGTCGGCGAACGCGTGGATAGCGGCGCTCTCACGAAATCTGTCGCCGCCGCGATCGGCGTCTTTGCCGATGGTTTCCGCGAGCGGCCGGCCTTGATCGTCTTCGACCCACGCCCGCCTGAGCGCCGGCCCCATCGCCAAGGCGCCAAGCAACCGCCCCACCGCTTCCCGATCCCCCCGGCGCACGGGCTCGGACAATATGAACGCGATTATTCTCGCGTCCTGGTGCAGCCGCTGCCGCACGGCTTCGGTATTTGTTCGAATCTCGTAGGCGCCTAGGCCCACGACGATCAGGGCCACCACGAGGCCGAACACCGCCGAGACCGCGATCAGCGCCCTGAGATAAGGTGGCGCGGGCGGCTCTTCGACCGGCGAAGAGCGCTCTGAAATCATAAATAATTAGCCTGTCCAGAGAAACTTTAAACCATTGGCGCCGTATATTTTCAATCCTATAACAGCACTGTTAAACTCTGGAAAGCGCCACCCAAACGCCGCCGACGGAGGAAACCATGCGCCTCACACCCGAACAGCGGGCCGAATTCGACGAACTCGGCTTCTTGTTCTTGGCCGACTGTTTCGCGCCGGAAGAGGTGGCCGCCTTGCGCGGCGAGGCGGAAGAGATCTACCGGAGCGACCGCCAGGAAGTTTGGCGCGAAAGCAACGGCGCGCCGCGCACGGCTTTTGCCGCCCACACCTACAACGAAGCATTCGGCCTCCTCGCTCGCCACCCTCGCCTGATCGCGCCGGTCGTCGATCTGCTTGGCGAGCCCGTCTACATGCACCAGTTCAAGGTCAACGCCAAGGCGGCCTTCGACGGCGATGTCTGGCAATGGCACCAGGATTACGGCACCTGGCAGCGCGACGACGGCATGCCCGAGGCGCGGGCGATGAACATCGCCGTCTTCCTCGACGAGGTGATGGCCATCAACGGGCCGCTGATGTTCATCCCGAAGAGCCATCGCCAGGGCGTGTTCGGGGCCGGTCACGATTTGGCGACGACGTCCTACCCGCTCTGGACCCTCGACCGGGAAACGGTGACGCGGCTGGTGGCGGAAGGCGGCATCGTCGCGCCCACCGGCAAGCCCGGTTCCGTGCTGATGTTCCACGGCAATCTGGTGCATGCCTCGCCGCCCAACATCACGCCCTATCCACGCAAGATCGTCTATCTGACGCTGTGCGCCGTCTCCAACCACATCACCAAGTACACGCGCGCGGAATGGATCGCGCACCGCGACTTCCGGCCGATCGAGCCGGTGGCCGACAACGCCCTCACCGCCTATGCCCGCCGCCGCCAGGCGGCCGAATAGGCCAATGGCTAAAGGATGAAGTTAGCGGCGGTGAGATTGGGAAAGCTTCCGTCGAGGATAATCCGCTCGTCGAAGAAAGCGCCGGACGCCCCGCCGAACGCCGTGCCGTAGTTGATTTGCAGCACGGTCTCGTTGACGACCGTGTCGACAAAGATCGACAGCTCCGGCCGGGCACCCGTGAGCGGCGCGTTATAGCCGAGGAACGCCAGCGTGCCGTCATAGCCGGCCAAGTCGATCCGGTCGAGGCCGGGCTGGAAGTCGTCGATGATGTCGCCCTGCTGGTTGGACGAGCCGCGGGCAAAAACGAACACATCCGAACCCGAGCCGCCAATCAGCTCGTCCGTGCCGGGGCCGCCGTCGATGGTGTCGTTGCCATCCGTTCCCGCCGCCTCGGTTTCGAAACTCGAACCCGAGACGAGATCGTTGCCGGCGCCGCCGAACACCAGATCGGCGCCACCGCTGCCGACGACTTCATCGTCACCGTCGCCATTGACGGTGTCGTTGCCTTCGCGCCGGGCGGCGGCGGTCTCTACGGAGTCGCCGTCGACGGTATCGTTGCCCGCGCCACCCGCGACGCTGTCATTGCCGCTGTTGCCGACCACCCGGTCGTTGCCGGCGCCGCCGTCCAGCGTATCGTTGCCTTCGGTGCGGTTGGCAATGCTCTCCACGGAGTCGCCATCGAGCGTATCGTTGCCGGCGCCGCCCGCGACGCTATCGGCGCCGCCGCTGCCCACCACGGAGTCGTTACCATCGCCGCCGTCGAGGACGTCGTTACCGTTGCCGGCCGCGGTATCGGTCTCGGTGCTCGCCCCGTCGATGGTGTCGGCGCCGGCGCCGCCCATGATCGCGTCCGGGCCGGCGAGGCCCAGGATCAAATCGTTGCCGGCGCTGCCGGAAAGAAATTCGCCGGCGGCGCCGCCGATGATGCGATCGTCGAAATCGCCGCCGGGACCGTCGAGCAGCAGGTCGTTGCCATCCTGGCCGAAGAGCTGGTCGTTACCGGCCAGCCCCTCCAAGGTATCGTTGCCGGCGCCACCCAAGAGCGTGTCGTTGCCGGCGGGCCAACCAGGCGATCGTTGCCGGCGGTGCCTGTCCCGGTTCCCGGTGGCGGTGGTGTCGTGGGCGGCGAGGTGCCCCCGCCCACCAAGTTGAAATCGCCGGCGAGCAGGCTCGGGTTGCCGCCCACCAGCAGCACCTGGGGGGCGCCCGGCGAGCCGAAGTCGATCCCGGTATAGAGCGTCGGGATGAGTTGGCCGCCCGAGAGCACCATGCCCTGGATGGTGAATTGGCGCCCCACGGCGCCGGCGGCGCTTTGCACCGGCGAGCCCGCCAAGGGCGCGAACTCGATCCGGTCGCCCTCGGCCCGGTTGAAGTCGAAGATGCCTTCGAGATTGGGGTTCGCCGGATCGAAGGTCAGCACGAACACGTCGGCCCCGGCGCCGCCAACCAGCGCGTCCTGGCCCGCGCCGCCGAGGATCCGGTCGCTGCCCTCCTCGCCGAAGATCACATCGGTTCCCGCACCCCCGTCGAGCGTATCGTTACCCACCCGACCGAATAGCGCGTCGGTGCCATCCTCGCCGAAAAGCTGATCGTTGCCACCCTCGCCGACCAGAAATTCGAAACTGTTGGCGGCATTGGCGCCACCGCCGCCGCGCAGCACGTCGTCGCCGTCGCGCCCGAAGATTTCTTCTGTATTCGGGCCGCCAACCAGCGTGTCGGGACCATTGGTGCCAACGATCTGAAGCGACATGACCCTTCTCCCCGCTGACAGTGGAGTGATGGATTAGCGCGCCAAGCAGGATGAAACCGAGCACTGGCACGAGATACTACGCGAATAGAAACGTCCAAATCGATCCACTAAATGCCGAGGATGTCTCCAAACCTAAAGATTGAAACGCCACGGCTAATCGGCGGCTCGTCTTCGGATCGTCCGCGCCGAACGACCTGTTACGCCCGTCGTTTTTTTGGCAAGCGTCAGTAATCCAAGAAGCGCTTCATTCACGGCTTCCGAAGTCGGGAACGCCTTCGCCACCGCTGGCTCGAGCACAGCTACGGCAGTGCCTTTCGCAGCCTCCTTATAGAACTTGCCACGATCGAGCTTTGTAAAGTCGGAGCGCTTATATTCCGCGCGCATTTCATCCTTAACCTTCTTCATAGAGCTTCCTTTCGGCACGGCTTACGCGACGTGCGGTGATAATTCGGATGGAACCCTGGCGATACGTATGCGAAACCGCCAACAGGCGCCCCAGACCGGACATGCCAAACGTGATGAAACGCGACTCTTCGACGGAATGATCCGGATTTGGGCCTGAAACCGCCAATCGATCCAGAAATACGGAAGCCGCTTCGTCGAATGTTACTCCATGCTTGCCCCGATTTGACGCGGCCTTTCTTTGATCCCAAACGAACCTCATCACCCCATGCGCTCCGATCGAGTTCGTATAACGATGTGGTAGACTGGCCCGAAAGGGCGGAGTGTACACGGGGTACGGAGAAGAAGGACCGACAAGGAGAAGTTTGCGGCGGTCGGCATCGGCACCGTTTCTGCCCACAATCGGAAGCGACTCAACCCTTCTCCCCGGCAACGGCGCGGCAGTGGATTGGCGCGCCCTGCGGGATTCGAACCCGCGACCCTCGGCTTAGAAGGCCGATGCTCTATCCGCTGAGCTAAGGGCGCCGAAGTAACCGAGAGGGCAATTCAGTGTACACGGTCCCAGCGGAAATTGTCGGCGTAGCTCTTGGGCCGTACCTGGCGCGCGCGTGGATCGGCAAGGGCGTAGTCGATGCCATGGCGCGTGGCAAAGGCAATCGCCTCCGCCTGGCTCGCAAAGCCAAGCTGGATCTGGCCCTTCATGTCGCCCGAGCCGGTCCAGCCCATGAGCGGGTCGGGATGGTGGGCCTGTTCGGGCGCGAATTCGAGCACCCAATGGTGGGTCTTGCGCATGCCCTGTTGCATGGCGGTTCGGGTCGGCTGAAAGATGCGCGCCGTCATGTCTTTTCCACTCTCCTCGCCTCGGTTTCCGGCCGGCAAAGTTGGTCGGGGCGCCCGGATTCGAACCGGGGACCTATTGCTCCCAAAGCAATCGCGCTACCAGGCTGCGCTACGCCCCGCCATCGCCGCCGCATTCTACTACAAGGCGCTCGCGACCGCGTCGTAATAGGCGCGCATGGCCGCCATATGCTCGTCGAGGCCGCGGCCCGGAATGCGTTTATGGTGATAACGGCCGAACGTGTTGTTGAGGGTCACATGGCTGACCCCGGCCGCCTTCCACTCTTCGACCTCGCGCCGCCAGTCCTTGGCGACGCCGGTGCCGGTCGAGGTCCAGACCCCGATCCCGGCCGCGGCCGGGTCGCGGCCCGCCGCCTTGAAATAGCCCCGCAGCTTGGCGAAATCGGCGAGCGCCCCTTCGCCCATGGGGTGCGCCAGCATGATCCAGCCATCGCCATAGCGGGCAATGCGCTGGAGCGTCACATCCTCGTGGCCGCCATACCAAAGCGGTACCCGCCTGGCGCCGGGCAGCGGATTGATGCCGGCATCGTCGATCCGGTGCCAGCGGCCCTTGAAGGTGACATGGGGCTCGGCCCAGAGTGCCCGCATAACCTCCACCTGCTCTTCCGAGCGTCGGCCACGATCGTGGAAATTCTCGTTGAGGCCGACAAACTCGACCGGGTTCCACCCCACCCCGATGCCGAGCCGGAACCGGCCGCCGCTCAACACGTCGAGGCTGGCGGCCTGTTTGGCCACCAGGGCCGTCTGGCGCTGGGGGAGGATCAGCACTTCGGTGGAAAAACCGATCCGGCCGGTGCAGGCCGCGAGATAGCCGAACAGCACGAAGGGATCGTGGAACAAATCGGCCGAGGTGTTGCGAGCGCCCCAATCGGGCCGGCTCGCCTTGTTGACACCCAGCACATGGTCGGGTGCGCCAAGGAAATCGTAGCCGAGCGCCTCGGCGGTCTCCGCGATGCGGCGCGCCACCGCCGGGTCGCCCCCCACATCAACGAGCGGCAAGGAAAAACCAAGCTTGATCCGTTCCACGATGATTGCCTCAACGCCACCAGAATTGAATTAATCGAGCGCCGGGTGCCGGGATGTCCAGGCGCTTGCCTGTTCATAGGCATAGGCTACTCGGTAGATGCCCGCCTCGTCGAACGGCTTGCCCACGATTTGCATCGCGAGCGGCAGGCCCGCCTGGGAAAAGCCGGTCGGCACCGACATGGCCGGCAGGCCGGTGAGGTTGAAGGGAGTGCGCGCCTGGCGGGCATAGGTCGCCGCCACCGCCGCCGGATCGTCGATGCGGCAGGCGACCTGCATGCTGGAGGCGCAGATCAGCGCATCCACCGCGGCCATGGCGGCGTTGGTCTCGCGCGTCAACATCGCCCGGGTGCGCAACGCCTGCACATAATCGACGGCGCGCATGAAGGCGCCGGCCAGCAGGCGCTCGCGGGTCAGTGCCCCATAATCCTCCGGTCGCTCCTGGAGCCAGCGTTCGTGAATGGCATAGGCTTCGGCGAAGAGGATGGTGCGGTTGCAATCCGAATAGTCGCCGAGCGGCGGCAACGAGATCTCGCGCAATTCGGCGCCGAGCTCCGTCAGCAATTTGCCGGCGTCCTCGATGCTCTGGGTCATGTCGGCCTCGGCCGGCAGGTCGCGGATATGGAAATGCCTAACGATGCCGATTTTCAGGCCCTTCACGCCGCGTTTCAGGTCCTTGGCGAAGTCGAGCGCCGGCACGCGCGCGCTCGCGGTGTCGGCCGGGTCATAGCCGGCGATGACATTGAGCAGCAGCGCATTATCTTCGACCGTGCGCGTCATCGGCCCGACATGATCGAGCGAGAAGGAGAGCGGGATAACGCCCGCCCGGCTGACCCGACCATAGGTCGCCTTCATGCCGACGATGCCGCACATGGAGGCCGGGTTGCGCACGCTGCCGCCGGTGTCGGTGCCGAGTGCGGCCGGCAAGAAGCCCGCCGCGAGTGCCGCCCCCGCGCCGCTCGACGAGCCGCCCGGGTGATGGTCCGGGTTCCAGGGATTGCGGGCCGGCGGGAAGGGCAGATCGAAGGAGGGGCCGCCGAGCGCGAATTCATGGGTCGAAAGCTTGCCCATCAGCACGCCGCCCGCCGCGCGGAGCTTGCCCGTGACCGTCGCATCACCCTTGGCCACATTGTCCAGCAGGATCTTGGAATGGGCCGTCGAGGGATGGCCCGCCGCGTCGATGATGTCCTTGAGGCCATAGGGAACGCCATGCAGCGGCCCGCGCCAGCGACCGGCCGCAATCTCCGCCTCGGCCTGGCGCGCGGTGCGCATGGCCTCGTCCTCCGTCAGGCGGATAAAGGCGTTCAAACGGGGGTCGAGGTCGCGGATGCGGCGGAACAGCCCCTCGACATACTCGACCGGCGAGAGTTTCCGGTTGCGCAACAGGTTGGCGGCTTGGGAGAGGGTCAGATAAGCCAACTCACTCATGGCTCAGGCCTCCGGGCTCGCGCGGAACACGTGCGCGGGCTCGTCCGAGAGCCGCATGTCGGCCCGCCGGGCGCTCGCCTGCCGCTTGAGGTCGGCGAGGCCGCGCGCCAGTTCGTCGAGATGCTCGGGCCGCAGGCGCGTCAGGCCGACCTCGGCGGCGCGCGCCCGCAATTCGTCATGGGTTGGCTTGGTCGCGTCCGTCATGGTCTGTCCCCCTGCTACCGATCCCCGGAAAGCTACTGTCGCAAATTCCGGTGTACCCAGGGAAATTGCCCTTTGGCGCGGCATCCGTTGGGTTGATTGCGGGTTATGCTACCCTGCCACGGTACTGGCATGCTACTTGATATGAATCCAGCGAGGCGCGGCCCACGCGCCAGCTAGCGAGAAGGAGGAGGCGGGCTCATGGCAAAGAGGTTGGATCGCGTTCTTGGGCGCAATGTCCTTGGGCGCTTGGCGCTCACCACGGTCGCGGCGGCGGCGCTGACGATGGCGGACCTGGGCGGGCCGGCCTCGGCGCAAGGCACGCTTCGCCTCGGCATGACCACGACCGACATTCCATTGACGGTCGGGCAGCCGGACAACGGCGGCGAGGGCTATCGCTGGATCGGGCTCACTCTCTATGATGGGCTGATCAACTGGGACCTCTCGTCGGCGGACAAGGCGTCGGGCCTGATCCCGGGCCTGGCCGAAAGCTGGTCGGTCGATCCCAACGACCCGACCAAGTGGGTGTTCAAATTGCGGCAAGGCGTGAAATTCCATGACGGATCGCCTTTCAACGCCGAAGCCGTCATTTGGAACATGGACCGGCTGTTCGACGACAAGGCGGCCCATTACGACCCGCGCCAGGTATCGCTGGTCAACTTCCGCATTCCCGCCTACAAGTCGATTCGCAAGATCGACGACCATACTATTGAAATCACGACCAAGTCGCCGGACGCGTTCTTCCCGTATCAGATTTGCTACATCCTCCATTCGAGCCCCGCGCAATGGAACAAGTTCAAGGACTGGCAGAAGTTCGCGACCGAGCCCTCTGGCACGGGACCCTGGAAGCTCACGACCCTGGTGCCGCGCGAGCGCGCCGAACTCGTGCCCAACAAGGACTATTGGGACCCGGCGCGCCGGCCGAAGCTGGACAAGCTGATCCTCTTACCCATTCCCGAACCGTCGGCCCGCACCGCCGCCGCGCTCTCCGGCCAAGTGGATTGGATCGAAGGACCGGCCCCCGACGCGGTGCCGCGCCTGAAGCAGCAGGGTTTCAACATTGTCGCCAATGCTTATCCGCATATCTGGTCCTACCACATTAGCCGCCTGGGAGACTCACCCTGGAATGACCTCCGGGTCCGCAAGGCGGCCAATCTGGCGATCGACCGCAAGGGTCTGGTCGAACTCCTTGGTGGCTATGCCGCGCCAGCTTTGGGACATGTGGACAAGGCGGACCCCTGGTTTGGCAAGCCCAGCTTCGAGCTCAAGTTCGATCCCGATCAGGCGAAGAAGCTGCTCGCCGAAGCCGGCTACGGACCTGCCAAGCCGCTGAAGATCAAGGGGATGATTTCCGCCAGTGGCTCGGGCCAGATGCAGCCGCTGGCCATGAACGAATATATCCAGCAGAACCTCAAGGATGTCGGCATACAGGTCGAATTCGCCGTGGTCGAATGGCAGAGCCTGCTCGACCGCTGGCGGGCAGGCAGCGCTTCGCCGCAGTCCCAGGGCGCCCACTTCGTCAACATCAGCTATGGGACCCAGGATCCCTACAGCGCCTTCGCGCGCCTCCTGCGCAGCGACCTGAAGGCGCCAACCGGGGTCAACTGGGGTGAGTTCAGCGACCCGGCCATGGACGAGTTGTTGAAGAAGGCCCAACTCAGCTTCGACGCCAAGTCACAAACGGCGGCCCTGGCGGATATCCATACCAAGATGGTGGACGAGGCGCTGTTCATCTGGGCGGTGCATGACGTGGCGCCCCGCGCCATCCACAAGAAGGTCAAGGGCTTCGTCCAGGCGCGCAACTGGTTCCAGGACATCACCGGCGTCTATATCCAGAACTAGAACAGGCCGCGTCGGCGGCGAGGTGCACGCATCTCGCCGGTTTCGCGCCGGGTACCCGCCCATGTTCGGCTATATCCTGAGGCGCGTCGCCTATGCGATCCCGATCGCGCTCGGCGTCTCGATTATCGTCTTTTCGCTGGTGCATTTGTCGCCCGGCGACCCGATCAACGCGGTCATCGCGGCCGACGCGCCGGCCGAGGTGGCGCAGCGCCTGAAGGAAGCCTATGGCTTCGACAAGCCCTTGCCGGTGCAATATGGCAAATGGCTGCTGAGAGCGATCACCGGCGATCTCGGAGTCTCGATCGCGACCGGCCGGGCCGTCGCCGGTGAGATCACGAGTGCGGCCGCCAACACCATCATGCTGGCCTTTTTCGCGGGCATGCTGGGATTTTCCATCGGTGCCGTCCTCGGCGGCATTGCCGGCTACAATCAGGGAAGCTGGATCGACAAGGTCGCGACGACCATGGCGATCACCGGGGTCAGCGTACCGCATTACTGGCTGGGCCTGGTCCTGGTCATCGTCTTCGCGGTCGAGCTGAACATGCTGCCCGCCATGGGCATGGGCCCCGGCGGCTCGCGCGATTGGGCGTGGGACGTGGCGCACATGCGCCATCTGGTCCTCCCCATGGTGACACTCTCGGTCATCCCCATGGGCATCGTCACCCGCACCATCCGGGCGACCGTGGCCGAAGTGCTGAGCAACGAGTTCGTCCAGGCGCTCCGCGCCAAGGGCCTCTTGGAACGCCAGGTGTTGGGGCACATCGTCAAGAATGCCGGCCCCACCTGCCTTGCCGTCATGGGCCTGCAATTCGGCTACCTGCTCGGCGGCTCGATTCTGGTGGAGACGGTGTTCTCCTGGCCCGGCACCGGGTTCCTGCTGAACGATGCCATCTTCCGCCGCGACATTCCGGTCCTGCAAGGCGTGATTCTGATCCTCGCCATGTTCTTCGTCCTCTTGAACCTCATGGTCGACATCGCGCAGACCGCAATCGACCCGCGCATGCGGCGCGCGTGAGGAGGCAAACATGAGCAACCGTGTCGAGGTCCGGCCGGCCCCCGCCATGGCAACGGGCGTGGACACGGCGCAAGTGGCCGCCCTCTCGCGCGGCTACTGGTCGACCGTCGCGGGCCGCCTCGGCACCGACTATGTAACCATCGCCTGCGGCCTCGTCCTGATCGCGATCGTCTCAGCGGCAATATTCGCCGACTTGATCGCGCCGGCCGATCCCTACAAAACCAGCATCGTGCGCCGCCTGAAGCCGATCGGCTTCGCCAATCACCCGCTCGGCACCGACGAGCTCGGCCGCGACATGTTGACCCGCCTGATCTATGGCGGCCGGTTGTCGCTCTTCATGGGCGTTTTGCCGGTGGTCAACGCGCTGATCGTCGGCGGCATACTCGGCATGATCGCGGGCTTTCTCGGCGGGCGCGTCAACATGGCGATCATGCGCGTCATGGACGTCTTCTACGCCTTTCCCTCCGTTCTCCTCGCCATCGCCATTTCGGGGGCACTCGGCGCCGGCGTTACCAACGCCATCGTCTCGCTGACCGTGGTCTTCATTCCGCCCATCACCCGCGTCACCGAGAGTGTCACGACCCAGGTCCGCAACCTCGACTATGTCGAGGCGGCGCGCGCGAGCGGCGCCGGCACCCAGACCATTCTCCGGGTGCATGTGCTGAGCAACGTGCTCGGGCCGATCTTCATCTATTCGACCAGCCTGATCAGCGTCAGCATCATCCTGGCCTCGGGTCTTTCCTTCCTCGGGCTCGGCACCGAGCCGCCGGAGCCGGAATGGGGTTTGATGCTGAACACGCTTCGGCAGTCGATCTATATCAACCCGTGGGTTGCGGCATTGCCCGGCGCGGTCATCTTCGCCACTTCGCTCTGCTTCAATCTGCTGAGTGACGGCTTGCGCACGGCGATGGACGTGCGGCTATGAGGATGCCCCGATGAACGCGATGGCGACCGGTCCCGCTCCGCTGCTGGCGGTCACGGATCTGCGAAAATATTTTCCCATCACGGGCGGGGTCTTGCAACGCCGGGTTGCGACTGTGCAGGCGGTCGACGACATCTCGTTCACGGTCGGGCGCGGCGAGACCCTCGGCATCGTCGGCGAATCCGGCTGCGGCAAATCGACCACGGCCCGGCTTCTCGTCCAGCTCCTCAAGCCCGACTCGGGCAGCATCGTCTTCGACGGCATGCTGGTGGGCGAGAATGGCGACATCTCGACCCGGGATCTCCGCCGCAACGTGCAGATGGTGTTCCAGGATTCTTATTCTTCCCTCAATCCGCGCCTGCCCATCGAGGACACCATCGCCTTCGGACCATCGGTGCATGGCGTACCGGTGGCCCAGGCGAAGCAGCGCGCGCGCGACATTCTGGCCAAGGTCGGCCTCGACCCCAACCAGTTCATCCGCCGCTATCCCCACGAGCTCTCGGGCGGCCAGAGACAGCGCATCAACATCGCCCGGGCGCTGGCACTCGAGCCACGCCTTGTTGTCCTCGACGAGCCGGTTTCCGCCCTCGACAAGTCGGTCGAGGCCCAGGTCCTCAACCTGCTGGTCGATCTGAAGAGCGATCTCGATCTCACCTACGTCTTCATCTCCCACGATCTGAACGTGGTGCAATATCTGAGCGACCGGGTCCTGGTGATGTATCTCGGCAAGGCGGTGGAGATCGGCCCGGTCGAGGCCATCTACGGACGACCCCAGCACCCCTACACGCGAGCGCTTTTGTCGGCCATGCCATCCATGGACCCCGACCGCCGGCTCGAGCAAGCACCCATCACCGGCGATCCGCCGAACCCGATCAATCCGCCGTCGGGCTGCCGGTTCCGTACCCGCTGCCCCCATGCCGAGGACGTGTGCGCCAGGATCGAGCCACGCCTCGCCGGGGCGCCGGAAGACGGCGCGCACCGGATCGCCTGCCACATGCTGATCGCCGGCTCCGGCCATAGCGCCGCCCCGGCTCAAGGAGCCTGACCCATGATCGACAAGCACTTCATCAAGACGCTCGCCGCGACACAGGGCGTCAAGCTCGACGACGCGGCGGCGGAGCGGCTCGCCGGGGCACTCCGCTCGGCCAGTGACGCCTTGGCGCCGCTGTCGAGCCACTCCTTGTTCGATACCGAACCCACCAGCTTCACTCAGGCCTTGGAGGCGCTCGGCGATGTCGACGGCAACTGACGATCCCGCGCGCATGACGCTGGTCGAAGCGGCTGACGCGGTGCGTGCGCGCCGCATATCGTCGCGCGAACTGACCGAGGCGTCGCTCAAGCGGATCGAGCGCCGCCAGCCCGCCCTCAATTGCTTCATCGCCGTCGATCGCGACGAGGCGCTCGCCGCCGCCGATGGGGCGGACGCCGCCGTCAAGGCCGGCCGGTCGCTCGGTCTCCTGCATGGCGTGCCCTTGGCGCACAAGGACATGTATTACCGCGCCGGCCGCGTCTCGACCTGCGGCTCGAAGATCCGCAAGGACTTTCGTCCGAGCCATACGGCGACCGTCCTCGAACGTCTCGATGCCGCCGGAGCGCTCCAAGTGGGCACGCTCAACATGTCGGAGTTCGCCTTCGGTCCGACCGGACACAACGCCCATTTCGGGCCGGCGCGCAATCCCTGGAACCCCGCCCATATCACCGGCGGCTCGTCGAGCGGGTCGGGCTCGGCCGTCGGCGGGCGGCTCGTCCATGGCGCGCTCGGCTCCGACACCGGCGGCTCAATCCGCCTGCCGGCCGCCGCCTGCGGCGTCGTCGGCATCAAGGCGACCCACGGCCGCGTCAGTCGCCATGGAGCGATGGGGATTTCCTTCTCCATGGACTGTGTGGGTCCGCTGGCACGCACGGCGCGCGACTGCGCGCGCCTCCTCGCCATCATCGCCGGCCACGATCCGAAGGACCCGACGTCGAGCCGCCGGCCCGTACCCGATTATGAGGCGGCGACCGTCTCGCCCTCGGTCAAGGGCCTCAAGATCGGGGTGCCGCGCAACTATTTCTATGACCATGCGACGGCGGAGGTGAAGGCGCTGCTGGACCAGAGCCTCGCCGTCTATCGGGGCCAGGGCGCCGAGATCGTCGAGGTGACGCTCCCGGACCATGAACGCCTCTCGGACCTCGCCAGCGTCCTCTCCACGTCCGAAGGTGCCACGCTGCATGCCGCGTGGTTGCGCGAACGGCCCGGCGATTATGGCGCGCAAGTGCGGGCGCGCATCCAGGTCGGGCTCGCCTATCCGGCGGTCCGCTATCTGGAGGCCGCCCAGGTCCGCGCGGAACTCATGCGCCGCTTCGTCGAGACCGTGTTCGGTGCCTGCGATCTGTTGCACGCGCCGGTCTTCGCCATGCCGATCCCGACCATCGCCGAGACCGACATGCAGGATTCCCAGGGCTTTCAGCGCCTGATCGCCAGCCTCACCCACGCGACCCGCACCATCAACTATCTGGGCCTGCCGTCGATTTCCGTGCCGGCGGGTTTCACCCGGAACGGCCTACCGACCGCCTTTCAGCTCGTTGGCCGGCCGTTCGCCGAGGTACGGCTCTTTCGCGCCGCCGCCCTCTACGAGGATGCCACCCGTTGGATCGACAGGATGCCCCCCGAATGACGACCGAGACCGCGCCGCACGCGGCAACGGCCCGCGCCACCGCCAACGAACCGCTGGTTCGGGTCGAGGATTTGCGGGTGACCTTCACGAGCCGAGACGCCACGGTCAACGCCGTCAACGGCGTCAACTTCACCCTCGACCAGGGCGAGGTGCTGTGCATCCTCGGCGAGTCGGGTTCGGGCAAGAGTGTGACGCTGCGCGCCCTCATGCGCCTGCTGCCGCCCCGGCGTAGTCGACTGGGTGGCAAGGTGATGATCGGTGGCCGGGACGTCATGGCCATGAACGACGACCAGCTCGCCGATTTGCGCGGCGCCGACGTCGCCATGATTTTCCAGGAACCGATGACGGCGTTCGATCCGGTCTACACCATCGGCCAGCAGATCACCGAGACGATCACCCGCCATGACGGCGTATCGCAATCGGCGGCGCGGGCGCGGGCACTCGAACTCCTCGAGCTGGTACAGATTCCCTCGCCCGAGCGGCGGCTCAAGAGCTATCCGCACGAGATGTCGGGCGGCATGCGCCAGCGGGCGATGATCGCGCTTGCTCTCTCCTGCCGGCCGAGCCTGCTGCTCGCCGACGAGCCGACCACGGCGCTCGATGCCACGGTGCAAATCCAGATCCTGCTGCTGCTGCGCAAGCTGCGGCGCGAACTCGGCATGGCGGTGCTGTTCGTCACCCATGACGTGGGTGTCGCGGTCGAGATCGCCGATCGGATCGCGGTCATGTATGCCGGCCGCTTCGTCGAAACCGGTCCGGTCGCGACATTGATCCGCGAGCCGGAGCATCCCTATACGCGCGGCCTCCTGTCGTCGACCGTGCATGGCGCCATGCGCGGCCGCCGACTCGAGGCGATCGGCGGCTCGCCACCCAACCTCACCGCCCTGCCGCCCGGATGCAGCTTCGCGCCGCGTTGCCGTTACGCGGAGCCAGCCTGCGACGCGGCGGTGCCGGCCGAAGTCTGGATCAACCCGCAGCATATGGCGCGCTGCATTCGCGTGGCACCCGGTCAGGCTGCTTCCGGCGGCTTCACCTTGCGCAAGCCATAGAGCAGGGCCAAGTCGTAGCCGGCGGGAAACCCGTCAGCCGGTCTTGGCCAATTCCTGCTCGACCAGGCTGACCCAATAGCTCGCGCCGAGCGGCAGGGCCTCGTCGTTGAAATCGTAATAGGGATTGTGCAGCACGCCGCGCCCTTCATGGCGCGCCGGACCGGAGCCGAGCCAGATGTAGGCGCCGGGCCTCGCTTGCAGCATGAACGAGAAATCCTCGCCACCGGTGCTCGGCGGCAGGTCGCGGTCGACCTTGTCGGGGCCGACGACACGGGAGGCCGCGCGCGCCGCCTTCTCCGCCTCCCGCGCATGGTTGACGGTCGGCGGGTAGCGCCGGATGAACCGGTAATCGACACTGCCGCCATGGGCGGCGGCGATGCCGGCCGCCATCTCGCCGATCCGCCGCTCCATCAATCCCCGCACTTCGGGCTTGAAGGTGCGGCAGGTTCCCCGCAACAGCAGATCGTCGGGGGTGACGTTCCAGGCGCTGCCGGCATGCATCTGGGTGACGCTGACCACGGCCGTCTCGAGTGGGTCGAGATTGCGGCTGACCAGCGATTGCAGGCCGATCACCACATGGCTCGCGATCACCGTTGGGTCGATGCCGGTATGGGGCTTGGCGGCATGGCAACCCTGGCCACGCACCAGGATTTCCCAACTGTCGGAGGCCGCCATCATCGCTCCCGGGTTGATCGCCATCATGCCGAGCGGCATGGTCGGCATGTTGTGCATGCCATAGACGGCATCGACCGGGAACTTCTCGAACAACCCTTCCTCGACCATCACCCGGCCGCCACCCTCGGTCTCTTCGGCCGGCTGGAAGATGAGATAGACGGTGCCGTCGAAATTACGGGTCTCGGCCAGATATTTGGCGGCGCCCAGCAGCATCGTCGTATGGCCGTCATGACCGCAGGCGTGCATGCGGCCAGGCGTCCCGGAGGCGTGTGGAAAGTCGTTCTTCTCGTCCATCTTGAGGGCGTCCATGTCGGCCCGGAGCCCGATCGCCCCGGCACCCCCTCCGGCGCGGATCACGCCAACGACGCCCGTTTTGGCCAGCCCCCGATGCACGTCGATGCCCCAGGACGCGAGCTTGGCCGCGACGGTCTCCCCCGTCCGCACCTCCTCGAACGCCGCCTCGGGGTTGGCGTGCAGGTCGCGCCGCCAAGCGGTCATCTCGGCGTGAAACTCGGCGATACGGTTGACGATCGGCATTGTATTCCCTCAAAATTTCGCGCGTTGAACCGGCACGATGGCCCGACATATCCGGGAAAGCCAGCCCGCCGGCGCTGCCCCGCCTCATGCAACGGTAACCCGCCCTTAACCGGCCGGTTCCTATGCTCATCCATAGAACCGGGAATAAGCGATCCCATGACCATGTTTGCACAATCTACCGCGGTGATCCCGCCGGCCGGCCGGTCGGCCGCGCCACCCCATGGTGGTGCCGCTTATTTCCGCGGATCGAGCCGCGTCATAATTGCCGCGGGCGCCGGGCTGGTGATCGCCATTGCCCTGCTGGCGGGCCTGGCCTCGCTGGGCTTGCACGAATATGCCTTGCGCGAAGCCGAGCGCGAGACGGCCACCCTGAGCAACGTCCTCGCCCGGCACACCGAGCGGACGGTCCAGGCCGCCAACGTCATCCTCGAGTCGGCATTGGAAAGAGCCGAACGCACCGACTTGGCCGATCCAGACGCCTTGGCGGCGCTCCAAGTCTCGTTCCGCCGCCAGGTCGATGCCGCGCCGCAGATTCGCTCGCTGCTCGTCTTCGACCGTGACGGCCGGGCCGTCGTCAACTCCGTCCAGCACCCGCCGCGCGCAACCACGCCACGGACCGCGAGTATTTCCTCGCCCACCGCGAGCGGCCGGACGTCGGCCTGTTGATCGGCGGCCCGACGGTGAGTCGCGCCACTGGTGCGCCGATCTGGCCCTTGAGCCGCCGGCTGTCGGGGCCGGACGGCGAGTTCCAGGGCACCGTGGTGGCCGCCTTGGACCAACATTATTTCACCGACTTTCACGCCGCACTCGACACCGCCACGGGAAGCGCCTTGACGCTCTACCGGCGCGACGGCGTGCTGGTCGCCCGCTTTCCCGAGCACACCGAAGCCGCGGCAAAGAGTTTTGCCGGCATGGAACCCTTCCGCTCGGCCCTCGCCAAGGCCAGCAGCGGAACCGACCGGCAAGTCAGTCCCTTCGACGGCGAGCGCCGTATCGTGGCCTATCGCGCCCTCGCCGACTACCCGCTGGTGTTCACCGTTTCGATGCTGGAATCGGCGGCGCTGATGGGCTGGCGCCGGCAGATGACGGTCATCGCGATCTTGGCCTTCAAGGCCATTCTCTTCGCTGGCCTGGTCGGCTGGGCGCTGTTGCGGCACGCGCGGCGCGAGGAAGCCATGGTGGCCGCCCTCAGCCAGGCGAAGGAACGGGCCGAGACCGCCGCCCGCGCCAAATCCGATTTTCTCGCCAATATGAGCCACGAGCTGCGCACCCCCCTCAACGCCATCCTCGGCTTCTCCGAGGCGATGCGCGACGGCTATCTGGGTCACTTGACCCTCAAGCAGCAGGACTATATGGGCGATATCCACCGCGCCGGCAGTCACCTCTTGGCCTTGGTCAGCGACGTGCTCGACATGGCCAAGGTCGAAGCCCGCAAGATGGAGCTGCAAGAGGCGCGCACCAATCTCGCCGATCTCATCGCCGATAGCATCAACCTAGTGACGGATCAGGCGCAAAAAGCCAACCTTTCCTTGCAGACGACTTTACCGCCGCAGATGCCGGACCTCTGGGTGGACCCGCTCAGGATGCGCCAGATCCTGGTCAACCTGCTGTCCAACGCCGTCAAGTTCACGCCTCCCGACGGCCACATCAGCGTCGATGTCACACACCAAGACACCGGCGCGCTCAGGCTTAGCGTCGGCGACACCGGCATCGGCATGACGCCGGATCAGATCACCGTGGCGCTGGAGCCGTTCGGCCAGGTCCGGGGGCCGGCCACGACCTCCCAGGACGGCACCGGCCTCGGCCTGCCGCTCACCCGGGCACTCGTGGAAATACATGGCGGCGAACTCCTGATCGAAAGCACGCCAGGCCGGGGCACGGTCGTGCATGTCATGCTGCCGGCCGAGCGTGTCCTCCTGAGGCCGGCCGTTATCCGTCCGGCTCCCACGCCGGAACTTCTGAGAGCTGCCAGCTAAATCAAGCACCCCACACCTCGCCCAGAACCCGGACCCAATTCTCGCCGAGGACGCGGCGGATCTTGCCCTCGTGCCAGCCGGCACGCGCCATCGCCCGGGTCAGGTTCGGGAAATCGGCGATCGTCCGCATGCCGGCCGGATTGACGATCTCCCCGAATTGGGTGAGCTCGCGGGCATAGCCCTTGTCATGGGTAATCCATTCGAAGAACGCCTGGTCGTGGCCCTGGGTAAAGTCGGTGCCGATGCCCACCCGCTCCTCGCCGACGATGGCGATCACATAGTCGATTGCCGCCACATAGTCGTCCACGGTCGCGGCCGTGCCCTGCTTCAGGAAGGGTGGGAACATGGTGACGCCAACGAAGCCGCCATGATCGACGATGAATTTGAGTTCGGCGTCGCTCTTGTTGCGCGGATGCGCCTTCAAGCCCGCCGGCAAACAGTGGGAATAGCAAACCGGCTTTGTCGATGCTCGGATCACGTCTTGCGATGTTTTGGGTCCGACATGAGAGAGGTCGCACATCATGCCAACCCGGTTCATTTCCCCGATCACCTCGCGGCCGAAATCCGAGAGGCCGCCATCCCGGCTCTCATAGCAGCCGGTGCCGACCAGATTCTGGGTGTTATAGGCGATTTGCGCGATACCGACGCCGAGCGCCTTGAAGAGCGCGATCGAGCCGAGCCTGTCCTCGAAGGCACTGACATTCTGGAAGCCAAGAATGACGCCGGTCTTGCCCAGGCGCTTGGCGCGGGCGATGTCGGCGACGTCGTGCACCTGGAGCAGCAAATCGCCATGCTCGGCGAACCAGCGCTTCCAGCGGGAGATATTGTCCATGGTCGCCTGAAAGCCCTCCCATATGGAGCATGTGCAGTTGGCGGCGGTCAAACCGCCCCGCCGCATATCCTCGAATACGGCACGGCTCCAATTCGAGACGATCAGGCCGTCGATGACGATGGCGTCCTGGTGCAAGTCCGGCATGGGTCCTCCTGTTGGCGCCGTTACTCCGCCGCCCGCGCCTTGAGGGTGGTGACGAACCCATCCGCCAGGTCGCGCTCGACGAGTGCCGCCGGCCGTTCGGCCGCCGGCCCATAGCCGGCCCCGCCACCCATCTGGAGCGACACGATATCACCCTTGGCCAAGGTCATGCTGTCCTTGGATTTGAGCTGAATGACCCGGCCGGCGCGCAGCACCTCGCAACGCCCGAGGGTGCCGGAAGCACCCCCGAACACACCGTCCGGACGGCCCTTGAAGCGGTCGGCATAAAGGGCGAAGGTCACGCCATCCTTGAGCACGGCATAACGGCGCACGAAGCCAAGGCCGCCACGGTGTCGCCCGAGGCCGCCCGAATCCGGCACCAGGGCATATTCGACCACGCGGATATAGTCATACTCCATGTCCATGGCTTCGATGGGCGTGTTGGAGCAGTTGGAGAGGGGGCTGTCGACGGCATCGCACCCGTCGCCAAGCGCCGAGGCGCCATAGCCACCGCCGAACACTTCCAGATAGACCCGATAGCCGTCTGGCCCGAGAAAACTGAAGCAACCGACCGTCGTCGTATCGAAGCCACTGGCGATCACCCGGTCCGGTGCCGCCTGGGCCAGGGCCTTCATCACGGCGTTGAAGACGCGGTAGCTCGCCTCCAGCCGGGCGCGCACCGGCGCCGGGGGGCGCGGGTTCAGCAGGGAGCCAAGCGGCGCCGTCACATGGATCGGCCGCTTGACCCCCTCGTTGAAGGGAATATCGGGGCTGGTCAATACCGCCTTCACGCAGGAGAGCGCCGCCGAAACCGTCGAGGCGAAGGGCGCGTTGAGATTGCGGGCGACCTGGGGGCAGGTTCCGGCGAAGTCGATATCGATCGCATCGTCCTTGACGGTCACGGTCGCCTTGACCAGGAGTGGCGCGTCCGAGACGCCGTCGTCGTCGACCCAGTCCTCGCCCCGATAGACGCCGTTCGGGATCGCCCTGAGTGCCGCCCGCACCCGGCGCTCGGAGTAAGCGATCAACTCCGCCATCGCCGCCTCGATCTTGTCGACACCATATTTGGCGCACAGTTCGCCCACTCTTTCGGCGCCCACGGCATTGGCGGCAAACTGGGCGTCGATATCGCCGATCGTCTGGTCGGGGACGCGGATGTTGGCGGTCACCAGGCGCTGGAAATTGCCGCTCGGCCCCCAGTCGCGCTTGAGATTGTAGCGCGAGGGCGGGATGCGCAGCCCTTCCTGGTAGACGTCGGTGGCGCCGGCGTTGAGGCCGGGGCTGCCGCCGCCAAGGTCGAGATGATGGGCCGTCGTGGCGCTGAAGGCGATCACCCGGCCGCCGTGGAAGATCGGCGAGAAGATGTAGATGTCGGGCAGATGTTGGCCGCCATTGAAGGGGTCGTTGTTGATGTAGAAGTCGCCGGCCTCAAGCGTGTCGACGGGGAAGAGCTCGGCGCAGGGCCGAAAGGTCGTGCCCATGGGCCCGAGCTGCAAGGGGATGAGTTCCGCCTGCGCCACCACATTGCCATCACGGTCCATGAGCGCGGCCGAACAGTCGCGCGCCTCGCGCACGATGGTCGAAAAGGCCGAGCGGATCATCTTGGCGCCCATTTCGCGCGCCGCCGCGATCAGCGACTGGCTGATCACCGCATAGTCGACCGGATCGAGCCGCATGGTCAGGGAGACCTCCCAAGGATCAGGTTGAAATGCTCGTCGATGGTACCCCGCCAGCCGTCCGGCACATAGACGGTCGAGGTCGAATCCTCGATCAGCAACGGGCCGTCGACGCGGGCGCCAGCCGCGAACGTGGCGCGCGCGCGGATCGGACAGTCGAAGCGGCGACCGCCTTCCACGACAGTTGCGTTGCCGGCCGCGAAGCGGCCGGCCGGCGGCTTGAGGGGCGGCAGGGCGGCACTCGGCAAATGCGCGCCGAGCCGGAAGGCCACGATTTCGACCCGCTTGCCGGCGCCGCTGCCATGGCGATAGAGGCGTTCATGGGCGGCTTCGAAAAGGGTGCGAATCTCGGCCGCCGTCAGCCGGTCGATCCGCTCGACCGGCAAGGCGACGGGTACCTCGAAGGCCTGGCCGACAAACCGCATGTCGGCGACAAGATCGAGGCTGGGTGTGCCCGAGAGGCCCACTTCCGCCAGACGCCGTTCCGCCCGCTCGCACATCTCGGCAAAGGCTTGGCGCACGGTCGCTTCGACGCCCTCTTCCAGTTCGGCCCGCCTTGTGGCGCTGTCGTAATAGGCATAGTCGGCCGCGAGTAGCCCATAGGCGGAGATGACGCCGGCGCAGGGCGGCACCAGGATCGTCTCGACGCCGAGCGCCTCGGCGATGCGCACGGCATGCAGCGGCCCGGCGCCGCCGAACGGCACCAGGGCATAGTCGCGCGGGTCGCGCCCCCGTTCGGTCGAGACGAGCTGGATGGCGCGCACGATGTTGGCTTCGGCGAGGCGAATGGCGTCGTCCGCCAGGGTCTCGACGGCGCGCTCGAACTGCCGGCCGAGGCCCGTGAGCGCCAGGCGCGCCGCTCCGGCGTCGATGGCCATGGCGCCCCCCAGGAAGGCGGTCGGGCGGATCGTGCCCCGGATGACATGGGCGTCGGTGACCGTCGCCGCCGTACCGCCGCGGCCATAGCAGGCGGGCCCCGGATCGGCCCCGGCCGAGCGCGGACCCACCCGCAACATGCCGCCGTCGTCGGCCCACACGATGCTGCCGCCACCGGCACCCACGGTCACGATGTCGAGCACGGGTGTTCGCGCCGGCAGGCCGTCGATCTCGGTCTCGCTGGCGAGCCCCGGCCGGCCATTCTCCACCAGGCAGATGTCGGTCGAGGTGCCGCCCATGTCGAAAGTGATCAGATCGCGGTAGCCGGAAAGGCCGGCCAGGCGCGTGGCACCCATGACCCCGGCGGCGGGTCCGGAAAAGAGCGCCGTCACCGCGTTCAGGCCCATGCCCTCGGCCGGCATGAGACCGCCATTCGACTGCATGACGCTCAAGCGGCCGGTGAAGCCGGCCTCGGCGAGACGCGCCTGGAAGCGCGCCAGATAGCCAGCAATGACCGGCTGCACATAGGTCGCGAGAACGGTCGTGGACGTGCGCTCATATTCGCGGAATTCGCGCGCCACGTCGGCCGAGCAGGTCACCGGCAGGCCGGGCAAGCCAGCGCGCACAATCTCCGCCACCCGATGCTCATGGGCGGGATTGGCATAGGAATTGAGCAACGCGATGGCGACCGCTTCATAAGCACCCGGGCGGAGGTGGGCGCGGATCAGCCGGTCGAGTTCGGCCGGGTCGAGTTCGGTCAGCACGCTGCCGTCGGCGAGGATGCGCTCGCCCACCTCGAAGATGTCGCGCCGCGCCACCAGCGGCTCGGGCTTCCGGTAAGCGAGGTCATAGATGCTGCGCCGGTCATGGCGCTGCAACAACAGAATGTCCCGAAAGCCTCGGGTCGCGATGAGCGCGATGCGGGCCCCCTTGCGCTCGAGCACCGCGTTGGTCGCGACCGTCGAGCCATGGGCCAAGTCGGTGATGCCGGCGAAGGCGAGGCCGCTCTCGGTCAATGCCCGAAAGGCGCCCACATCGGGCGCGCTCGACACGCTCGGCACCTTGGTGATGACCAGCTCGCCCGCACCCACCGCTACCAGGTCGGTAAAGGTTCCCCCCACCTCGACCCCAACTCTCAGCATCCCACCACCCGCTCCATTCGCCCGCCACCGCTCGGCCCGCCACAGTAGAGTGGTTTCGACGGGACTGGAAATAACCCTCTAATTTTCCTTTAGCGCGATAATCGCCTCGTCACAAAGCCACATTGAACCCAATAACCCTTTGTATTTTCAATAACACTAAAATATTTTTCACAATTTACGAAGTCTATGGAAATTTAATGTGATAAGCACAATACCCCTCTCGCCCCGATTTGTCGCGCGCCGAGGAAATAGGCGCCGCCATAGCCACGGCGAAGCCGATCGCCGCCAACCGGGGGAACGCCCGGCTCGGTACCGGCCCGCGCGGCGCGGCGGCATTCGAGCCCGCCGATGTGAAGGCGGCCATTGACCGGTTCTCGCAAAGCGGCGATCTTTGGCGGGTAGCGACTGTCCATTTCCCACTCACCTGAACGGTGATCCCAATGGCCGATCCCGCGACAGAATTGGCCGCCGACGATGTGGGGCTGCCGCGTTTCGAGCTGGGTGCGGCCGTGGCCGGCGACGTGTTCGACTTGTCGAGCCACCGGCGGGCGCGCGAGGCGCTGGAATTCGGCCTTGCCATCGACAAGCCCGGTTTCAACATCTTCGTCCTTGGCGAGGACCGCAGCGGCCGCATGACGGCCACGTTGGAGTTCCTGCACAAATTCGCTCTGACGCGCCCACCGCCGGCCGATTGGCTCTATCTCAACAATTTCCGCTGGCGGCATCGCCCCAGGCCCTGCCGGCTGCCGAACGGCGTCGGCCGGCGGTTTCGCGACGAGCTCGCCGCCCTCATTCCGCGTCTGCGCGAAATGCTGACCGAGGCCTTCGGCACCGAGGAATATCAGCGCGCCGTCCAGGGTGCCACCCAGGCGGTGCGCGCCGAATACGGCGAGCGACTGGAGGCGTTGCGCGGCGCCGCCAACGCCCACGGCCTCGAGATTGCCTCGACCCCCCAGGGCCCGGCCATCGCGTTCCGGGAAGGCGCGCCAACCGTCCCGGAAGCTGACCGGCAAGCGGCGGCGCGGCGCCTGGCGGCGGAGCTCGCGGAACTCCATCGCTGGGCCAGCAGCCAGCAGGTGGCGCTCGGCACGTCGCTGGTGGCGCTCAATCATGCGGTCGGCGAACATGCGGTGGCCGACTTGCTCGACCAGTTCACCGAAGCCTTCAATGACTATTCCGGCCTCGCCCGCTGGCTGGTCGAGTTCCGTGCCGACGTGCTCGAGCATTATGAAAACTTCCTGCCGCGAAAAGACGAGCCGGGCGAGATCGCCGACCCACCGGAGCGGCGCTACGCGGTTAACCTTCTGGTCGACAATAGCGACATCCACCACGGCACGGTTCTGGTCGAGGCCAATCCAACCTACGAGAATCTGTTCGGCAAGATCGAATATCGCCAGACCCCAGCGGGCATGACCACCGATTTCACCCAGATTCGCGCCGGCAGCCTGCACCGCGCCAACGGCGGGATCCTGGTGCTGCGGACCGAGACACTGGCCGGCCAACCGGCCGTCTGGCAGCATTTGAAGGCGGCGCTCCGCGACCGCGAGATTGCGCTCGAAGAGCCGCACCGCGCCGGAATGGTGCCGATCGCGGGCGCGCCACGCCCGAAGCCGGTGCGCCTCGCGATCAAAATCGTCCTGGTCGGCGCGCCACGCTGGTTCTACAGCGTCTATTACGCCGACCCGGATTTCCAATCCTATTTCAAGATCAAGGCCGACATCGACCCCGATATGGAGGCAACGATCGAGAATGTCGCCTGCTATGCGGGCTTGCTGCGGCAATTGGCGAAGCGAGACCATGGCGCCGAGTGCGAAACGGGCGCGTTGCAGCGCCTGCTTGGTGTCGCCGCGCGCTGGGCGTCCGACCGGGGCAAGCTCTCCGCCCGCTTCGAGATGATCGAGGATCTGATCGGCGAAGCGGCGGGCCTTGCCGGCGCCGGGCCGACGCTCACCGTGACCGAGGCCACCGTCTTGAAGACCCTCGCCAACCGGCGCCGGCGGAACGCCCGCGCCGAGGACCGCACCCAGGAAGCCATCGCCGACGGCCGCGTGATGATCGCGACCCAGGGTACGCGCATCGGCCAGGTGAACGCCCTCACCGTGCGCGAGACCGGCGACCATGTCTTCGGGGCGCCCTCGCGGGTGACGGCCCGGACAGCCATCGGCCGCCACGGCATCGTCAATATCGAGCGGGTCGTCAACCTCGGCGGGCCGATCCAGCAGAAGGGCGTCTTGATCCTGCAAGGCTTCCTCATGGGCCGTTTCGCCCGCCGCATTCCACTCTCCTTCAACGGCTCGCTGACCTTCGAGCAGAGCTATGGCGGCGTCGAGGGCGACAGCGCCTCGCTCGCCGAGCTCGTCGCGATCCTGTCCGACCTGGCGGATGCGCCGCTCCGCCAGGACATCGCGATCACCGGCGCCCTCAATCAGAACGGCGAAGCCCAGGCGGTGGGCGGTGTGCACTGGAAGGTCGAGGGGTTTTTCCGCGCCTGCCTGGAAGCGGGCCCCCTCACCGGCAACCAGGGCGTCGTCATTCCGCGTGTGAACCACCCGCAGCTCGTGCTGCGCGACGAGGTGGTGGCGGCGGTCCGCGAGGGCAAATTCCACCTCTGGTGTGTCGACCATGTGGACCAGGCGCTCGCCCTTTTCACCGGCCTCTCCGTGGGCGAGGCCGACAGCCGGGGCGACTATCCGGCCGACAGCGTCCATGGGCGGGTCGCCGCCCGGCTGGGCGAATTCGACCGCGTCCTGGCCGAGCGCGAACGGCTGTGATCGGCGGGCGCCGGCTCCTCAAATTCTGCGCCACACTCTTCCTCACCAGCCTCGGTCCGGCACTCTTCTGGTGGCTCGACGGCCGGCCCATGCCGCTGCCGGACGCGCCGGCGGGCAAGCTCCACTGCGTCTCCTACGCGCCTTATCGCGCCGGGCAATCGCCCTTCGACGCGGGCTTCACTGTGCCGCGTTGGCAGATCGAGGAAGACCTGGCGCTGCTCGCGCGCCATGCGGACTGCGTGCGAACCTACGCGACTGACCAGGGCATCGGCGAAGTCCCCGCGATCGCCCGTCAAGTCGGCCTCAAGGTCATGCTGGGTGCGTGGATCGGCGGCGATGCCCAGAACAATGCCCGCCAGATCGCCGATCTCATCCGCCTCGCCAATACTTATCCCGATGTCATCAAGGCGGTCATCGTCGGCAATGAAGTGCTGTTGCGGCGCGAGCAGTCGGCCGCGGCCTTGGCGGCCATGCTCCGCGACGTGAAGCGGGCGGTGTCGGTCGCGGTCACTTATGCCGATGTGTGGGAGTTCTGGATCAGAAACCCGGAGCTCGCCGAGACGGTGGATTTCGTCACGGTCCACATCCTGCCCTATTGGGAGGACGAGCCGGTCGGCATTGCGGCCGCCATCGCCCATGTGGGCCGCGTGCTGGATCGGGTGCGCCTGGTCTTTCCTGGCCGCGTCCTCTATGTGGGCGAGACCGGTTGGCCGAGCGCCGGCCGCCAGCGCCAGGGAGCGACACCAAGCCCGGTCAATCAGGCCCACTTCATCCGGGCCTTCGTCACCCTCGCCGGAGTGCGCGGCATCGACCATAATGTGATCGAAGCCTTCGATCAGCCCTGGAAGCGCCTCAAGGAAGGCACGGTCGGCGGCCGTTGGGGTCTCTTTACCGCCGAGCGGACCCTCAAATATGGCATGCGGGGGCCGATGAGCGACAATCCTCGCTGGCCGGTCGATCTCGCAACCAGCGTCCTGTTGGCCACGATCCTGTTGGCCGGCGCGGTCCTGGCGACGCCGGGGATTGGCTGGGGCATGGCGCTGGCGCTCGCGGTCCAAGCCCAGATCGCGGGCGTGGCGCTGGTGGCGCAAGCGGTGCGCGCGGTGGATGCGAGCCGCGGGCCCGCCGAGTGGGCGGTGGGCGTGGCCGGGCTCGGCCTTTCGGCAGTGGTGGCATCGCTGCTCCTCGTGGCCTGGGCGGCACCAACGGCGGCCAAACCCATGACTTGGCCCAGACCCGCTTCGATCCGCGCCAGTCTCGACTGGCTGCGTCGGCCGATGCTGGCGGCGCTCTCGCCGGCCATGGTGCTTGGCCTCTTGCGGACGGCGGCCGGCATCGCCACCGCCATCGTCATGCTGTGGTTGCTCGTGGACGCGCGCTATCGCGACTTCCCCATCGCGGCCTTCCTCGTCCCGGCGCTGGGCTTCGCCGCATACCGCCTCCGCCACGACGATCGGGCGGCGCGCCGCGCCGCCGAAGGGTCCGGCGCGGCCATCTTGCCTGAGCGCGGCGGGCTCTTCGACGCCGCGCGCGGAGAACAACGCGAAGAAGCCTGGCTTGCCGCCATCCTGTTGCTCGGCGGCCCCGTTATCGCGTTCAGCGAAGGACCCGAGAATTATCGCGCCATGGCCTGGATGCTGGTGGGGTGGCTGACGGCCCTGCCCTGGCTCGGGGCACTGCGCCGACAATTCGGGGACCCCGGCCCGTGACCCCGGCGATCAAGACCGTGGTCTTCGACATGGATGGCGTCTTATGCGACTACCATGTGCCGACGCGGATAAGGGCGCTCGCCCAGGCGACGGGCATCGCCGATCAAGCCATTATTGACGGCATCTGGCACTCGGGCTTCGAGCAGGCGGGCGACGAGGGCCGCTACGGCGCCGAAGAATATTTGGCCGGCTTTTTCCGGGCCATCGGGGCACCGGTCGACCGGGCACTCTGGATCGCGGCCCGCAAGGCGGCGATGACGCCCTGGTCCCATATGCTGGTGCTCGCCCGCCGGGTCGCGCTGCGAGTGCCCGTCGCCATGTTGACCAACAACGGCCCGCTCCTGAAAGAAACGCTGCCCGACATCTTCCCGGACGTCGTCGACATCTTCGGCCCGAGGGCCTTTTGCAGTTCGGAATTCGGGGCGGCCAAGCCAGCGGCGCGAGTCTTTTGGGGCCTTCTCGACAGGCTCGGCCGCCAGCCCGGCGAGGTGCTGTTCATTGACGATCTCGAGGAGAACGTGGCCGGCGCCGAGGCGGTTGGCATCGGCGCGCACCGGTTTACGAACGAAGCCAGCCTATGCCGCTGGCTCGCCGAGCACGGGTTGCCCTAACGCCGCAGGGCCTGGAGCAGCCCGAGCAGAAATCCCACCGTGCCAATGCCGGCGCTGTAGAGCGCCATGCCCCAGCCACCGAACAACACCGCGACGGCGATCGCCACACGGCTCGGAAAGACCGATGCGAGCAGCCCGGCCGCGAGGCCGATGGCGCCCGGTATCTCCCAATAGGACACATGCACCATGGCGTTGCGCGGGGCGCACCACCAGGGTCCGCCATGCCGGCAGAGATCGCTGACGGCGGTCGATTCCACCAGGCTAAAGCGAAAAGCCAGGATCGCCGCCACAAGCAGAGCGGCGGCCGCCATCAGCCGCCGGAAGAACCGCTCGCCCGTGTCGTGCGCCCGATCGTTCATGCAGCCTACTTAGGCGATCGGCGCGCCGCTGTCACTCCGGGACCAGCCAAGCGATGCTGCCGGCTGCGCCCACGTCTTGCGCCAGCACCGGGCCGAGCCAGGCGAGCACGCCTTCGAGCGTCTCTGCCAACTGCCAAGGCGGGTTGACGACGATCATGCCGCAGCCATTGAGCCGGTCCGGATCGCGGGCCGCGCGCACCAGCAACTCGACCCGCAGCAGCCGGCGGATGCCACTTTCGCGCAACCCGGCGTGGAACGCCCGAACGGCGTCCACGTCCTTGATCGGATACCAGAGCGCCATGACACCCGTAGCCCAGCGGCGATGGGCGTCCACCAGCCCGGTCACCAGGCGTTCGAACTCGCCGGGCACCTCGAACGGCGGATCGACCAGCACCAGACCGCGCCGGACCGTGGGCGGCACAAAGGCCTTCCAGGCCATATAACCGTCGAGCCGGCGCACGCGAACCCGAGGGTCGCCACGAAAGGCCGCCTGGAGTGCGACCGCATCTTCCGGGTGCAGCTCGTTGGCGACCAGTCGGTCGCCGGCGCGCAGGAGTTCGCGCACCAGCCGGGGCGAGCCCGGATACCAGCGAACCCGAGGCCAGTCCGTCGGATTGAGATCGCGAATGACCCGGACATAGTCATGGAGTGCCATCGGCGGTCCGGGCGCCGCCAAGAAGCGGTCGACGCCCTGGAGATGCTCGCCGGTCTTCAGCGCGGCGGCACTCGCCAGATCGTAGAGACCGGCGCCGCTATGGCTGTCGAGCACCCAAATGGGCCGATCCTTGACTTTGAGCCGCGCCAGAATGAGCGTCACGACGACGTGCTTCAGCACGTCGGCAAAGTTGCCCGCATGGTAGGCGTGCCGGTAATTCACGGGTGTCGTGGCGATCGGTGGACGAAAGCGCGCATCCCTATATGATCCCGCGCCGGGCGAGGGCGGCCGGCGCCAAGGGGAGAAAGCCATGCTCACCATACGCAAACTCGTCGTGTCGGTCGAAGAACTGCGGCGGGAAATGGACCGGCTGGTCACGCCACCCATTCGCCGCGCCGTCGCGGCGGCGGTGATCGAAAACCCGTGCGCCGGGCACTATGTCGGCGATCTGGAGGTGCTGATGGCGGCGGGTGCCGAGCTCGGCGATCTCCTGACGCGCCGGGCGCTCGCGTCCCTTGGCGGCGATGCCGACCGGATCGAGAGCTATGGCAAGGCGGGCATCGCCGGCGAGGCGGGCGAACTCGAACATGTGGCGGCCATCCTGCATCCCCGTTTCGGCCGGTCGGTACGCGCCGTCCTGGGCGGTGGCCTCGCCATCATGCCGTCCGCCGCCAAGCGCGGCGGTCCCGGTACACCCATCGACCTGCCGCTCCATTATCGCCACGACGAATGGGTCGCAAGCCATTGGGATGCGATTGAAATTCGCATCCCCGACGCGCCCGGGGCCAAGGAACTGCTGATTGCCGTCGGGCTGAGTGATGGCGGGCGGCCGCTCGCCCGCATCGGCGGCAAGAGCAAGGCCGAAGCCGCCAAGCCGTGAGAGGCGGCGGCGCGGCACGGCGTCGAAGAGCCCGCCCCGCCCCGGCAAGGTGGCCGCGCCGGACCCGCCCTTCTCAAGCGGGGCGGCGGCGCGGCGCAAAAATTCTCTCGACAAGCAACGCCGGCCCGCCTTTCCTGTGCGCCAAGACCGCCGGCATGGGAGAGAACACCGCTTAACTCGACCCGGTGGGAGGATCTGAATGATGGCGAGTAAGCCCGGGTCCGGCGGTTTCCGCATGGCCAATCTGCGCGGCGGCCAGGACGTGGTCTCCGGCCTGCTGTTCGCGGCGATCGGCGCCGGCGGCCTGATCATCGCGCGCAACTATCCCATGGGCACCCCCATCCGGCTTGGCACCGGCGTCTTTCCGGTGCTGCTCTGTTGGGGTTTGATCGGCATCGGCCTGCTCATCGCGGTGAAGGGCCTCGTGGTCGACGGGCCGAGGCTTGACGGCTGGGCCATGCGACCCTTGATTTACATCTCCCTCGCCATCATCGCCTTCTCCGAGTTGATCGACCGGACCGGTCTCTTGATCGCCATGGTGGCCTTGATGGTGCTTGGCGGGCTCGGGAGCCCCGAGACAAAACCGCGCGAGTTCACGATCTTCTCGGTCATGATGATCGTGATCGCCTATCTGATGTTCATCCTCGGCCTCGAAATGCCGATCCGGATGTTCCCATGGAACTGAACCAGCTCCTCGGCAATCTCCAGCTCGGGCTGGAGACCGCGATCTCGCTGCAAAACCTGTTCTACTGCCTGGTGGGCGCGGTGGTCGGCACCGCCATCGGCGTGCTGCCGGGCGTGGGGCCGGTGGCCACCATGGCCCTGTTGCTGCCGATCACCTATTACCTGCCGCCGGAAGGCGCCTTGATCATGCTGGCCGGCATCTATTACGGCGCCCAATATGGCGGCTCGACCACGGCGATCCTGGTCAATTTGCCGGGCGAAGCCTCGTCGGTCGTCACCTGTCTCGATGGCTACCAGATGGCCCGTCAGGGTCGCGCCGGCGCCGCCTTGGCGATCGCGGCAATCGGCTCGTTCTTCGCCGGCACGGTGGCGACGTTCGTCATCGTCTTCGCCGCGCCACCACTCACGTTACTCGCCCAGAAGTTCGCGCCCGCCGACTATTGCTCGCTGATGATCCTGGGTCTCGTCATGGCGGTGGTGCTGGCGAGCGGCTCGGTGATCAAGGCGGTCGCCATGATCTTCCTGGGCCTGCTGCTCGGGATCGTCGGCACCGACGTCAACACCGGCAACACCCGCTTCACCTTCGGCATCGATATCCTGTTCGACGGCATCGGCTTCGTGCCGCTCGCCATGGGTGTCTTTGGGATCGCCGAGATCGTCGCCAACCTGACCAACATCGAACGGCGCGACCTGGTCAGCGCCAAGGTGACGAGCCTGATGCCGACCCGCCAGGATCTCAAGGATTCATGGGCCCCCATCCTGCGCGGCACGGCGCTCGGCAGCCTGATCGGCGTGCTGCCCGGCGGCGGTGCCTTGCTGGCCTCGTTCGGCGCCTATGCCTTGGAGAAGAAGATCTCCAAGCACCCCGAGCGGTTCGGCAAGGGCGCCATCCAGGGTGTCGCCGCACCCGAAGCCGCGAACAACGCTGCGGCGCAAACCTCCTTTATCCCCATGCTCACCCTCGGCATCCCGTCGAACGCGGTGATGGCGATGATGATCGGCGGCATGATGATCCACGGCATCATCCCGGGGCCGCTGGTGATGCAAGAGCGACCGGCACTGTTCTGGGGCATGATCGTCAGCATGTGGATCGGCAACATGATGTTGGTGATCTTCAATCTGCCGCTGATCGGCATCTGGGTGCGGATGCTGTTGGTGCCCTATCGGCTGCTGGCGATCGCGATCCTGTTCTTCTGCTGCATCGGCGTCTACAGCCTGAACAATTCCTCCGACGAAGTGCTGTTCATCGGCTTCTTCGGCATCATCGGCTACGCGTTCATGCGGCTCGGCTGCGAGGCGGCGCCAATGCTGCTGGGCTTCATCCTGGGGCCGCTCATGGAGGTGCATTTGCGGCGCGCCATGCTGCTCTCGAAGGGCGATCCGATGGTCTTCCTGGACCGCCCCTTGAGCCTCTCCTTCCTGATCGCGGCCGCCGTGCTGCTGGTCTTCATCATCCTGCCGCAGGTGCGCCGCAAGCGCGAGGAAGCCTTCCAGGAATAAGACAACGGAGCCGTTCATTCGTCGTCTCATGTTCGCCGCGCTCGTCACGGCGCTCGCCCTTTCCATGGCGGCACCGGCCGGCGCCCAGGGCGATTGGCCCAATCGCAACGTCACGCTGAAGCTGCTTGCCATGTATTCGCCGATCCGTCACCCGGACTTCCCCGATGTGCCGACCCTTGCCGAGACCGGCTGGGGACAGATCGACGTGCCGATCTGGTTCGGCTTTTTCGTGCCGAGGGGCACGCCCGAGGCCATCACGGCGAAGCTGAATGCCGCGACGGTCAAGATCTCGTCGACCCCCGAGATGAAAGAGCGGCTGATGCAAATCGGATTCCTGGCGACGACCGAGACCATTGAGGAAACCCAGGCGATCATGCGCAAGGGCGGCGCCCTGATCGCTGGCTTGATCAAGGAGGCCAAGATCAGCGTCGAGTGACCGGCCGCCTAACCCGCGAGTATCGAGCCCAGCGAACGATTGCCGGATGCCTCCTCGCACTCACGGCCCTATTGCTTGCTGGCGAGGTTTGCCCGTCGGGGCCGTCGGGTCTACCCGGCGCCATGGTCCAGGCGCTGAACAAGGCCGCGACCCGGATCGCCGCCATGCCGGATCAAATCGAGCGGCTCTATACGGCGGGCTTCCATCCCACCAGCGACACGCCCGAAGGCACCCAGGCGGCGATCAAAGCCGAGCTCGAGAAATACGCCAAGCTGATCCGGCAATACGGCATCACCTCGGATTGAGCCCGGTGCGCGGCCGGCGGCCCTCGATCTCGTATTGCGGGTCGTTATAGCCCGAGGTGGAGGGATGGCCGGCGGGTACGAGGCCGTCGATCAACGCCTCGTCCTCGGCCGTGAAGCGATAGTCGAGGGCGCCCAGATTGTCCTGCCACTGCGCCAGGGTGCGGGGGCCGGCAATGCAGCCGGTCACGAGGCGATTGTTCAGCACCCAGGCGAGCGCGAATTGACTGGCGGTGATCCCGCGCCCCTCAGCATGGGCCTTGACGGCGGCGGCGATCTTGAGGGACTCGGGTCGCCATTCGGTCTCCAGCATGCGGGCATCGTTGCGGCCGGCCCGGCTTTCCGGCGGCGGCGGCGCCGCCGGGTCGTATTTGCCGCTGAGTAGACCCCGGGCGATCGGGCTGTAGGGAAACACACCCAGGCCGTAGAAGGCGCAAGCGGGGATATGCTCCACCTCGGGCATGCGATTGACGGCGTTGTAATAGGGTTGGCTCACCACCGGCCGGTCGATGGCGAGCGCGTCGGCGATGGCGCAGATTTCTGCCACCCGCCAGGCGCGGAAATTCGACAGGCCGAAATAGCGGATCTTGCCCTGGCGAATGAGGTCGGCCATGGCACGCACCGTCTCGCCCGGCGGCGTCTCGGGGTCTTCCCTATGCAGGTAATAGACGTCGATATAGTCGGTGGCGAGCCGCTTCAGGCTGCGCTCGACCGCCGTCATCGCCCACTTGCGGGAAAGGCCGCCGCCGTTCGGCCCCTCGCCCGTGCGGCCGAAGAGCTTGGTCGCAATCACCCAGCGATCGCGCTCGCCCGCCACAGCGCGGCCGACGATTTCTTCCGATCGGCCGCGAGCGTAGGTATCGGCCGTGTCGATGAAATTAACCCCGGCGTCGCGGGCGCTGGCGATGATGCGGGCGGCTGTCGGCTCGTCGGTTGGGCCGCCGAACATCATGGTGCCAAGGCAGAGCGGCGACACCTTGAGGCCGCTGCGGCCAAGCTGGCGATAGTCCATGCTTGCGTCTCCCGCGCCCTGTGCGAACCGATTAATTTTCTTACCACATACCATCCGCCGGAGCCGACACATCGCCCGCGGCCACCTATTCGTTTGGTATAGTAAATTAGGAGGTAGATAACTATTGGCTGTCATGTTCGCTCGATAAACCCCACTGAGAGCAATCATGACTCTCAATGCCGCCAAAACGAGCAAATTGCCGACGGGCCTAGTCGAAAAAGCCAAGGTAATCCTGGACCTTCCCGTCGTCGAGAGCCTGGGTCCAGCCCTGGTCGCGGTCGTGTTTTTGATGGTGGGGGCATTTCTCGTCATCGCCAACGACCGCGAGTCGACCCTGGTGAAGTCGGAGCACCAGCTTGAGGCCTTATCCAACGTGCTCGCCGACCAGGTGCGGCAGACCATCGTCGCGGCCAATCTCGCGCTCGACGCGGTCGGCGACGACGTCACGGCGATGGGCGCCCGAACGCCCGACGAGTTCCGTGCGCGCATGGCGTCCCCCCGGATCTTCACGCGCATGCAGGACCGCACGCGCGGGGTGCCGCAAGCGGAAGTCGTCAGCATCGTCGCCATCGACGGCACGCTCATCAATTTCACCCGCTCCTACCCGCCACCGCCCATCAACTTCGCCGATAGCCAATATTTCCGTGCCCTTGCGAGCGGTGATCCGAACGCGCCACGCATCAGTATGCCGGTGCACAACCGTGTGACCGGTCGATGGACGTTCTTCATCAGCCGCTCCGTCCACGGACCCGACGACACATTGCTCGGCCTCGTGTTCGTCGGCATAGAGTCGGCCTTTTTCGAGGACATGTTTCACCGGGTCCGGGTCGGCGCGGCGGCGGCGCTATCGCTTTTCCGCCAGGACGGCATCCTGCTCGCGCGGGATCCTCATGCCGAAGACGCCATCGGCCAAGACTTTGCCAGCGCGGCGCCCTTTCAAATCCTACGCAACCATCCCCACGGACGGGCCATACGAGCCAAGGGCGGCCGCATCACCGATCCAACCGACGCAAGCGCGCTGCTGGCTTCGCCCAAGCCCGTGCCCGGCTTCCCGCTGGTCGTGAACATCACCGAGGATGAAGACGTGGTCCTGGCCAATTGGCTGCGGCGAACAAGGCTCACGGGCGCCGGCACGGCGGTCGCGACCTGTGTCTTGTTGATGCTCGGCTTCATCAACTTTCGCCACCTTCGCGCGCGCGAGCATCTGCTCGCCGATCTCGAACACGCACGCGAGGCCGCCGAGGCGGTGTCGACGGCAAAGTCGCGGTTCCTCGCTACCATGAGTCATGAAATTCGCACCCCCCTCAACGCCGTCCTCGGCATGGCCGGTGTCCTGCTCGGTGCGCGCTTGGCGCCGGAACATCGCGAGCAGGTGCAAGTGATTCGAGACCAAGGCGACCATCTGCTCGGCCTCCTCAACGATATTCTGGACATGTCGAAACTGGAGGCCGAACAGGTCGAGTTGGACGCGATCGACTTCGAGCCCTTGCATTTGGTCCAGGATGTCGTGGCCCTGATGGCGCCCAAGGCGCATGTGAAGGGGCTCGCCTTGGACGCCCTGATCGCGCCGGACGTGCCGCCGGCACTCATCGGCGACCCGGGCGCGCTCCGCCAGATCCTGGTCAATCTCGTCAACAACGTCGTGAAATTTACCAATGGCGGGCGCATCAAGATGGGCGTCGGCCTGATCGCCCGGGATGACGGCCGGGCAATCCTCGAATGGACCGTATCGGACACCGGCATCGGTATCCCGGCGGATCGCATCCACATACTTTTCACCGAGTTCCAACAGGTCGATAATTCCATCATCCGCCGCTATGGCGGGACCGGCCTCGGCCTCTCGATCTGCCAACGCCTTGTCACGCTGATGGGTGGCACCATTGCCGTGGATTCGAAGCTTGGCCAGGGCACGACTTTTCGCCTCACGCTGGACCTGCCGATCGGCTCGGTGGCGGCCGACGAGCCCGTGGCGGAAGTCGTCACCACCGGCGCGCCGCGCCAGGCGATCGACACCCTCGATCGCCCGCTGCGTGTCCTCCTGGCGGAAGACAATCCGGTCAATCGCATGGTCCTGGCCGCCATGCTGAAGGATCAGCCCGTACATTTAGACATGGCGAGCAATGGCCTGGAGGCCATCGCGAGCGTCAAGCGCTTCCCCTATGACGTCGTCTTGATGGACGTCCAGATGCCAGAGATGGACGGCCTGGCCGCCACCCGCGCCATCCGGTCGAGCGGCGGCAGGTTCGAGAGCCTGCCGATCATTGCCATAACCGCCAATGCGTTCGCCGAGTGCGTGGAAGACTGCCGGTTGGCGGGCATGAATGATTTCGTCTCCAAGCCGATCCGCAAGGAGGTGCTCCTTGCGGCCATTCGCCGCCACCTGCCGGCGGCCACCGACGCGAGCCAGCCGCCGGCCGTGGCGCCGACCCTGGCGCCAACCCTGGCGCCAACCCTGGCGAGAGACGCGCCGACCTTCGATCCCGCCGCCGTCGACGCCCTTATGGCCGACCTGTCGCACGATGACGCAATACGGTTGATCGGCGCGTTCATCGACGATGCCGATGGCCGGCTTAAGACGTTACCCGATATGACCCATCGGCCCGGTCTGCTGCGAATCGAGGTGCACGGCCTGAAGTCCGCGGCGCGCGTCATCGGCGCCATGCGCTTGGGCGAGTTGGCCGAGCGGATGGAGACGACGCTCGCCAGCCGCGGCACGGTCCGGCAGGGCGACTTTGCGGTTATGCGCGCGGCCTTCGAGGGGTACCGGGACGAAGCCCGGCGCCGCCACGGCTCGGCGATCGAGGCCGCCGCAGCCAACGCCGCGTAGACGGGGGCATTCTTCAATGCATCCGGCGACGGAGCAACCAGGCGGCGAGGCCGACGACGAGCGCGACCGCCACCACCAGGATCGTCGCGAGCGCATTGATCTGCGGACTGACGCCGAGACGGACGCTGGAGTAGATCACCATCGGCAGGGTCGAGGCGCCTGGCCCGGAAGTGAAGCTCGCCAACACCAGATCGTCGAGCGACAAGGTGAACGCCAACAACCAGGCCGCCGCCAGCGCCGGCCAGATCGCCGGCACCGTCACCAGGAAGAAGGCCACCAGCGGTGTCGCGCCGAGATCGAGCGCCGCTTCCTCGAGACTTGGATCGAGCGCCGTCAGGCGCGAGCGGACGATCACCGATGCATAGGCCGTCGCGACCGTCATGTGGGCAAGCGCGATGGTGAGGGCGCCCCGGCCATCGGGCCAGCCCAGGGTCCGGTCCAGGGCCACAAACAGCAGCAACAATGCCAGGCCCGTGATGATCTCGGGCATGACCAGGGGTGCGGCGTTGGCGAAGGCGAACAGGCCGCGCCCCCTGAAGGACCCGAGCCGGGCGAGCACCACGGCGCCGAGCGTGCCGAGGACGACCGCGCCGCCGGCGCTCGCCGCCGCGATGGCGAGACTGAGCCTGGCGGCGGCGAGGAGTTGGGGATTGGCGAAGAGCGCCTGGTACCAGTGGGTCGAGAAACCGGTCCACACCGTCACCAGCCGGGATTCGTTGAAGGAGTAGGCGATCAGCAGCAGGATCGGCGCATGGAGGAACGCATAGCCGAAGACGACCACGGAGAGCAGCCAAGCGGAGCGCCGGTGCCTCATGCGCCATCGCCCCGCGCGCGCTGCAACAAGAGGATCGGCCCGACCAGCAAAGCGAGCAGTGTCACGGCCAATGCCGAGGCGAGCGGCCAGTCCCGGTTGGTGAAGAACTCCAACCACATGAGATTGGCGATGAGGAGCGTGTCTGGGCCACCGAGCAGGTCGGGGATGACGAACTCGCCCGCCGCCGGAATGAACACCAAGAGCGAGCCCGCCAACACCCCCGGCATGGACAGTGGCAGCGTCACCCGAAGGAACGCCGCCAACGGCCGGCAGCCGAGATCGGCCGCCGCCTCCAGGAGGTCCGGATCGAGGCGAACCAGCGTCGCATAGAGGGGCAAGACCATGAACGGCAGATAGCCGTAGACAATGCCGAGCCAGACCGCGAACGGCGTATAGAGCAGGGCCAGCGGCGCCTCGATCAGGCCGAGGGCTGACAACAGGCGGTTCAACAGGCCGTCGTTCGCGAGAATGGCGATCCAGGCGTAGACGCGGATCAGGAGTGCCGTCCAGAACGGCAGGATGACGAGCATCAGGAGAACGGCGCGCCCGCCCGGCCGCGCCATGGCAATGACATAGGCCATGGGGTAGCCGAGCAGCAGCGCGCCAGCCGTCCCCGCCAGGGCCATGGCCAGCGCGCTCGCCAATGCGCCCACATAGAGGCCATCCTCGACCAGCAGACCGTAATTGGCGAGGCCGCCCCGCCATGCCGGCAATCCACCTCCGGACCAGTCCAGGAGCGGCGTGTAGGGCGGCTGCGCCAGGACTGATTCCGCCAGGCTGATGGTCGCGACGATGGCGAACGGCACGACGCAAAAGAGCGCCAGCCAGGCCGCCGGCAGTGCGAGCAGCAAGCCGCGGCGCCCCGTCATTCGACCAGGACCACGCCGCTTTCGGGCGGCCACCAGGCCTCGACCGCCGCGTCCATGGCAAGTGGTGGGGCGGCGTCGCCATGGGCGCGGGCGAGGCGGACGGCGCTACCCGCCGCCGTTTGCAGCCGGTAAACGGTGTGGTCGCCGAAATAGGCCACCTCCCGGACCCGGCCCGAAACGCGATTATGGCGCGCCCCGGCGGACACCGGCCCAAGGCGGAACTTCTCCGGCCGCACCACGACGGCAACCCTGGCGCCGGTTGCCGGGCTGGTCCCGTCCGCCGCCACCAGCATGTCGCCCTCGGATGTCGCAACCCGTATCAGGCCGCCCGCCACCCCCAACACCTTGCCCTCGAAGAGATTGGCGGTGCCGACAAACTCGGCCACATAGCGGCTCGCCGGTCGCTCATAAAGCATGCGCGGTGTGTCGACCTGGACGACCCGGCCGGCCCGCATGACGGCGATCCGGCTCGAGAGGGTCATCGCCTCTTCCTGGTCGTGGGTGACCAGGATGAAGGTGATGCCAACCCGCCTTTGCAGGCGGGCGAGTTCGAGTTGGGTTCGGGCGCGCAATTGCCGGTCGAGGGCGGCCAGCGGCTCGTCGAGCAGCAGCACGCTCGGCTGTTTGGCGAGTGCGCGCGCCAGCGCCACGCGCTGGCGTTCGCCGCCCGAAAGCTGGTGCGGCCGGCGCGCCGCCAGAGGCCCGATCTCCAAGAGGTCGAGCATATCGGCGACCCGGCGGCGAACCGTGTCACGGCCGAGACCCTCGCGGCGGAGACCGAAGGCCACATTGTCGAAAACCGAGAGATGGGGAAACAAGGCATAGGACTGGAACATCAAATTGACCGGGCGGCGATAGGGCGCCATATCGGTCATGTCGATGCCGTCGATCAGCACCCGGCCGGCGTCGGGCCGATCGAGGCCCGCCAAGATCCGCAACAAGGTAGTCTTGCCGGAGCCCGAGGGTCCCAGCAGCGAAAAGAACTCGCCCCGGCCGAGGCTCAACGAGACGCCATCGACGGCCACAACCCCGGCGAACGATTTGGAGACGGCCCGGATGTCGACCGCCGACGCCGGCTCGAGCGCGGTCACTGGCCGGACTTGATGCGCGTCCAAAGCCGGGTCAGCCGCCGCCGTTCCTCGCTTTCCATCTCGCGGAGCGCGAAGAGCCGGCCGCGCAGCTCGCTCGGCGGATAGACGCTCGGATCGTTGCGCACTTGGGCGTCGACCAGCGCCGTCGCCGGGGCGTTGGCGTTGGCGTAGCGGATGGCGTTGGAGACCTTGGCGACGATCTCGGGCCTGAGCAAGAAGTCGATCAGCTTGTGGGCATTGTCGGGGTGCGGCGCGTCGGCCGGAATCGCCATGACGTCGGTCCACAGCACCGCCCCCTCCCGCGGCAGGAGATAGGCGATCTCGATCGGCGCCTTGGCGGCCCGCGCCCGCTCGCGCGCCTGGATGATGTCGCCCGAATAGCCGTGCGCCACACAGAGGTGACCGCCCGCCAGATCGTTGATGTATTTCGAGGCGTGGAAATAGCGCACATGCTTGCGGATGCGGGCGTAGGCGGCCCGCGCCGCCTCCAGGTCGTTGGGCTGGCTGCTGTTCGGGTCGCGGCCGAGCCAGGTGAGCATGGCGGCCAGGCCGTCATTCGGATCGTCCAGGATCGAGATGCCGCATTTGGCCAGCCGCTCGGCGTTGGCCGGCTCGAACAAGAGGCCCCAGCTCGGGGTTCCGGCCGCCGCCTCGCCCAGCGCCGCCCGCACCTTGGCCACATTGATGCCGAGACCGGTCGTCCCCCACATATAGGGCACCACATAGCGGTTGCCCGGATCGACATCGCCGAGCGACGCCAGAATCTCCGGGTCGACATTGCCGAGATTGGCGAGCTTCGCCTTGTCGAGCGGGCGAAAGACGCCGGCCTTGATCTGGCGCTGGGCGTTGGGGCGGGCGGTCGGGAAGACCAGGTCGAAGCCGCTCTTGCCGGCCAAGAGCTTGGCCTCCAGCACGTCGTTGCTGTCATAGACGTCGTAGACGGTCTTGATGCCGCTCGCCGCCTCGAAGCGCGGCAAGGTGTCGTCAGCGATATAGTCGTTCCAGTTATAGACATGGACGATGGGAGGCTCGGCGAGCGCCGCCGTCGCGGCCAGGCCAGCGACCATCGCCAGTACCAAACCAAGGCGCACCCCCGTCCCTCCCGACCGGCCCCCAGAGCGCGATCTTCGGCAGCGGGCAAGAGGCTGTCAACGCCGTGTCCGGACGCCACCCCTTGCCCATTGGCGGGGCAAATATTGTACTCTCAACCCATTGCCGCGTTAGCTCAGCCGGTAGAGCACCTGATTTGTAATCAGGGGGTCGGGGGTTCGAATCCCTCACGCGGCACCAGTT
>SHVR01000035.1 GCA_009694185.1 Alphaproteobacteria bacterium | reverse complement strand
GGTGCCGAGCGATCCGCTTCTGGCACGGCAATGGCATTTGCACGACCCGCTCGCCGGCATCGATGTCCAGGGTGCCTGGCGGACCTATACCGGCAAGGGCGTCGCGGTCGCGATCATCGATTCCGGCATCGACTATCGCCATTCCGATCTCGGCAAGGGATATGGCTTCGCCCTCGACTATGACACGCTGGACCACGATCAGGACAGCTATAGCAGCCTCGCGAGCGAGACCCACGGCACCCATGTGGCCGGCGTCATCGCGGCGGAAAACAACGGTATCGGCGCCGTCAGGGTCGCCTATGGCGCCACCATCGCCGGCTTCCGTATCGGCTTTGGCGCCCAGGGCAGCGCCAGTCAGAACAGCGCGGCACTAGACCGCGCGGCAAGCCTCGATATCGCCAACGCAAGCTGGGGCTACCAGACGCCGTTCACCGACAATTTCAAGGGCTGGTTCGCCGAGTGGGGTACCGCGCTCCGCCTCGACGTGACCGCTGGGCGAGGCGGCCTCGGCACGGTCGTCGTTGCCAACGCCGGCAACGACCGGGCCACGGGCGACAATGTGAATTATCACAATTTCGGCAATTCGCCCTATGTGATCGCGGTCGCGGCGACGGACTCGGGCGGCGGGATCGCATCCTTCAGCACACCGGGCGCGGCGCTCTTGGTGGCAGCCCCCGGCAGTGGCATTCTGACGACGGCGCGGGTCGAGGATTACGCGTCGAAGTCCGGCACATCCTTCGCGACGCCGATCGTGACTGGCGTTGTCGCCCTCATGCTCGAGGCCAACCCCGGGCTTGGCTACCGCGACGTCCAGGAAATTCTCGCCTATTCCGCCAACCGAACCGACCCGCAAAATTCCGGCTGGCAGGTGAATGGCGCGGAGAACTGGAATGGCGGCGGCCTGCATTTCAGCCACGATCTAGGTTTCGGCCTGGTGGACGCGACGGCGGCCGTCCGGCTCGCCGAGAGTTGGCAAGACCAATCGATGTTTGCCAATCAGGTGAGTGTCCGCGAGAGCCGGTCCGTCGCGGCCGTGATCGCGGATGGCGATGCCAACGGCCTCAGGAGCCAATTGGTCCTGACCTCGCCGCTCATCCTCGACAAGGTGCTGGTCGATCTGGCCATCGACCATGGCCGGCCCAGCGACTTGACGGTCAGTTTGACATCACCCTCGGGAACGCGGGCGCTGCTTGTCGACCGGCCGAGCGATGGCACGGGCGGCGGCATCCGCTTCGAATTGAGCGCCAACAATTTCTGGGGCGAGGATGCAACGGGTGCCTGGACGCTCGCCGTCGCCGACCGAGTGGGTGGGACGGCCGGAACCCTCCAGTCCTGGACACTCACGGCCTTGGGCGATCGGCCCGACGCCAACGACAGCTACGTCTACACCGATGAGTTCTGGGCTTCCTGGACCCCGGACCGATCGCGTCTATCGGATACGGGCGGCATCGACATGCTCAATTTGGCGGCCGTCACGGGACCCGTGGCGCTCACGCTCCAACCGGGCGAGGTCAGCCAGGTCGCCGGCAAGCGCCTGACCATTGCCACCGACACGGTGATCGAAAATGCCTGGCTCGGCGACGGCAACGACATGGTCATTGGCAATGCCGCCGCCAACCGCGTCCAGGCGGGCCGTGGCGACGACACGATTTATGGCGGCGCCGGCGACGACACCCTCTATGGCGGTCCGGGCGCCGATATTTTCCTGTTTCTCGGCCTCGATGGCTCCAGCGACGAGATCGGGGATTTCACGGCCGGCCTCGACAAGCTCGACTTGCGGCCGCTGTTCCAGTCCCTAGGCTATACGGGCAGCGACCCGGTGGCCGACCGGCGGCTGATCCTCGCCGCCAACGGCGCCGGCACGGACGTGGCTGTCGATCCCTCGGGCGGCGGCCTCGCCGTCAAAGTGGCCATGATCGGCAATGTCCTGCCCGGCACGCTCATGGCCGGTGTCGACTATCTCTTCGCCTGAGCAGTTCCGTCGCCCGCGCCGCATCGGCTAGACTTCGGGCGGATCGAACCGAACCCGGAGGGCGAAACCATGTCGATCAAGGTCGTCGAATTGCTGCACACCGGCGTGCGTATTCCCATGGGCGAGACGGAAGTCGACAAGGCGGTTGGCTTCTATGTCGACCTCTTGGGCATGGAACGCGACGCGCTCAGGCCGAACATCCCGGGCATTCCCGGCGCTTGGATCAATGTCTCCGCCGGCGAGCGCGGCCGGCAACTGCACATCATGTGCGCCGAGGGTCAGTCGCCCGTCGCGCGCTCCGACAAGGAAGACCCGACCCGCTGGCACTTGGCGTTCGCGGTCGCCGATCTCGATGCGGCCGAGGCGACGCTCAAGGCCGAGGCCCGCAAATACTGGGTCTATGAGAGCCTGGTCGGGCGCGCTTCGCGCCAGATCTTCCTGGAAGACCCGTTCGGCAACATGATCGAATTGCAGCAGCACGCCTGAGCCCCCGCGTCGGGCATTCAAAGCATGGCGGGTGGAGCGGTGGCGCCGAGCGCGTGCTGGCCGAAGAGGATGCCTTGCAGGTCGAAGGAGAACATGACATGCGCGGCCGCCGCATGGGCGTCGCGGAAGAAGCGCTGCATGTCGGAGTTGTTGTAGATGCCGCTCGAGCCGCTCACACCTTGCAGGGTGTCGATGGCGCGAAAGCAGAGCTGGGAGGCGAAGGCACCATCGCGCCTGTAGCGGAGCTTGTCTTCGAGTAGGGGTGTGTGGCCCGCCTTGGCGACCTCGCTCGCATGGCCGCAATGATGCGCCATGATGAGGGCGGCGGTGTCGATTTGGGCCGCCACCTCGGCCACCTTGAGCTGCACCGCCTGGAAGCCGCTCATCGGCAAGCCCGAATTGGTGGCGGCGCGCTTGGCGGCGGCGCCGACCGTGACGTTATAGGCGCCCCGGGCCGTGCCGAGCAGCATGCCGGCGAGCACGAAGGGGCCGAGTGCCAGCATCGGCAGGCGAAACAGCGGCCCCGGATTGACCGCCAAGCCCGGATGGGGACCGCCCGTGAAGGCCTCGACCGAGACGGTGCGATAGTCCGGCACGAACAGTTCCGCCGCCGCCACGTCCTTCGAGCCGGTGCCGCAAAGGCCCATGGCGTGCCAGGTGTCGATGATCTCGTATTGCGAGCGGTGGAGGAGGACGAAGCGGTGATCGACGGGCGGGCCCGCCGGATCGTCGCGCATGGTGGTCGCCAGCATGTTCCAATCGCTGTTGTCGACCCCGGACGAGAGCGGCCAGCGGCCGGCGACCAGATAGCCGCCATCCACCTTGCGGCCGCGGCCGGCGGGAAAGGCGAGCGAGGTGGCGATCAGCGTGTCCGGCGACTTGCTCCAGATCTCGTCCTGCGCCGCGGGCGGGAAGAACCCCAGCATCCAGTGATGGCTGCCGAGATTGCCGAGATTCCAAGCCGTCGACGGGCACGCCTCGGCGATCGCCGCGCAAGTATCCACCAGGATACCCATATCGAGCTCCGCGCCCCCGACGCGCGCCGGCTGCACGATGCGGAAGAGGCCGGCTTCGTGCAGGTCCCGTTCGGTTTCTTCCGGCAGGCGCCTGAGCCGCTCGGTCAGGGCGGCCCGCTCGCGGAGCTTGGGGGCGAGCGCCTTGGCGCGCTCGACCATCTCGCCATGGCTGACGCCCGCGAACGAGACCGGCTTTGCCGGCAGGGTCGGGGAGGGCGTCCAGTCCAGCATTCCGTTACGCCTTCGCCGACCAGACGGCGCGGCCCTTGCCGTTGGTGGGCCGCGCGCGCTTCAAGGTGAAGTCATAGTCGAGGGTGAAGAAGGGTGACGGCATGTCGACGTCGGCCGCCGCCTTCTTGGAGCCATGCCGGACGAAGGGCGCCACCAGCGACTTCTTAACGCCGAAGACCGCGTCGCTATCGAGATATTTGTCGCCGGCAACGAACAAATGGGTGATCAGCCGCTCATAGCCGGGTGCGGCGATCATGAAATGGATATGGGCCGGGCGCCGCGCGTGCCGGCCCATGGCCCTCAGCATGTCGCCCGCGGGACCATCGATCGGCACCGGATAGCTCGCCGGCTTGACCGTGCGAAAGCGATAGCGGCCGTCTTTGTCGGTCGTGAACTGGCCGCGCATGTCCATGCCGTTCCGGTCCGGGCGCTGCACGTCGTATGTCGCATCGCTGCCGGTCTGCCAGACATCGATTCGCGCACCCGCGATGGGGCGGCCCTTGGCATCGCGGACGCGACCACCGACCAGGGTCGGGTTCTTCCGGTCGGTGCGGGCGACCGACTGGCCGGATTCGAGCTTGGGCGCGCCCTCGATGAAGAAGGGGCCAAGCACCGTGCTTTCCGTCTCCCCGGCCGACGCTTGGTGATTGATCGCATCGACCAGCATGCTGACGCCCAGCAGGTCGGACAGCAGGATGAATTCCTGGCGCTGGTCGTCGCAGCGCTGGCCGGTCCGGGTGAGAAATTCGATCGCTTGCATCCATTCCGCCTCGGTCAACGCCACGTCGCTGACGAAGGCGTGCAAATGCCGCACCAGGCTGGCCATGACTTTGGCGAAGCGGGGATCGCGGGCATTCGCGAGGCGCTTGATCACGGCCTGGGTCAATTGATTGTCCTGGAATTTTGCCATCCGGCCACTCTCCCATCGCATACCGCATACCGCATTCCCATGATAGCATTGTGGGCGGGCGCGATCCGCTGGCTTTAATGCCCGCCCTCGGTCTAAGCTTTCGGGCGGCAAGCGGGCCGATCCATGGCCCGGGGGGAGGAACAACGATGTTCAAGTTGCTCACACGGCGAACGTTACTCGGTTTGGGTCTGGCGATGGGCTTGGCGGGCCAGGCCACGGCCCAGACGGGCGAACCGATCAAGATCGGCTTTGGCATGGCGCTCACCGGCGGCCTCGCCTCGATCGGCAAGGCGGCCCTCTTGTCCATGCAGATCTGGGCCGAGGACCAGAACGCCAAGGGGGGCCTGCTCGGCCGCCCGGTCAGGCTGATCTTCTACGACGACCAGAGCAGTCCTTCGACCGTGCCCGGCATCTACTCGAAGCTGATCGACGTCGACAAGGTCGACCTGGTGGTCAGCGGCTATGCCACCAACATGATCGCGCCGGCGATGCCGATCATCATCCAGAAGAACAAGGTGTTCTTCGCGCTGTTCGGCCTGGCGGTCAACGAGAAGTTCAACTACCCGAAATATTTCTCGATGCTGCCCATGGGCCCCAACCCGAAGGTGACGTTCTCGGACGAATTCTTTAAGCTGGCGGCGGGGCTCAACCCGAAGCCCATGACGGTGGCACTGGTTGGCGCGGATGCCGAATATCCGCATGTGGCATTGGAGGGCGCGCGTGCCAACGCCGCCAAGGCGGGCATCAAAATCGTCTACGACAAGACCTATCCGCCGGCTACCACCGATTATTCGCCCATCGTGCGCGCTATCCAGGCGACCAATCCCGACGTGGTGTTCGTCGCCTCCTACCCGCCGGACTCCGTCGGCATGGTGCGCGCCGCGGGCGAGGTCGGCCTGAAGACGAGATTGTTCGGCGGTGGCATGGTTGGCCTGCAAAGCACCGCCATCAAGACCCAGCTTGGGCCGCTGCTCAACGGCATCGTCAATTATGATTTCTGGCTGCCGATCGAGACGATGAACTTCCCGGGCGTGCACGCGCTCCTCGCCAAATATCAAGCCAAGGCGGCAAGCGAGGGTGTCGACGTGCTGGGATATTACCTGCCGCCATGGGCCTATGCCAACCTCCAGGTGGTCGGCCAGGCGGTCGAGGGCACCAAGAGCCTCGATCATGACAAGCTCGCCGCCTATGTCGCCCAGGCGACGTTCAAGACCATCGTCGGCGACGTGAAATATGGCAAGGGCGGCGAATGGTCGGAGGCCCGCGTCCTGCTGGTGCAGTTCAAGGACATCAAGGCCGGCGACGTGGAACAGTTCCGCGGCATGGCAACCCAATCGGTGCTGGCGCCGGCCCAATATAAGACGGGCAGCGTGAAGGAGCCCTATACGGACGCCAAGAAATAGGCCGTCCGGGCCGGCGGGCCGGTGCCACCCGGCGCCGGCCCCGGCTCACATGCCCAGATAGAATTTCCGGATCAGGTCGTTGTCGTTGAGTTCGGCGGCCGAGCGCCCCTCGAAGGCGATGCGGCCATGCACGATGACATAGCCACGATGGGCGATGCGGATCGCCTGGGTGAAGTTCTGCTCGGCCATCAGCACGGTGAGCTGGAAGCGTTCGGTCAATTGCCGGATGGCGTCGATGGTGCGCTGGACGAGGATCGGCGCCAGGCCGACCGAGGGCTCGTCCACAAGCAAGATGCTGGGTGTCGACATCAGCGCGCGCCCGAGCGCCAGCATCTGCTGCTCGCCGCCGCTCATGCTGCGGGCCAACTGGCGGCGGCGTTCCTTCAGCTTGGGGAAGGTCTCGAAGCAGAGCTCCATATTACGGGCGATGTCGGGCCTGGCCGCCCGGCGAAAGGCGCCCAGCAGCAGGTTTTCCTCGACGCTCAAATTGGGAAACAGGCGCCGGCCCTCGGGCACGAAGGCGATGCCGAGATTGACGATTTTCTCGGTCGAGAGCCCGATCAGGTCGTGCCGCGTGCCGTCGATCTCGGCGACGATGCCGCCGGCGGACGGCGTGACGATGCCCATGATGCTTTTCATGAGCGTGCTCTTGCCGTTGCCGTTGGTGCCAAGGAGCACCACGGTCTCGCCGCTGGCGACGTTGAGCGACACGTCCTCGAGCACATGCACCGCGCCATAGCCGGCGCTGACACCGCTGATGGTCAAGCTACTGGCCAAGATAGGCCTCGACGACGGCGGCGTTCCGGATGACGTCTTCCGGTTTGCCGTCGGCGATCTTGTGGCCCGCCACCAGGACCACGAGGCGCTCGGAAAAGTTCATCACCGCGCGCATGATGTGCTCGATCAGGATGATGGTGACGCCCGCCTCGTTCAGTTGCGCCAGGAGGGCCAGAATGTCGTCGACTTCGGTTGGCGACAGACCGGCCATCGCTTCGTCCGCGATCAAGAGCTTGGGCTCGCCCGCCATGGCGCGGGCGAGTTCGAGCTTGCGCATTTCGATCTGGGTGAGATCTCCGGGCAGGCGGCGGGCCTTGTCGGCGAGGCCCACCATGGCCAAGAGCTCGCCGGCACGGGCTTCGAGCGCGGCCTCTCCGAGGCCGCCACCCGGCCTCGCACCCACCACATAGAGGAGCGGGATACGCAGATTGTCGGCGATCGACAGGCTCGGGAACGGGCGTGGCAGTTGGAAGCTGCGGGCGAGGCCGAGCCGGGCCCGGCGATGGGCGGAGAGGCCGTCCATCGCCAGGCCATCGAAGTGGACATTGCCGGTCTCGTTCCGGAGCGTGCCGCAGAGGCAATTGACGAGGGTGCTCTTGCCCGACCCGTTCGGGCCGATCAGGCCGAGCCGCTCGCCCTGGTTGACGTCGAGGTCGATGCCTTCCAGGGCGACGAAGCCGCCGAACCGCTTCGAGAGATCCCGAACCTCCAAGAGCGCCGCCATCAGGGCCGCCGCTTCTGCAAGAGGCCCATGATGCCATTGGGCGCGGCGATGACGAAGCCCACCAGGATGACTCCCACCAGCAGCAAATTCAGGGCGGACGAAATGGTGACGGTCGCGAGCTGCTGGATGCTACCGAGCAGAATGGCGCCGATGACGGGGCCCGCCCAGGTGGCCGTGCCGCCCACCAGCGGCATGGCGATGCTGTTCACCGCGTAGGCGAGGTTAAAGCCCGAGGCCGGGTCGAGATAGGTCACGTAATAGGGATAGGGTGCCCCGGCCATGCCCATGAAGGCGCCGCTCACCGTCGTCGCGATGAGCTTCAGGCGGAGCGTCGGCACGCCCGAGGCCTCGGCCGCTACTTCGTCGTCGCGGATCGTGGCAAAGCCATAGCCGAGGCGCGAGCCCTCGATCTGGCGCGCGACCCAGACGGCAAGCGCCGCTAACAGCGCCATAACGAGAAAGAGATACTGGATATAGTCGCCAACGATCGGCACGGCCGCGGGCCGGATGACATAGGTGCCGCGCGAGCCGCCGACGAACTCCCAGTTGGTGATCAGGGTCTGCATGACGACCGCCATCGCCAATGTGGCAATGGAGAAGAAGACCCCGCGCAGCCGCAAGGTGAGATAGCCGACGCCAAGGCCGATCAGACCGGAGACCAGGCCACCGACCAGGATATGGACCACCAACGGCAGGGGGACGAGCTTGTGGAGGACGACCGAACTGTAGGCGCCGGCCGCAAAGAAGGCGGCGGTGCCGAAATTCACATAGCCCGTATAGCCGCCGAGGATGTTCCAGGCGGTGGCGAGGACGATATATTGCAGCACCACATAGCCGGCGAAGAACACATAGTCGTTGCCGACCGAGCGGGCCGCGAGGAAGGCCAGCAGGGCAACCGCAACCGCGGCGGCCAGGAATGTGGCGGAGCGCCGCGCCGCCGAAGGGGCCGGCGCGGCCACGTTCTCACGCGCGGCGGACCCTTTGTCGCCGCGCCTCATCGTCCGAACAGTCCGGCCGGCCGGACGGCCAGCGTCAGCAGCAGGAAGGTGAATGCCACCGCCGGCGCCCAGGACGGGCCGTAGAAGGTGGCGGTCAGGCTTTCGACGATGCCGAGCAGCATGGCGGCAATCACCATGCCACCGAAGCTGCCCATGCCGCCCATCACGCAGATCGCGAACACCCGGCCGATATAGTCGCGGCCGGTCGATGGTTCGACCGGCTGGATGATAATGAGGCAGGCCCCGGCCAGCGCCGCGGTCGCGAGCGAGATGGCGAAGGCGACGCGCTTGGTGGCAACCGGGCTCGCTCCCATGAGGCGGAGCGCGAACTCGTCCTGCGAGACCGCCAGAATGGCGCGCCCGATAAAGCTTCGGGAGAGGAAGAGATGCAGGAGGCCGATCGCGGTGAGTGCCACGACGCAGGGCACCAGCAGGCGCAACGGCAGATCGACGAAGCCGAGGCGGATGGTGGGGCCGACATAGGCCGCCGGGACCATCCGGTAATCGACGCCAAACACCAGAACCAGGCTCACCTCGGTGATGAACAGGAGGCCGAAGAAAAAGGCGAGGCCGCGCAGGGACTCGCGGCCGCGTTTCTCGAACGACACATAGTAGATCTGATAAATGGCGGCGCCGAGCGCGTAGAACACCGGCAGCATGGCGATGCCGGCGAGGATCGGGTCGATGCCGAACTCGACCCCCAATATGTAGACGATATAGGAACCCAGGATGATGAAGGCCGGATGGGCGATGTTGACGATATCGACCATGCCGAAGGAAATCGAGACGCCGACGGTGACGGCGGCATAGAAGCCGCCCAAGAGCAGCCCCGAGACGATGCCGTTGACCAGGAGATCGAGCGGGATATCCATGCCTGCTACCCGCGCTCGCGCGCTGCCCCCTACACCACGCCGAAGGCCAGCATGGCGTCGGCCACTTTCTTGAAGCCGGCGATGTTGGCGCCCCGCACATAGTCGACATATTTGCCGCCGGCGACGGCGCCATGCTCGACGCAACGGTCGTGAATGCCGCGCATGATGTCGATCAGCATCTTACGCAGGTCCTCTTCCTTCCAGGCGATGCGAGCCGAGTTCTGACTCATTTCCAGGCCGGAGACGGAAACGCCGCCGGCATTGGCGGCCTTGCCCGGCGCAAAGATCGTCTTGGCGGTACGAAATACATGCACGCCGTCGAGGTCGGTCGGCATGTTGGCGCCTTCGGCGACGGCAATGCAGCCATTGGCGACCAACAGCTTGGCGTCGGCGCCGGTCAACTCGTTCTGGGTGGCACAAGGCAACGCCACATCGCAGGGCACGCTCCAGGGCCGGCCGCCGGCATGGAATGTGGCGCCCGTGAATTCTTTCACATAGTCCTGGATGCGACCGCGCCGCTCGCCCTTCAGCGCCTTCACCCAGTCGATCCGGGCCTGGTCGATGCCGGCGGGATCGTGAATGAAGCCGTCGGAATCGGAGAGGGTCAGCACCGTGCCGCCGAGTTCGACGAATTTCTCCGCCGCGTGGAGCGCCACATTGCCGGAGCCCGAGACGACCGCGCGCTTGCCTGGGATGGCCTGGCCGGCGAGTTCCAGCATATTGTCGAGGAAGTGGACGGCACCATAACCGGTCGCCTCGGTCCGGATCAGGCTGCCGCCATATTCCAGCCCCTTGCCCGTCAGCACGCCGGTGAACTGGTTGGTGATGCGCTTGTACTGGCCGAACATGAAGCCGATCTCGCGCCCGCCGACGCCGATATCGCCCGCCGGCACGTCCACGTCCGCCCCCACATGACGGTAGAGCTCGGTCATGAAGGATTGGCAGAAGCGCATCACCTCATGGCCGGACTTTCCCCGGGGATTGAAATTCGCGCCGCCCTTGGCGCCGCCCATCGGCAGGCCGGTCAGGCTGTTCTTGAAGGTCTGCTCGAAGGCCAGAAACTTGAGCACGCTTTCGGTGACACTCGGATGGAAGCGGATGCCGCCCTTGTAGGGGCCGATGGCGTTGCTGTTCTGCACGCGCCAGCCGCGCTGGACGCGGATCTCGCCCTTGTCGTCTTCCCAGCACACGCGGAAGCTGATGACCCGATCCGGCTCGGCGATCCGGCGCAGGATCTGGTGGCGATGATACTGTTCCTTGTCGGCGATGAACTCGAAAATGTCCTGGGCGACTTCCCGCACCGCCTGGACGAATTCCGCTTGGCCCGGATTGCGCCGTCGCACGCCGGCGATGAACCCGTCCAGATCGACGTGATCGGAAACCGCCATGACGCCCCCCGTTTGCTTCGCGGGCAGCCCTCGTTTGTCGGTGCTCCCAGCCCTCGGATGTTACTCGCTTGGGCGGGGAGATCAACTAAACCGTAAGATCGACCGATGCATTTCCAGGGGATACGATGGCGCGGGCTGGACCGGGAGTGGTGGCGGTATGGTGGCAAAGACCCGCGCGCGGGATACGAAGGGCAGGGAAGCCTTGATCGAGGCGTTGCGCCAGCGCTTCGGCGACCGTCTATCGACGGCGCCGGCCATCCTCGAAGCCCATGGCCGGGACGAATCCTTCCATGCGCCCCATGCCCCCGACGCGGTCGCCTTCGTCCTGACCACGGAGGAAGTGCGGACCGTGGTCGGGCTTTGCCGCGAGCATCGGGCGCCCATGATCCCGTTCGGCGCCGGCACCTCGCTGGAGGGTCATGTGGCGGCGCTCGAGGGTGGCATTTCCATCGACCTCTCGCGCATGAACGCCGTTCTGGCGGTCCATGGCGAAGACATGGACGCGACCGTCGAGGCCGGTGTGACCCGCAAGCAGCTCAACGAGCATCTCCGCGACACGGGGCTTTTCTTCCCGATCGATCCCGGCGCCGATGCCAGCATCGGCGGCATGACGGCGACCCGCGCATCGGGCACCAACGCCGTTCGCTACGGCACCATGCGCGAGAATGTGCTGGGCCTGACCGTCGTCCTCGCCGACGGCCGGGTCATCCATACGGGCGGCCGGGCGCGCAAATCCTCGGCCGGCTATGATTTGACCCGGCTCTTTGTCGGCTCTGAAGGCACGCTCGGCGTCATTACCGAAGTGACCCTCAAGCTCCATGGCATCCCGGAGGCCATCTCATCGGCGGTGGCGGCCTTTCCCAGCCTCGATGCCGCGACCAACACCGTCATCCAGACCATCCAGGCGGGCGTGCCCGTGGCCCGCATCGAGCTTCTGGACGCCCAGCAGATCGACGCCTGCAACCGCTATTCGAAACTCGACTATAGGGTGGCGCCGACGCTGTTCTTCGAATTCCACGGCACGCCGGCCGGGGTCAAGGAGCAGGCGGAAATGGTGCGGGCGTTCGCGGCCGAGTGGGGCGGTGGCGATTTCCGCTGGGCGACCTCGTCCGAGGACCGGAACCGGCTCTGGGAAGCGCGGCACAAGGCTTTTTACGCGGCGCTGGCACTCAGGCCCGGCGCCAAGGGCTGGCCGACCGATGTGTGCGTGCCGATCTCGCGCCTGGCCGAGTGCATAACCCTAACCCGGCGCGATCTGGATACCCTGCCATTTCCGACGCCGATCGTGGGACATGTGGGCGACGGCAACTTCCACACCGTCTTCGTGATCGACCCGGCGAACCCGGCCGAGGTCGAAGCGGCGGGCCTGGTCAACGAGCGCATGGTGGCGCGCGCACTCGCCATGGGCGGGACCTCGACAGGGGAGCATGGTGTCGGCTACGGCAAGATCCAGTTTCTGCGGGCCGAGCATGGCGACGGGCTTGACGTGATGCGCTCTATCAAGCGGGCGCTCGATCCGGACAATTTGTTCAATCCAGGCAAGCTCGGCTCGGCTTGACTGGCGCCTAGCCGATGGAGCTCTTGCGGATCGTCTTGATTCTGCTCCTCGTCGCGGCCGCGCTCGGCTGGATCGCGCGGCGGCTGCGTATTCCCTATCCGATCGTCCTGGTGCTTGGCGGCCTCGCACTCGGCTTCGTGCCGGGCCTGCCGGTCGCGGCCTTCGACCCTCATCTCCTGCTGCTGCTGGTCCTGCCGCCGGTTCTCTATCAGGCGGCACTGTTCACGTCCTGGCGCGATTTCATCCAGCTTATCCGGCCGATCTCGTTTCTGGCCGTGGGCCTGGTCCTCACCACCACCCTGATCGTCGGTGCCGTCGGCCACTATCTCCTGGGCCTGCCATGGCCGGTGGCGTTCGTGCTTGGCGCCATTGTTTCGCCGCCCGATGCCGTCGCCGCGACCGCCGTCCTCGGCCGCTTGCGCATGCCGCGCCGGCTCGTCGTCATCCTCGAGGGGGAGAGCCTGGTCAACGACGCGACCGGCCTGGTGCTCTACAAGCTCGCGATCGCGGCCGTCATGACCGGTGCGTTCTCGTTCGGCGAGGGGGTGGCGACCTTCTTCCTGGTGGGGATCGGCGGCGTCCTCATCGGCCTCGCCTTCGGCGGCTTCTTCGGCTTCTTCCATCGCTGGATCGGCGATCCCCTGATCGAGATCAGCCTCTCGCTGGTGCTGCCCTTCGTTGCCTATTTCGTCGCCGAGGCGGCCGGCGTTTCGGGCGTGTTGGCGGTCGTGACGGCGGGCCTGGTGCGCGGCTGGCAAGTGCCGGAGATCTTCTCGGCGCGCTCGCGCATGCAGGCCTATGGGGTCTGGGAAGTCGTGGTGTTCCTGGTCAACAGCATCGTGTTCATCCTGATCGGCATGCAGCTCGAAGACGTGCTCGATGGGCTGCATCCCTATGCCATGGGCGATCTCATGGCCAATGCCGCCATCGTCGTCATGGTCGCGATCGGGGTGCGTTTCGCCTGGGTATTCGCCGGCGCCAGGCTTGTCCGCCGGATACCGGTCATCGGCATCCGCGACCCGATGCCACCCTGGCAACATCTCACCATGCTGAGCTGGTGCGGCATGCGCGGCATCGTCTCGTTGGCGGCGGCGTTGGCGGTCCCCTACTGGACCGACGCCGGCGAGACCTTTCCGCACCGCGACCTGATCATATTCCTGACTTTTTCCGTGATCCTGGTGACGCTCGTCGTGCAGGGTCTTTCCCTCGGCTTGGTCATCCGCTGGCTCGGCGTGGCACCGGACGGGGACGAGGACGAGGAAGAGCGGGAGGCGCGCATGAAAACCGCGCACGCGGCCCGCGAAGCGCTCGACGAGCTCGCCACGACAGCCGGGATATCACCCGAGATCGTCGGCATGGTGCGCGCCGATTATGACATCCGCCTGCAAGAGGAACGCGCCTCGGATCTGCATCTGGCGCCCTCGGCCGACCCGGTGCGCATGCTCCGTCTCGAAGCGGTCGCGGCCCAGCGCCGCCGGCTCTTGAAGCTCCGGCGCGACCGCGAGATCGGCGACGAGGTCATGCACCGCATCCTGCGCGAGCTCGACCTCGAGGAAGCCCGTCTCATGCATTGACTCGGCCAAATACATCGATCCGATACCCGCCTGGCTTCTTTCTTGCCGGAAGGCCGGGAACGCGCAAAACTCCAGGCCCGTTCCGGAGTCGACCGGCGAACCCCCGTTTAGTCTATTCCCGGATGCGATAGTGACGCGATGATAAACGCCGCGATTGTCGGCCTCGGCTGGTGGGGCAAGAATCTGGTCGAGGCGATCCAGGGCAAGAGCGAACGCCTGCGCTTCGTGCGCGGCGCCTGCCGCAATACCAAACCCGTCGAAGGCTTCGCCAAGCGGCATGACCTTGCTTTGTCGTCGTCGCTTGGCGAGGTGCTGGACGACCCCGGCGTCGATGCCGTGGTGCTGGCGACGCCGCACTCGCTGCATGCCGAGCAGATCGTCGCCGCCGCCGGGGCCGGCAAGCCGGTGCTCTGCGAGAAGCCCTTGACCTTGACCCGAGCCGACGCTCGCCGCGCGATCGAGGCCTGCCGGCGATCCGGCGTCCTGCTGGCGCTCGCCGAGAACCAGAGGTTCTTGCCCAACATGCGGGAGATGGGCCGCATCGTCGCGTCGGGCGAGCTTGGCGAGATACTGCATATCGAAGGGCATGCCAGCAACGAGAACGCCGGACGGTTCTTCGGCGCGTGGCGTCACGCGCCGTCGGAATCGCCCGCCGGCGGCATGACCGGCACCGGCATCCATGTGCTCGATGCCTTCATCCACCTGGCCGGCCCGGTGCGGTCCGTGTACGCCCAGCTTGTCACGCGGAAGCCGCCGCCGGATCCGACCGACATGCTGTCGGCGATGTTCCGCTTCGCATCGGGTGCCACCGGCCTCTTGGCATTGGTGCGCTCGACGCCGCACTATCGCCGCGTGCACGCCTTCGGTCGCGGTGGATCGGCGGAAGCCCTCGGCGAAACCGAACTGGTGCTTCGCCGGAGCGGCCAGCCCGAGCAGCGGCTCCGCTTCCAGGCGATCGATTCTCTGCGCGCCGAGCTCGAAGCGTTTGCCGACGCCATCACCGGCAAGGCCCCCTATCCGATCACCGGCGCCGAAATGCTGGACACGGTCGCGGCGTTCGAGGCCTTGGTCGCTTCGGTCGGCACCGATCTGCCGGTGTTGGCTGACGGCTCCGACCGGGCATAGGCGCCGGCGCGGTCGCCGCCCGGCTATCCGACCCGCGCCCAGCCGACGACGCCCGGTTACTCAAGGACTGCGCTTACGCGCGCCGGCGTGGGCGAGTACCGGATCGTCTATCGCATCCGGGATGACCGCCTCGTTATTGCCCTGATCGGCAAGCACAACGACGATGAAATCTATCGCCAGCTTCGCCGTCTCTGAAGGCCACCCCTTGCCTTGGCCGGCCCGTTGGGTATATTGGGTATATAGTGATTACAGAATTAGATTTCGAAAAGTTTCATAATCTAAAAATTATTTTTGTGTGTTGTATGATATATCAAATACTTATTAGCTTTGCTTTTTGGCTTTATCGGTGTTGTCTATTGTGGCAAAGGAAATTTCGAGAGTCCCGGAATCCACCGGCCCGGCCCTGGAGGTAGCCATGCCGTTTCTCGAGCGCGATCCCTGGCGAACGCAGTATTTCGCGGGCGTCGCCTGCCCGGCTGATCACAAACAGGGGTGGCGATGTGAGGCGGTGGAGAGTCAAACGTCAATGGCATTGGCACAACCAGACTTAGACAATTTGGCACACCGATGCTCTTCTGCGGCGTTTTCGCCCGCGAGCCGGTCGTGCAGCTCTTCTTCCCAATAGAATTCGTCGTTGATGGGACACCCGTGTCGTCCCAATCCGGGACCCCTCGGTCGAGGAATAAATGGAAGGCACGGGTGAAAGCAGCAAGCAGTGCCGTCTTGCCGGACGATCACTGGGTGTCAGAAGACCGTATCGCGGCGACACTGTTTTACTTTTCAGATGCGCCGATCTCCCTGGATGTCGACAATATCGTCAAGCTGGTCCTGGATGCCCTCCGCCACCATATCTATTATGATGACAGACAAGTGGACCGGGTCGTCGTTCAGAAGTTTGAGCCAGAAAACGTGTTCAACTTCGGTAGCCCGAGCGCGACGCTAGCCGACGCCCTCACTCGGCCAAAGCCGGTGCTCTATGTTCGTCTCTCCAACGATCCGTTCGAGGAGTTGATATGAGACCGGAAGCAGCCGAGATCGCGGTGCTTGAGAACATCGTGCCGGAGCTTGAAGCCGAGGGCTTCGATGTCTACACCCGGCCGTCACCGCATCTGCTCCCGGCCTTCATGCACGGCCATTCGCCGGATGCGATCGCGCTCCGTCCGGACAAGAAGCTCGCGATCGAGGTATTGCGTGAAGGACCGCAGGCCAAGCAGCGATTTGACATGGCCCAGAAGTTGCTGTCGGGACATGACGAATGGGAGCTTCGTGTTTACTGGATAAGCTCGTCCACCATTCCCAAGATGATCGAGGCGGCACCGCGCAGGGCCATCGAAGAGACGATCGAGACGGTTCAGGAGCTTGCTCGGGATGGCCGCGCGGCACCCGCTCTCCTGATGGCTTGGGCTACCCTCGAAGCACTCGGCCGGGGATTGCTGCCCGGTGAATTTGCCAATCCTCAAACGCCACGCAGGCTTGTCGAGGTTCTTGCCTCGCAAGGGTACATCGCCCCGAGCGACGCGGATCGCCTGCGTCCGTTGGCCGAGACGCGTAACCGGCTGATCCATGGCGGGCTGCAAAAGACGGTCCGGACCGCGGAACTCAAGAGCTTCATCACCATTTTAAAAACCTTGCTGTCCCTCTTACCAAAAAGCTGATCCGGGGGTGCCCCGTCTTTGGCCGCGCCCCGCCGGCCGGCGGCGACTTGCCATTCCGCGGCCATGGCGGCACCGCATCGCCCCGGCCCGCCTTGGCAGGTGACAAACCGGCACGGTTCGAGTATAGTGATTATAGAATTAAATTTCGTTTTGGTCATGATGTTTACAAAATTATTTTAATTGTTATCTATTTACCAATGACTTATTGGGCTCGATCTGGGTTCGTCATGTGTCTTTTCCTGTCCTGCCATTGTGGCAAAGGAAATTTCGAGAGTCCCGGAATCCACCGACCCGGCCCTGGAGGTAGCCATGCCGTTTCTCGAGCGCGATCCCTGGCGGATGCAGTATTTCGCGGGCGTCCGCTGCCCCGGCCATGTGGCGATCCCGACCGACGATGCCGACGCCTGGGAACTCTTCCCACGCCATCGCTGGGTCTACAACAAGCTCATGATCGCCGAGACCCAGGGCATCGAGGCCGCACCCCATGGCGTCGAGCCGCCCTCTTTTCCGGTCTTCAGCAAGCCGGTCTTCAACATGAAGGGCATGGGCGTCGGCAGCCGGCCGATCGCCGACGCGGATGAGTACGGCCGCCACCATACGCCGGGCCATATGTGGATGCGCTTGCTAACCGGCGAGCATGTGAGCAGCGACGTCGCCGTGGCCAATGGCGAGCCGGTCTGGTGGCGCCATGTGGTGGGAGCGCCCTTGCCCGGCGGCGCCTTCGATCATTGGACCGTGCTCGCCGAGCACCGTCTGGCGATCGAGGAGTATGTCGGTGCCTGGATCGCTCGCAACCTTGCGGGCTATTCCGGGATCGTCAATTTCGAGACCATCGACGGCGGGATCATCGAGTGCCATCTGCGCATGAGCGACCAGTGGCCCGATCTCTACGGGCCCGGCTGGGCCTCGAGCGTGGTCGAGCTTTATGAGAATGGCCGCTGGCGCTTCGATGATGGCGCCAGGCTGGTGGGCTACAGCGTGGTCCTGTTCGCGGCCCATGGCGGGCGCCACCCGATGCTCAAACCCGCCGACTATGCCGACCTCTTGGCGGCGCCCGAGATCTCTAGCATCCAGATCACCTTTCATGCCGACAAGGCGCCCGAGGCCCATGCCATGCCGCCCGGCGGTTTCCGGCTCGCCATCGTCAATTGCTGGGATCTGAGGGCGGGCCTCGGCGCCCGCCAACGCCTCGAAGAACGGTTCGCCCGAGCGCCCCGATCGTGACTCGCTCCGCCTTGCCGCAAGCCCTCCGGGAGATCGAGACGCTGTGGATTGCCATGCCCGATGGGGCCCGGCTCTCGGCCCGGCTCTGGTTGCCGGAGACGGCCGAGCACCGCCCGGTGCCGGCGATCGTCGAATATATCCCCTATCGGCGGCGCGACTTCACGCGCGCCCGCGATGAGGCGATGCACCGCTATGTGGCGGGTCATGGCTATGCGGCGTTGCGCATCGATCTGCGCGGCTCGGGCGATTCCGACGGCGTGCTTGGCGATGAATATCTGCCGGTCGAGCAGGATGACGCGGTTGCCGCCATCGCCTGGATCGCCGCCCAGCCTTGGTGCAACGGCATGGTCGGCATGATCGGCAAGTCCTGGGGCGGGTTTGCCGCACTTCAGGTGGCGGCGCGCCGTCCGGCCGCCCTCAAGGCCGTCGTCGCGGTGTGTGCCACCGACGACCGCTACGCCGACGACGCGCACTATATGGGTGGCTGCCTCTTGAACGAGAATCTGACTTGGGGCTCGGCGCTCTTCACCTTCAACGCCTATCCGCCCGATCCCTTGGTGGTGGGCGAGCGCTGGCGCGCCATGTGGCTCGAACGCCTGAATGCCAACCAGCCCTTTCCCGCCACCTGGCTGCGCCATCAGCGTCGCGACAATTATTGGCGGCATGGGTCGGTCGGCGAGGATTTCGGCCTGATCCAATGTCCGGTTTATGCCGTCGGTGGCTGGGCCGATGCCTATGTCAACGCCGTGCCGCGACTCCTGGCCGGGCTCCGGGGACCGCGCAAGGGGCTGATCGGCCCCTGGGCCCATCTCTACCCCCATGAGGGCGTACCGGGGCCGGCGATCGGCTTCCTGCAAGAAATCCTGCGCTGGTGGGACTATTGGCTCGGCGACCGCGAGACGGGCGTCATGGCCGAGCCGATGCTGCGGCTCTGGATGCAGGCGAGCGTGCCCCCGGTGGGCTTTCATTCGGAACGGCCGGGCCGCTGGGTGGCCGAGGCCGTCTGGCCGTCGCCCCGCATCCAGACCCAGAGGCACAGGCTCGTCGACGGGGCGCCCGCTCTCATTCGGTCGCGGCCGGCGACGGGCCTGGCGGCGGGCGCCTGGTGCGGCTTTGGCGCCGCCGGCGACCAGCCGGGCGATCAGCGCATCGACGACGCCCATTCGCTGCGCTTCGACATGGCGCCCTTGGCCGAGCCCCTGGAAATCCTGGGCGTACCCACCCTTGCCCTCGACGTCGAGGCCGACCGGCCGCGGGCCATGCTGGCGGTGCGCCTATGTGACGTCGCACCCGATGGTGCCAGTCTCAGGGTCACCTATGGCCTTTTGAACCTTGCCCACCGCGAGGACTCGGCGCGGCCCACGCCCTTGCGGCCAGGACACCGCTACCGGGTACAAATCCCGCTCAATTGCATCGCGCACGCCTTTCCCGCCGGTCACCGAATTCGGGTCGCCATCTCGACCGCCTATTGGCCGATCGCCTGGCCGTCGCCAGAGATCGCCTCTGTCACGCTCCACGGTGGGACGCTCGACTTGCCGGTCCGCCCGCCGGCGCCCGGCGATGCGGCTCTGACGACTTTCGCGCCGGTCGAGAGGACTTCTGTCGCGGGCATCCACGAACTCAGGCGCGCCACGAGCCGCCGCACCGTCGAGCAGGATCCGACCAGTGGCGAGGTCACTTATACGGTCGCGCGCGGCGAGGGGGATTTGGCGCAAGGTTCGCTCACGCGCTTCGAGGCCATCGACCTCGATCTGGGCGCGGCGAGTCTCCGCCGTTTCAGCATCCGGGAGGGTGATCCCCTGTCGGCCGTGGCCGAGGCACGCCAGCGTGTGCGCCTCGCCCGCGCCGGCTGGTCCGCCTCGGTCGAGACCTGGTTGCGCCAGACCGCCACCCTCGATGCCTTCAGGATCGAGGCGAGGCTTACGGCGCATACCGGCGAGGCGCTGGTGTTCGAGCACGAATGGGACATTTCCATCCCGCGCGATAATCTTTGAGCAAGACCGTTGAAATCCAGCCTGTATGTCCCGAAATGGCGAACATAGCGATATTTGATACGGTGTTAGCCGGGAGAACGGCCGTGTCGACCGTCCCGTCCACCGAAGCTGAAAACCGGCTCGGCCGTATCATCGACGATGCCCGGCCGGCGCCGGGGCGAGTTCGTTGCCATGATCGGCGACGGCGTCAACGATGCGCCGGCCTTGAGCCGGGCGGAGATCGGCGTCGCCATGGGCCGCGGCGGGACCGACGTTGCCCGGGAGGCGGCGAGCCTGGTTCTGCTCGACGACAATTTTGCAACGATCGTCGGCGCGGTCCGCGAGGGGCGCCGTATCTTCGACAATATCCGCAAGTTCACCCGTTATGTCCTCACCGGCAACGCGGCCGAACTCTGGACCATCTTTCTGGCACCCTTCTTCGGCTTGCCGATCCCACTCCTGCCGATCCACATCCTTTGGATCAACCTCGTCACCGATGGCCTGCCGGGTCTGGCACTTGCGAGCGAGCCGGCGGAGGGCGATGTCATGCGGCGGCCACCGCGCCCAGCCGATGAAAGCCTCGTCGCCCAAGGCACCGGGGCGCATGTGCTCTGGGTCGGCTTGACCATGGCGGGTGTCGCCCTCGTCACCGAGGCCTATGCTCTTGCGATCGGTTCGGCCAATTGGCAGAGCATGGTGTTGACGGTGCTGTCCTTGTCCCAGATGGCGCATGTGCTGGCGGTGCGTTCCGAACGCCAGTCACTCTTTCGCCTGGGGCTCATCTCCAACCGGCCGCTGGTTGCCGCCGTCCTCCTCACGCTGTTGCTACAGCTTCTGATCCTCTATGTGCCGGCCTTCAACGACATCATGCGGACCGCGCCGCTGACGGCGGCGGAGTTCGGTTTCTGTCTGGCCGTCTCGACTATCGTGTTCGTTGCCGTCGAGTTGGAGAAGTGGGTCATGCGCAGCACTTCGACTGCCAGTTAATCCTGGTCAAGTTGCTTGTCGTCGACGGCCGCCGTTTGGCGTTTCTTTGCCGCCGCGTCCTTTTGCCGCTCGGCCTTGGTGCGGCCGAAACGCGCGCGATTTTCGGCCGCCTGTTGCTCGCCGGCGCGCCGGGTGGCGGCTTTGCGGCGGCGGCGCAGATTGACGATCTCGGCCATGACGTTCTCCACCCGCCCTTTGCGTGCGGCCAGCCCGCGCTTACATTAGTTGGTCGAGGTAATGGTGCAACAGGGCGCTTTTGGGGGTGGGGCGGTGCGGAAGTCCCTGTCGATCGCGCTCGGTGTTCCGATCGCGCTGGTTCTGGGCCTGGTCGCCGTGCCGGCGTTTCTCGATTTGGACCGCTACAAGCCAGAGATCGTCCGGGCTGTCCGGGATGCAACGGGCCGCGACCTCGCGCTCGAGGGGCCATTGTCGCTCCGCTTGCTGCCGGTGCCGAGACTCGGCGCCAAGAAGGTCAGCCTAGCCAACTTGCCGGGCTCGATGGTGGCGCAGATGGTCCGCCTGGACGAGGCCGGTGTCCGGCTTGCGGTCCTGCCGCTGCTGGCGGGTCGGATCGAAGTCGAAAGCGTGACCCTGCTGCGGCCGACGATCCGCATCGAGACCCTGGCGGACGGCCGCGCCAATTGGCGATTCACGCCGCCTACCGGCGCCCAGGATGTCCGGCCGGCAAGCGCGGCGGCACCTGGGGGTCTCGGTGTGGTGCCGGGCCGTACCTTCGCCGTCGACCGTCTGACGATCGTGGACGGCGCGCTTGACTATGTGGATGCGAAGACCGGCACGAGCCTGGACTTCACCCGTCTCAATCTCACGGCGACGGCCGGATCGCTGCGCGGTCCCGTGCGCATCGAAGGCGATCTCGTATTCCGTCGGCAACTGGCGTCGGCCAGGTTCGTGATGGGTGCCTTGCCGGAACGCGGCAGCACACCGGCGACCGCCAGCATCGAACTCCGCAATGCCGGCTTGAATCTCGATTTCTCCGGCCTGGTGGCCGCGACCGACGCGGGACCCGCCATGACCGGGACGGCGCAGCTCACGACGCCGAACCTCGCCGCCGCCATGGCCGCGCTGGGTGGTGGCAAGGGTGGCCAGCCGGCCCTGCCGGCACAGTCGGTTGTGGTCCATACCAAGATCGCCATGTCGCCGGCGGCGGTCGATATGACAGAGCTTCGCGTGACGTTGGGGGAGACCTATGCGACCGGCTCGTTCAACGCCACCTTCGGCGATTCGCCACGGGCGGGTTTGACGCTCGACTTCGGCATGCTCGATCTCGACAAGCTCGTGGCAGCCCTCGCGGGGGAGCGAAAACCGCCGCCGTCGTCGGGGGCGCCGGTGGCGATACCCGTACCCAGTCTCGCCAGTCTCGGTTTCACCCCGCCAAAGGGCATCCAGGCGACGGTAACCGTGTCGGCCGAAGGCATCCGCTATCGCGCCGGTATCGTGCGAGCGCCGGTCTTGGCGATCACGCTTGTCGATGGTGCGTTGTGGGTCGATCGGCTTACCTGCGAACTGCCAGGCAACACGGTTCTCCGGGTCGCGGGCCGCGTCGCGGCCGACGCGCCCGACTGGTTCAACGGACGCATCGAGGCCCACGCGGGCGATCCGCGCGGTCTCTTGAGGTGGCTTGGAATTGACCTGGGTTGGGTACCGGCCGATCGTCCGCGCGCCGCCAGCGTCACCGGAAACCTGGTCATCGACAGGACCCGGGTCCGCGTCGAGGGGTTGAACCTTCAGCTCGACCAGATTCGAGCGGCCGGCATGCTCTCTGGCGATCTCGCGACCGCCCATGCGAACCTTGATGCCGCCATCGGTTCGACCGCCTTCAATCTCAGGGGCGAGGTCACGGACATGGCCCAGGCGCCGCGTTATGAGTTCGGTTTGGCGGCGAGCGATCCCGATATCGGCCGGCTGCTTGGTGTCTGGTTGCCGGGTTACCGTCCGGCGGTGCCACTGGGCGGTGGTACCCTGGTCGCGCGCATCGCGGGCTCGCCGGACAGGGTGACGGTAGAGGGGCTCAAGCTCGCCATCGGTCCACGCCATGTGGCGGGCGAGGGCACACTGAAACTCGGTGGGCCGCGGCCCATGCTGACCGCGCGCCTCGCCGGCGATAACGTTGTGGTCGATGATTTTCTGCCGGCCGCGAGTATGCCGAAGACGGCCCCGGGCGCGCCGACCGCCGCCCGTCGGCGCGCCGCCCGAGTGCCTGAGCCGCGCTGGTCGCGGGAACCGCTCGACCCCGCGTGGCTTCGCCGCCTCGATGCCGATATCGAGATGACCTTGGGCTCGCTCACGCGCGGCCACTATCGCATCGAGGCGCCGGTCCTCGCCGTGACCGTCGTGGACGGTGTCCTCGATCTTCGCCGTTTCGCTGGCTCGCCGCATGGCGGCACGCTCGAAATGACCGGCCGTCTGGCGGCGGCCGGTCCGGTGACGCTCTCCGCCAAGCTCGTGTCTCGGAACGTCGATCTGGCTCGGGCACTCGGGAGCGAGAAGCGCGCGAAGAGTGTTGGGCTCCGGGCGGGCATTGGCGAGGTCGAGGCCACGCTCTCGGGCCAGGGTACGAGCGCGCTTGAGCTGGTCCGGTCCTTGACCGGAGAGGGGCGCTTTCTGGTGCGCGCGGGTGTCGTCAGCGGCTTCGATCTTAGGGCGGCCAGCGACCGGCTGGGCAACATCAAGGATTTGGCCGGTGTCCGCGCGTTGCTTGATGCGGTGATGGGCGGCGGTGAAAGCCGGTTCACGGAACTTACCGGAGGGTTCCAGATCGCCCAGGGCATCGGCCGGACCACGGACATAAGACTCATGGCCGATGGCGCTGAAGGCCGTGCCCTGGGCAGCGTCAACCTGCCGCTCTGGGAGATCGCCATGACGACCGAGTTCCGGCTCACCGACCATCCGAAGGCGCCGCCCTTCGGCATGCGCTTGACGGGCGCGCTCGACGACCCGGAATGGCGCCTGGATGCGCGCGACCTGCAAGCCTATCTGGTGGAGCGCCTCGGCCACCTCATCCAGCGCAAGGGGCCTAGCCGGTAGGTTTACCCGACGTGCCGGCCGCATGACCCAGCACGAAGACGCGCAAGGCACTCGACAGGCTGCCGGCCGTGCGGCCCGAGTCGATCTCGGCGATCAGGCGATTGAGCGATAGGCCGCGACGCTCGGCGATGGCACGGAGCGCCCACCAGAAGGCTTGTTCGAGCGAAACACTGGTGCGGTGGCCGGAGATGGTGACGGACCGGCGATCGAGGCGCGTCGCGTCGCTCACGCCATCGGTCCAAGCATCGTCTCGGGCCGGAGCCAGAGCCGGAGCTGCTCCGGTGTCGCGACACCAAGTGCCAGCGCCGCAGCTTCCAGGGTGAGGCCCTCGCGATGCGCCTTCAGCGCCACCTCGGCCGCTCGATCATAGCCGATATGGGGGCTGAGCGCCGTCACCAGCATCAGCGACTGGCTGAGATTGTGGGCGATGCGATCTCGGTTCGCGCCCAGCCCGTCGACACAATGGCGAGCGAAGCTCGCCGCCGCATCGGCCAGAAGCACGACCGATTGCAGCAGATTGTGGATCAGCACCGGCTTGAAGACATTGAGCTGGAGGGCGCCATGGCTGCCGGCGATGGTGATGGTGATGGTGACATGGTTGCCCATCACTTGCGCCGCCACCATCGCCAGCGCCTCGGCCTGGGTCGGATTGATCTTGCCCGGCATGATCGACGAGCCCGGCTCGTTCTCGGGCAGGATGAGTTCGCCGAGGCCGGCGCGCGGCCCCGAGGCGAGTAAGCACACATCGTTGGCGATCTTCATGAGGGTCGCGGCCAGACCGTTGAGCGCGCCCGAGGTTGCGACCAGCGCGTCATGGGCGGCGAGGAGCGCGAACTTGTTTGCGGCGGGCCGGAAGGGTTTGCCGGTCGCCTGGGCGAGTTCGCGGGCGAAGGCATCGGCAAAGCCGGCGCGGGTATTCAGCCCCGTGCCGACCGCCGTGCCGCCTTGCGGGATGTCCAGGAGCGGCGGCAGGGTGGTCCGCACAAGGTTCATGGCGCGGGTCACCTGGTGCGCCCACGCCCCGATTTCCTGGCCGAGCGTCAGCGGTGCCGCGTCTTGCAAATGGGTGCGGCCGATCTTCACCACGTCGTGGAACTCGCCGGCCTTGGCGGCGAGTGAGTCGTGGAGCGTTCCGAGCGCCGGCAACAGACGATCTTCGATTTCCATGAGCGCGGCGACATGCATGGCGGTCGGCACGCTGTCGTTCGAGGACTGGCCCAGATTGACATGATCGTTCGGGTGAACCGGCGTCGTGCCGCCGCGCTGGCCGGTCAGGCGCTGATTGGCGCGGCTCGCGATGACCTCGTTGACGTTCATGTGGGTCTGGGTTCCCGAACCCGTCTGCCACACGGAGAGCGGGAAATGCTCCATCAAGCGTCCGGCGGCCACGTCCTCGGCCGCCGCCACGATGACCTCGCCGAGCGCCGGATCGAGGGCGCCTAAGGCTATGTTTGCCCGGGCCGCGGCGAGCTTCTGCAAGCCGAGTGCCCGGATCAGCGCCGCCGGCATGCGCTCATGGCCGATCTTGAAATTCTCCAGCGCCCCCTGAGTCTGGGCGCCCCAATAGGCGCGCGCGGGCACCTGGACGGTGCCGAGGCTGTCGGTCTCGATGCGTTTCGGACCGGTCATGGCGTGGCTCCTTCGCGAGTGCCGATAGGCTCACGTCTTCCCGCGTCTTACCGTCCGGGTTCCCGCCTTGCGGCGGCTGGGTGGCTTTGCTTGACGCGCTCGCCTGGCGGCGGCGAGCGCACTCTGGCCCCAGGCCAGCGCCGCGTCCTGATCATCGAGGCAATCGGCCGGCAGCTCGTAATAGGAGAACTCATGTACGCCCCGGCCGGTTTCGGAGCGGAACGGCTCGGTCCCGGCCGCTTCGAACTCGCCCTGATTGATCGCGTCCACCTTCATATAGAGCGTGTCCTCGGCAATCAGCGCGAACATGACACCATCGAGGAACAAGCCGGCACCGCCGAACATGCGCCGAACCAGGACCGGCCCGAGCGGCTGGAAGAGCTCCCGGGCAAAGGTGTGGAAATCGCTCTCGCTGCCCATGGCCGCGCCCGAAAAACAGGTTCAGGGCGTGGCGAAGAAGTCGTTGCCCTTGTCGTCGATGACGATAAAGGCGGGAAAATCGACCACCTCGATCCGCCAGATCGCCTCCATGCCGAGCTCGGCATATTCGACGGTCTCGACCTTGCGGATATGGTCTTGCGCCAGGCGCGCGGCGGAGCCGCCGATCGAACCCAGATAGAAGCCGCCATGTTTCTTGCAAGCTTCCGTCACTTCGGTCGAGCGATTGCCCTTGGCCAGCATGACCATGCTGCCGCCCTGACTCTGGAACTGGTCGACATAGGAGTCCATGCGCCCGGCAGTGGTCGGCCCGAACGAGCCCGACGCGTAGCCCGCGGGCGTCTTGGCGGGGCCCGCATAATAGACGGGGTGATTGCGCAGATAGTCCGGCATGGCCTCACCGCGATCGAGCCGCTCCTTGATTTTGGCGTGGGCGAGATCGCGGGCCACGATCAGCGATCCGGTCAGCGCGAGGCGCGTCTTGATCTTGTGGCTCGATAGCGTGCGACGGACCTCGTCCATCGGCCGATTTAGGTCGATCGGCACCACCTCGCCGCCCAACTGGTCCGGCAGCATCTCGGGGAGGAAGCGCGCCGGATTGGCCTCGAGCTGCTCGAGAAAAACGCCGTCCCGTGTGATCTTGCCGAGCACCTGGCGGTCGGCGGAGCAGGACACGCCAAGCCCGATGGGGAGTGACGCGCCATGGCGGGGCAGGCGGATGACGCGCACGTCATGGCAGAAATATTTGCCGCCGAACTGGGCACCGATGCCCATCTGGCGGGTGAGTGCGAGGACCTGTTGCTCCATTCCCGTGTCGCGGAAGGCTTGGCCGTTGGCGCCACCCGCCGTCGGCAGATCGTCGAGATAATGGGTGCTGGCGAGCTTCACCGTCTTCAAGTTCATCTCGGCCGAGGTGCCGCCGATGGCAATGGCGAGGTGATAGGGCGGGCAGGCGGCGGTGCCGAGGGTGCGGATCTTCTCATCGAGGAACTTGATCAGGCTCGCCGGATTGAGGGTCGCGGGCGTTGCCTGAAAGAGGAAGCTCTTGTTGGCCGAGCCGCCGCCCTTGGCCACGAACAGGAAATGATATTCCTCGCCCTCGTTCGCGTAGATGTCGATCTGGGCCGGCAGGTTGGAGCCGGTGTTGACTTCCTTGAACATCGAGACGGGCGAGAGCTGGCTGTAGCGGAGATTATCTTCCGCGTAGGCACGGAAGATGCCGCTGGAAAGGGCCGCCTCGTCGCCACCACCGGTCCACACCCGCTGGCCCTTCTTGCCCATGACGATGGCGGTGCCGGTGTCTTGGCACATGGGCAAGACGCCGCCCGCCGAAATGTTGGCGTTCTTCAGGAGATCGAGGGCGACGAACTTGTCGTTTCCGGACGCCTCGGGATCGTCGAGGATGGCGCGGAGCTGGGCCAGATGGCCGGGGCGCAGCAAATGCGAGACATCGCGATAGGCCCGGCGCGCCAAGAGGGCGAGCGCTTCGGGCGCCACCTTGAGCACGTCCTGGCCAGCGAAGCGGTCGAGGCTCACATGTGCCTCGGTCAGCTTTTGCCACGGCGTCTCGCCATGGCCGAGGGCGAACATGTCGAAATAGGCGAAGTCCTGCATGGCACTCTCTCGGGCGCGGGGGATAATTGGTATCAGACCTGACCAGGGGTTACTTTTTGCGAAAGAGGTCCAGCGACACGACCTTCGGCGCCTCGGGCGGCGTGTCGACCGGGTTGGGTTTGGCCGCCGCCTGGGTCGCCGGGCTTGCGGCGGGGGGAACCGGCATTCCATAGGTTGTTTTACCGTCTTCACCGGAAACGTTGAATTGTAAGCCGAAATTGACCGACGGATCGACGAAGGCGGTAATCGCCGCGAAGGGGATGGTCAGCCGCTCCAGCATTTTCTTGAAATAGAGCGACACCGAGAACGCGTTTTCGTCCACGTCCAGACCATAGAACTGGTGTTGCAGGATGATGGTCATCTCGCCGGGGTAGCGGCTCACCAGATAGTCGGGCAGGCCAACGCCGAGAAAGCCCGTGCGGAAGGTAATGTAGAAATGCTGATTGCCAATGACCCCATGTTCGGCCACCTCGCCGATGGCGCGGCGAACGACGCCCAGCAGGGCTTCCTGGACCATCTTGTCGTATCTGACTGTCTGGCGCTCCATGCCTTTTCCTCAAAGGGCCGAGCCGAGTTGGGGGGCTTCTGTTGCCCGGTGCCCCCCGGACCGCGCTTAGCTAACTTTCGTTAGGCAGCGAGTGCGAGTTCGTTGTCGTTCGCACCTAGAAAATGGCCCGATAACGGCGGTACCATGCCGAGCAAAAATCTTGCCTTTACCACGCGCGTCGAGCCTATTTCGCCCCCTCGAATGCCGCTCCCGGAACTGTCCGGGGAGGGTTGGTGGAGGCGCCGGGTACCGCCCCCGGGTCCGCAACGTTTATTCCACAAGACGTTTATCGCCATAGCCGGATTTGACCCCGACCATAAGAATATAGGGGGCCGGTGGGGAATGTGAAAGGGGCAGCGGGTCCCGGCACGGCGTATTCTGTTCAACCCGCCGGGCGAGCGATTATGGTTAAACAGCCGTGAACACGACCGGAGGATGTGGAACGCGATGCCCTTGACCCCGGAGCAACAGGCGGAGATCGCCGCCCAACAGGCCCAGACCGCGCCCACCCGCCGGGCCACCGTGCCGGCGCTCGAGGAAATTCTCTACACGGCGCTGCCGGTGCTCGACCATGGTTTCGTGCGCGTCGTGGATTATATGGGCGACGATGGGGCGGTGGTGCAGGCGGCCCGCGTCTCCTATGGCCGGGGTACCAGGCGCCTGCGGGAGGATGCCGGCCTCATTCGCTATCTGATGCGCCACCGCCACACTACGCCCTTCGAAATGTGCGAGATCAAATACCATGTGAAGCTGCCGATCTTCGTCGCCCGCCAGTGGATCCGTCACCGGACCGCCAATGTGAACGAGTATTCCGCGCGCTATTCGGTGCTCGACCGCGAGTTCTATATCCCAACGCCGGCCGAACTCGCGAGCCAGTCGGCCAGTAATCACCAGGGCCGGGGCACCGAACTCGGCGCGGCCGAGGCCGCCCGCGTGCTCGAGATCCTGAAGGCGGATTCCGGGCAAGCCTACGATCACTATGAGGAGATGCTGAACGAACGCGCCGACGGCGGCATCGTCGACCCAGGGCGCCAGGGGGTGGCGCGGGAACTCGCGCGCATGAACCTGCCGCTCAACACCTATACCCAGTGGTACTGGAAGATAGACCTGCTCAATCTCCTGCACTTCCTCTCGCTCCGCGCCGATGCCCATGCGCAATATGAGATTCGCGTCTATGCCGAGGCCATGCTGGAGACCGTCAGGCGCTGGGTCCCCGAGACCTATGCGGCCTTCCTAGACTACCGCCTGAAGGGCGCCGAGCTTTCGGCCCAGGCGGTCGACGTGCTCTGCCGCCGCCTCAAGGGCGAAGCCGTTACCCAGGAGACCAGCGGCCTGAGCGCCCGCGAATGGCGCGAACTGGCCGAGCGCTTCGAGCTTTGAGGGGGGAGGCCGGCCGCGTATCATGTGACTGGATCAGGTTGTCCAGCCAGCGATCCGACGCATGGATCAGGAGCTTCCAGCGTCCAGCTCCAAAAGGGCCGCGTGCAACTGCCGAAAGCTAACGGATCGATTCTTGTCCGGGTCCATATGCTCGGCAATCGCCGCGGCCGCTTCGACCTTGCGATAACCACCTGAAAAGTATCCCGCCCGGCGCATCAGGCGCTCGAGTTGTTCCCAAGTACCCCCGGCAATTTGGTCTGGATATCGGTATCGCGCATTTCTGGGTACGTTCGCGGGAAGACGTGGAAAAGCGGCATGCACCGCCGCCCAATCTCCGAAGAACCAAGCTTCCAGTTCCTCGATAGCTATTCGATTGACAACCCGGTAATCCCTGGAGGCCGAGCGCGTGGCGAGGCCAGCGCTTCGGGCGAACGTGTCAAGCCGAGCTTTCAATTGCCCGCAGTCGTCGTCATCGCGGTCGACGACAACCAGAACCCGATATGTGGATGGCAGCCAGTTGGCGTATCCGCGCAGCCGGTCAGGGAGACGCGCCAGAAGGTCCAGCTTGCCTTGATGCACGTATATCTCGAACGATATCGAGCGGAGAATCCTTGGTAGTAACTGGCGTAGGCCGACTTCCATCGACCGCTCTTCGACCAGCACCTCGAGGTGTTCCACCGCCATCGCGAGGCTGCTCAAGTTCTGGTGGGGCGCAAGCCCGATTTGACGAGCGGATCGCCGACGCCGAAATGTCCCTCGGACCATAAGTGCCCAAGCAAGGCACCTTCGTGAACGAGCGAGGAAATCTTGGCTATGTCGGACGCTCGGTCGACCTTCGCGAAGCCGTCATCGTCGCGATAGAGAATGCGAACCTCTTCCGGCCTTAGGGCGTTCACAAAAAATGGCGAATGGGTTGTGACAAGAAGCTGCGATCTCTCGGTGGCCGCGCGACACTCTTCCCCAAGGTCCTGAAGCAGGCGCGGGTGAAGGAAATTCTCCGGCTCCTCGATGCCAATGAATCGGGGCGGGTTCGGGTCGAGAAGCATCACCAGATAGGCAAGCATCTTCAGAGTACCGTCCGAGGCGAATCGCGACAGGATAGGCCGATCGAAAGGGGCGTCCTTCAGTTGGAGCAAGAGGCGCCCGTCCGGCATTTGGTCCGCATCGACACGTTCGAGCCTGGGGATGCGACGCCGAAGGGTTTGAAAGATCCTAGCCAAATGCTCGGGATGTCGTTCTTTGAGGTATTGAATGACGTTCGGCAGGTTGTCGCCCGTCTTGCTCAGCCGTTCCTGCGGGCCGGCTTCGGGCTGGCTGCGTGCATCCTCGATCGACAAATAAGGTAACAGCCCAGGTTGGGCGGCTATTTTTAGCGGATTTCCCTGGACGGCGGGGTCGGATTTCGATTCAAGAATCGGATGGTTCTCGAACCACCCAACGAGCTGTCCCGGGAAGAGCTAATCGCGCTGGTCATAGCGCAAGCGACCGAGATCGCGGCGCTGAAGGCGCGGCTGGCGGAACTTGAGCGCCGGCTCGGCCTGAACAGTTCGAACAGCGGCAAGCCGCCGTCGAGCGACGGGGT
>SHVR01000034.1 GCA_009694185.1 Alphaproteobacteria bacterium | reverse complement strand
GACCCTGCTCAACCGACCGGATCAACCGGACCCGCAAATCCTTCGAATAGCCCATGCATCCTCGCCATGCGTGATGACGAGAGAGAACCAACCATTTCCAAGACCTTGTGAATCCCTTCCGATTCACTCCTTTCGGGAACCGCTCTAGCGAGGACAATCTGCCGCTGCTTTTCTGCGCGCTGCCGGTCGCGGGCGCCGGACTATGGCTCGGCGGGCGTATCCATTCGACCCTCTCCCGGCTGACCTACGTCAGGGTCATCAGCCTGGTGCTCTTTGCGAGCGGCCTGACGCTCCTCATCAAGGACTGATCGGCCGTCAGCTCGCCTGGAGGATCGGTACGCCGGCGTCGGTTTTCGATTCCGGTGCCACGACCACGCGCTCGGCCGGCAGCCACATGGTCACCATCGTGCCCACGCCCACGGCGCTTTCCAGGTGAATCCTGCCGCCATGCAGCTCCGTTAGTGCCTTGGCGAGCGGCAACCCGAGACCGGTGCCCTCATAGCTGCGGTTCAAGGCGCTGTCGATCTGGCCGAACTTCTGGAACGCCTTCGGGATGTCCTCGGGGTTCATGCCAATACCGGTGTCGACGATCCGGAACCGATAATCGTCCGCCGCGCCGAGCTGTCCCGAGAGCGCGACCCGGCCGCCCGGCTTGGTGAACTTAACCGCGTTGGAGAGCAGATTGACCCGGATCTGCTTCAGCTTGCGCTTGTCGGCGAAGAGGGCGGGCTGTTGCGCTTCAAAGTCCAGGGAGAGCGTGACCCGACCCTTGTCGGCATGGGGCTGCATGAGACGAGACAACGAGCGCACCAAATCCGCGATATCGACCTGTTCCTCGTGCAACTCCTCGCTGCCACTCTCCACCTTGGACAAATCGAGGATGTCATTGATCAACGCCAGGAGATGCTGGCCCGATTCGTTGATGTCGTTCGCATAGCCCACATATTTGCTATTGCCGAGCGGCCCCAACACTTGCAGTGAGAGGAATTCGGAGAAGCCGATGATGGCGTTGAGGGGCGTCCGGAGCTCGTGGCTCATATTGGCGATGAATTCGGACTTGGCCCGGTTGGCCAACTCGGCCTGTTCCTTGGCGCTCTTGAGGGCGCTCTGCACGTCGACTTCCGCCGTGACATCTCGCCCGGTTCCGCGATAGCCGGCAAAGACACCCGAGCGGTCGAAGAACGGCTTGCCGCTCATGCGCCACCATTGCAGCCGGCCGCCCCGGTCCGTGTAACGATAAAGGATGTCCTTGAACGATTGTCTGGCGTCAAGGCTGGCGGTGAACTGCTCGGGCATATCGACCGGCCCGACCCACGCGAGGCCGCCACCGCTTTCGCCCGTCAGGGTTGACGGCTGGAAATTCGCCGTCGCCGAAAACCGTTGCGAAAAATAGTCGAACGCCAACTCGCGGTCGGTCGACCAGAACCAGTCCGAGGCGATCTCGGCATAGTCACGGAACTTCTGTTCGTTTTGGCGCAGCACCCGCTCGCCGTCGCGGGCGGCGATGAAACCGGCACGGCGATGGCCGACGACGAGGATGACGAGACAGCAGGCGATCGGGCCGAGGATTCCGGTCAAGGCCACATACAGCAGATTGAGATCGTCATGCGTTGCAAAGCGGGTGACGTTCAATTGGTAAGTAACGCCGTTCGCCGCGAACGATTGCGACCAGGCGAGGGGTGCCAGGATCGGCAAACGCGCCGCCATGCCGGGCGGATGGCGCTCGAAGACGAGGGTTCCTTGCGGTGCGTCGTCGCGGACCCCCGTCAGCCGGAATCCGAGGTTGGGATAGAGTTCGGCCAGATCACGCGCCAAGTACGCCGGATCGAGGAATAGTCCGACCAGTCCGGCCACTTGCCGGGTGCGTTCGGCCTCCAACCTGGGCGCGGTGTGGCCGAGATAGATGGCCTTGAACATGCCGACGCCGGGCCCGAGATAGGGCAATTCCTGGACATTCGCGGCGACAACATTGGCCGTTCTGACGGCCGTCTCGATGGCGGCGCGCAAACCCGCCTCGGACGCCACATCGAAACCAATGAGGCCGGCGAGTTCCGGATCGAGCGGTTCGAGAAGACGGATCGGCAGTGTCCAAGACCCCTCGGGCGCCCGTCGCAATGCGCCGTCGGGGCCACGCTCGGTCACACCGAACCCTGTGTAACCGCCGTCGACCATGTCCCACTCGAAAGCCAGTCGGTCGTTGGCGTCGACAAGGGGCATCAGGGCGATGGTCCGGATATAGGGCCGGGACTTCCGCAGCTCGTTGGCGAACGCCGCGAGTTCGTGGGTGCGAATATCATCCCTTGCCTGGTGCAGGCCGGCAAGCGCCGTCAGAACCGCTTCCGGGCTCGCCAAGCGATACGCCAAGTCCCGTTCGAGGCTCTTGGTCCGCTCCACGACATCCTGTCTGGCGTCGGTGAGGTTCGTCCAGGCCACGAATCCGCTCAGCGCCGCGCCGGCACAGAGGCCGAGAAGCCCGAAACATGCCTGCTCCCAAGGTCGGAAAAGGTTGTGGTTAGCGTGTCCCAAGGCTGGTAACCCTCTTGGCCGACTGCATCAACGTGCGCGGCAGGGCAACGTTGCCCGCCGCCCGAATGCCTTCATTGATCCAGAAATCGCGTTCCTTGTTGGGGACCACCGGAATTTGCGAGGGCTTGTTGCCGGCAAGAATGCGCAACGCCACCTTGCCGGCCCATTCGCCTTGTTCTTCCGAGATCTTGGTCACGCCGAGGATGCTCCACGGCATCATCCAGGGGTGATTGGTCAGGCTGAGCTTGCGGGTACGGCGCTGGACGGCTTCGAGCGCCCGCCCGCCGTCCCAGTCCTTGATGCCTTCGCTGCTGCCAATGATGACCAGGTCATAGTCCTGGCCTCGCTCATAGGCCTCGATCCAAGCGTCGGTGGTCGTCACCAACCGGCCGTCGATCGCAACACCGGCGTGAGCACCCGCCCGCTCGAAGCGCTCGACATTGCCTTCCTCGGTAAAGCTGGCGGCACCCAGATAGAGCGCGCGCCCCAGCCCCGGCACCACCTCCTTGGCTTTTTGCAGTGCCGGCAGTATGGGCGCCACTTCGATCATCCCGGTGGCGTTGCTGTAAGGCAGGCCGTAGGCCTCGCCGGACCAGTTCACGCCGCAGAACACGAATGGCAGGTCGTGCTCCCGGTAATGGGATTCGAGAAGGTATTTCGTGGCCTCGTCGTCGGCGACGATCACCACGTCGGGCTGCCATGCCTCGATGATCGCCTTGGCTGCAAGCCCCTGCTCGACACGGTCGGCGGCGGCGGTGCGGCGCTTGGCATCCATGTTGAATTGCCGGATATCGCACTTGCCGTCGACGACCGACCGCAAGCCCTGCTCGATCGCCTGGGAATGGTCGTAAGTGGGTTCGTAGGAGGATACGAACAAACACTTCTTGTCGGCTGCCCCGGCACCGCCCGCCGTGCCCACCACCAACAGGGTCAGGAAAACGATGAACTTGCCAAATCGGCGCTGGCGCATCCGAACCTCCCCTTTGTCGCGGTTCGCTCCGGCAACGGCTCACACGGAACCGGTTTGCCAATGCGGCAAACACCGGATCGAACCACTCGGTTTCTCCATTAGAGTCGGAAAAGGTGAATACTTCCTTATCGGCCCTTTTGCCGCCGCCCTACGGCGCGAATTCCACAATTGACAGACGTGCAATATGATTTTAGTCGAAATTACTTTCCGACGCGCGCGACGGCCGGCCGCGAGGCCGGCACGACATGGTGGACGGGCGCCAGGCGCAGGGTCGTGCGCTTCAAGAGCCGATTCTGGCGCATATCGAACGGGTCGCGCCGGTGCAAGAGAAAGCCATTGTCCCACATCACCAAATCGCCCATTTGCCAATGGTGGCAATAGACGAATTCGGGCCGCGTCGCGTGGGCGGCCAGTTCGCCCAGGAGCGCCTCGCCCGCCTCGGGTGCCAGACCCTCGATGCCGACGGTCGTCGTCGGGTCGAGATAGAGCGAGCGGTCGCCGGTCACGGGGTCGATGTTGACCAGCGGGTGCATGACCGGCGGTGTCTTGGCCCGAAGTTCCGCCGACATAGGCTTCTCGTCGTCATAGGTCGCCTGGCGCTTGGCGTAATCATAGACGGCCGACAACGGCTCGATCCGCTCCTTGGTCGCTTGCGGCAGAGCCGCATAAGCGAGCCGGAGATTGGCCCAATAGGTCAGGCCACCCTCCGGCGGCATCTCCACCATATAGAGGAGTGCCCCGGTCGCCGGATCGGACATATAGGATTGATCGGTGTGCCAACCGAGCTCGCCCGCGCCGAGCCCGCCGATCGACCGGCCGGCCTGGTTCTTCATGTTGGAGATCTGGGTGACTTCCGGCCGGTTGCCCTGCCAATCGGCGCGCACGATCACCTCCGGCCGGCCAAAGGCGGCGCTGAAGGCCACCAACTCGTCCTCCGAGAGCGCCTGGCGGCGAAACAGCAGCACGCCATGGCGGCGCCATGTCAGGGCCAAGGCGGCGAGCGTTGCGGCATCGAGCGACTGCCACAGCTGGAGGCCCCGCGCCTCGTGCGCAAAACCTCCCTCGATCGCCGCAATCTCCAACGCTGCCATTGCCCCTCCCCGATTCCCGATTGATCGCTATGATCGAACGACAAGTTTAACACGGCCAGGAGTGGAGCGGATGGCGAGCTTCGACTACATCATCGTGGGCGCGGGATCGGCCGGCGCGGCACTCGCCTATCGCTTGACCGAGGATGGCAAGAGCCGCGTCCTCCTGGTCGAGGCGGGTCCGGCGAGCCATCCCTATTCGCGCCTGCCCATCAGCTTCGGCCTGCTGATCGACAATCCGACCGCCAATTGGCGCTTCCAGTCCGAGCCCGAGCCGGGCACCGCCAATCGCCGTATTCCCGTGCCGCGCGGCAAGATGCTGGGTGGGTCGAGCAGTATCAACGGCCTCGTCTATGTGCGCGGCCAGCATCTCGACTATGACACCTGGGCGCAACTCGGTAACCGCGGCTGGAGCTGGCAGGACGTGGAGCCGCTGTTCCGCCGCATGGAGAACTACGAGAAGGGCGGCGACGGGGTGCGCGGTTCCGGTGGCCCGCTCGGCGTCTCCGAGGTGGGGGACCAGAACCCGCTTTACGACGCCCTCTTCGCCGCCGCCGTCGCCGCCGGCTACAAGCGCAACCCGGATTACAACGGCGCCGACCAGGAAGGCATCGTCAAGACCCAGGCGACCATCTGGCGCGGCCGGCGCATGAGCACGGCCCATTGCTATCTCCGCCCCGCCATGGGCCGGGCGAACCTCCAAGTCATCACCGAAGCCGTAACCGAACACCTGCTGTTGGAGGGCAAGAAATGCGTCGGTGTCGCCTACCGTCGCGACGGCCAGTTGAGCGAAGCCCGCGCCGAACGCGAGGTCGTCCTATGCGCGGGCGGGGTTTCATCGCCGCAGATCCTGGAACTCTCGGGCGTTGGCCGGCCCGACATCCTCCAGGCGAACGGCATCGAGGTCCGGCATGCCTTGCCGGCGGTGGGCGAGAACCTCCGCGATCATATCAACGCCCGCATCCAGTGGCGCCTCAAGGTGCCCCACGTCTCCTACAATGTGAAAGCGCGGGGCATCAATCTGGTCGGCCAGGTCATCAAATATTTAGCGACCGGCGGCGGCTTCCTCAGCCTGCCCTCGGCGCCGCTGCTCGCATTCCTCAAGACGCGCCCCGAACTCGCCACACCCGACGTACAGATGCATCTGGTGCCCTACGCCATCAAGGACCCGAAGCGCCGCAAGCTGCAGGACTTTCCCGGCATGACCATCGGCTGCTATCAGCTCCGCCCGGAAAGCCTCGGCTCGATCCATATCCAGTCGCCCGATCCCAGCTTGCAGCCGGCGATCCGCTTCAATTTTCTCGGCGATCCGCTCGACCGCCAGACCATGGTCGCGGGCTTCCGCATGATTCGCCGCATCGCCAACGCCGCTCCCATGGACCCCTTCCGAGACGACGAATTCTCGCCCGGCACCGGCATCGAGAGCGACGACGAGATCCTGTCCTGGATTCGCCAGAACTCCGAGACCGCCTATCACCCGATCGGCACCTGCCGCATGGGATCGGGTCCCAACAGCGTGGTTGACCGGAATCTCAAGGTGCATGGGCTGGAGGGGCTCCGGATCGCCGACGGCTCGATCTGCCCGACCATGCCGTCGGGTAATACCAACGCGCCCTGCATCATGATCGGCGAGAAGGCCGCCGATATGATTCGCTCAGGCGGCTAGATCGGCCGGCGGATCGAAGTCCAGCACCTGGACTTCCTCGCTCGCCGTATCGAGGACGGCGCAAGAGAGGCGCCGGCCGTTGCGGTGATCGCGGCCCTCGCCGGCCGAGCCCGGGTTGACCACCAACACCCGGCCGAACCGGCGCACCACCTGCTGGTGGGTGTGGCCATAGAGCACCATGTCCGCCGTCACCTCGCCGAAGCGGGCGAGATCGGCGCTCGCCGGCAACACATACCCGCCGCGCGGCTCCCACGGCGTCGAATGCACCATCAAGAGTTTCTTGCCACCGAGGGTGATCTCGAGGCGCGTCGGCTGGGCGGCAAGCCAGTCGACCAGCCCACCATCGACGCCAGCCTGCTCGCGCGCCCGGATGCCGCCGGCGCCGAGGAATATCTCCTCGTGATTGCCGAGGATGGTGTGGGCGCCCCGGTCCCGAAGTGCCCCTATCACCTCGTTCGAGAAGCGGTATTGGTGGATGCTATCGCCGAGACACAGGAGTTCATCCACATCGCCCATCAACTCGAAAGCGCGGTGGAGCCCGGCGAGATTGCAGTGCAGGTCGGAAACGATGCCGATTTTCACGAGTGCGCGTCCCGGCTCAGCTACGCGGCGCGCCGTCGGTCTTGCGCAGGCCGAGCGCCTGCAATTCCTCGCCCGCGTCTTCATAGAGTTTGTGGGCATAGAGGGTGTAGTCCCGCGAACTCTTGTAGACCACCGGCTGATTGAGCTGGTCGAGGATGGCGAGATGCTCGGGCTCGAACAGGGCCTTCTTCAGGGCGTCGTGCAACACCTTGACCACCGCGCCCGGCATGCCCTTGGGACCCGCCAAGCCATAGGGCGATTCCGCTGCCATGTCGATGCCGACTTGCCGGAGCGTGGGTACGGCGGGCCAGCGCTTCGATGGCTCGGCGCCGAAGGTCACCAGCCAGCGCAATTCGCCGGCATCGACAAGGGCGCCCGCCGACGTGGTGCCCACGCCCGCCACCACATGGCCGCCAATGACATTGGGGAACAGTTCGGCGTCGCCCTTGAAGGGCACATGGGTCACGGTCAATCCCAGGCGCCGCGCGATCTGCTCCATGGTGATGTGGTGCGTGCTGCCGGCGCCGACGGTGCCATAGGTGAGCATCTGGGGATTGGCGCGGCTCCAGGCGGCAAGGTCCTGCCAGGTTTGCCAGGGCGCGTCGCCCTTGACGACGACGCCCAGGAGAAAGCCGCTGAGATGGATGATGTAGGAAAGGTCCGTCGTCGGGTTGTAGGTGACCTTCTGGGTCCAGGGGATTCGCATGACCGAGATCGCGATCTGGGAGATGGTGTAGCCATCGGGCTTGGCGGCGGCGATCATCTGCGCCACGCCGACGACGCCGGTGCCGCCGGGCTTGTTCTCGATAACGATCGGCTGCGGCAAATGCTTGCTCGCGGCGCTGGCGAGGACACGGAGCTGGATGTCGGCGCTGCCGCCGGCGGGCCAGGGCACGATCAGGGTGATGGGCCGAGTGGGGAAGTCGGCGGCGGTGGCGGCACCCGCCGAGCCCAGGACGAGCGCCGGCACAAGGATTGCCGCCAGGCCAGCGGCACGGAACAACGTCATTCGATTATCCTTCGGTGGATTTACCGGCGCGATAGCGCCTTAATAGGGGGGTCTAATCGTTGCACAAGGAGCCGCGAGCCGCCATGGAAAGCTTCGACTATGTGATCGTGGGGGCGGGGTCCGCCGGCTGCATTCTGGCCAACCGCCTCTCCGAGGACGGCAAGGCAAGCGTCTTGGTCCTGGAGGCGGGACCCCGGGACTGGAACCCCTTCATCCACATCCCCGCCGGGTTCATGAAGACCTTGGTGAACCCGAGCGTCAACTGGCTCTACAAGATGGAGCCGGGAGAGTGGACCGGTGGCCGCAGCATCGCCGCGCCGCGCGGCAAGACCCTGGGCGGCTCCAGCTCGATCAACGGCAACATCTATAATCGCGGCCAGGCGGCCGACTATGACGGCTGGGGCCAGCGCGGCAACCGGGGCTGGGGCTATGCCGACGTCCTGCCCTATTTCCGGCGCACCGAACGGCGCATCGGCGCGGGCGACGACACCTATCGGGGCCGCGACGGCGCCCTCACCATCACCGACATGGATTGGCGCCATCCGCTCTGCGAGGCCTTCATCGAGGGCGCGATCCAGCACGGCATCCCGCTGAACCCCGACTATAACGGCGCCAGCCAAGCCGGTGTCTGCTATTCCCAGCGCACCATCATCAACGGCCGGCGCATGAGCACGGCGCGCGCCTTCCTGCATCCCGCCATGGGGCGCCAGAACCTGACAGTGCGCACCCACGCCCACGCCACGGCCATCCTGCTCGAGGGCAAGCGGGCAGTGGGTGTCGCGTATCGCCAGGGCGGCCAGGGCGGCAAGCCGGTGACCGTCCACGCCAACCGCGAGGTGATCCTTTCGGGCGGCGCCGTCAATTCGCCCCAGCTTCTCCAGATCTCGGGCATCGGCCCGGCGGCGCTGCTCCAGTCATTGGGCGTCGCGGTCCAGCATGCGCTTGGCGGTGTCGGCGAGAATCTGCGCGACCATTACGCGCCCCGGTTCGTTGCCCGGGTTAAGAACGCCGAGACCATCAACGAGCTGACCCACGGCCCGAGGCTCGCCTTCGAGGTCGCCAAATGGCTGCTGACGCGCAAGGGCCTGCTGTCCCTCAACCCAACCCTCGTCTACTGCTTCTGGCGCTCGGACGAGCGGGTGGCGAACGACGACCTACAGCTCACCTTCACGCCCGCGAGTTACAAGGAGGGCGTGCAGTCCAGGCTCGAGGACGATCCCGGCATGACTTGCGCCGTCTGGCAGCAGCGGCCCGAGAGTTCCGGCTATCTCCGGGCGCGCTCGGCCGATCCCTTCGTCCACCCGGAGATTCAACCGAACTATCTCGCCCATGAAGGCGACCGGCATGTGCTGCTCGCCGGCATGAAGCTGGCCCGCCGGCTCTTGGCCTCCAAGCCGCTCGAGCCCTATTACGATCACGAGGATTTTCCCGGCCCCCATGTGCGCAGCGACGACGAACTGCTGGGTGCCGCCAAACAGCGCGGCACGAGTACGTTCCACCTGATGGGCACCTGCCGGATGGGGCCGGCGAGCGATCCGACCACCGTCGTCGACGATGAGCTGCGCGTGCATGGCATCGCGGGCTTGCGCGTCGTCGACGCCTCGATCATGCCCACCATGCCATCCGCTAATCTCAACGCCGCCGTCACCATGATCGCCGAGAAGGCCTCCGACATGATCCTGGGCCGGCAACCCATGGAGCCGGCGCGCCTCGCGGGGTAAGAGCCGGCCTCAACTCGTCACCAGGCCGCCATCCACATTGTAGGACTGGCCGGTGATGTTGCGCGCACCCGGCGAGGCGAGAAACACCGCCATGGCGGCGATATCGGCGGGCTCGTTGGCGCGGCCGAGCGGGATGGTCTTCTCGAACGCGGCCCGCACTTCCTCGACGGTCTTGCCCTGGCTCCGAGCGCGATCAGCGATCAGGTTGCCCACCAGATCGGTCATGGTGACGCCGGGGCAGATCGAGTTGACGTTGATGTTGTGTTGGGCAAGCTGCTGGGCGGCGGTCTTGGTCAGCGCGATGACGGCGCCCTTGCTGGCCGCGTAGATCGCGTTCGAGGTGCCGGCGAAGCCGCGCCCGGCAATCGACGCCATGTTGATGATGCGCCCGCCGCCCTGGCCGATCATCTCTTTGGCGGCACGCTGCAGGCAGAAGAAGACCCCCTTGGCGTTGACCCGGTGGATGCGGTCCCAGTCGGCCTCGGTCAGGTCCATGATATAGGCGTCGCGGGTGACACCGGCATTGTTGACGATGACGTCGAGACGCCCGAACTCGGCCACCACTCGGGCGACCATGGCATCGATGCTGGCCACATCGCCGCAATCGGCCTGGATGGCGAGCACCGGGCCGCCATGGGCGGACGCCTTCTGGGCCGTGCGCTGGGCCGCGTTCAGATCGAGGTCGGCGGCCGCGACCGTCGCACCCTCCCCAGCCATGGCGAGCGCGATCGCCTCGCCGATGCCGTTGCCGGCACCCGTCACCAGCACCACCTGATTCTTCAAGCTCATGTTTTCCTCGCCGTCGTTCTCACTCATTGCGGGATACAGTCTGGCATTGCAGGATACAGTCTGGCATGGGCGGCACAATTCCACCATTCAGCCGCCCGCCGGGCCTGATAGAATACGCGTCGGGCGACCCGCCGGGAGCGAGATGCGGTCATGATTCCACGCTACAGCCGGCCCGAAATGGCGGCGATCTGGGAGCCGGCCAGCCGCTTCCGCATCTGGTTCGAGATCGAGGCCCATGCCTGCGACGCCCAGGCGGAATTGGGCGTCATTCCGCACTCCGCCGCCAAGGCGGTCTGGGAGCGCGGCGGCTTCGACATCGAGCGTATCGACGCCATCGAAGCCGAGACCAAGCATGACGTCATCGCGTTTCTCACCAGCCTGGCCGAGCATGTGGGCGAGGAAGCCCGCTTCGTCCATCAGGGCATGACCTCATCGGACGTGCTAGATACTTGTTTCGCGGTGCAGCTCACGCGCGCCAGCGACCTGCTGCTGGCCGACATCGACCGCCTGCTCGACGTCCTCGAGCGGCGGGCGGTGGAGCACAAGCTCACGCCCTGCATCGGCCGGAGCCACGCCATCCATGCCGAGCCAACGACCTTCGGCCTGAAGCTCGCCGGCCACCATGCCGAATTCCAGCGCAACCGCGATCGGCTGGTCGCCGCCCGGCGCGAGATCGCGACTTGCGCCATTTCGGGCGCCGTCGGTACGTTTGCCAATATCGACCCCTTCGTCGAAAGCTATGTGGCCGCCAAGCTCGGTCTCGAGCCCGAGCCCGTCTCGACCCAAGTGATTCCGCGCGACCGCCACGCCATGTTTTTCGCCACCCTTGCGGTTATCGCGAGTTCGGTCGAGCGGCTCGCGACCGAGATCCGCCATTTGCAACGCACCGAAGTGCTGGAGGCCGAGGAATATTTCTCCCCCGGCCAGAAGGGCTCATCGTCCATGCCGCACAAGCGCAACCCGGTGCTCTCGGAGAACCTAACGGGTCTCGCCCGCCTGGTGCGCGGCATGGCGGTCCCGGCGCTCGAAAATGTGGCGCTCTGGCATGAGCGCGACATCTCTCATTCCTCGGTCGAGCGGGTGATCGCACCGGATGCCACCATCGCCCTCGACTTCGCCCTCAACCGCATGGTCGGCCTGGTGGACCGCCTGATCGTCTATCCCGAGCGGATGCGCCGGAACCTGGATCGGCTCGGCGGGCTGGTCCATTCCCAGCGCGTGCTGCTCGCCCTCACCCAGGCCGGCATGAGCCGGGAAGACGCTTACGGGACGGTGCAACGGATCGCCATGCGGGTCTGGAACGAGGGCGGCGATTTTCTGGCTCTCTTGCAGGCCGACCCGGACGTCGCCCGGCATCTGGACAAGGCGACGCTCGCGGCACTCTTCGATCTCGCCTACCACACCCGCCGTGTAGACGCGATCTTCGCCCGGGTGTTCGGCGCCGCCACGCGGGGCCGGCGAACGGCAACCGCGGCACAATAGACCGGCTGGTCCACCGACCGATGGACCTCAAGCAACTGCACGCGATCGTCGAGGGCGGGCCGCACGGCTCGTTCGCGGCGCACCTCTTTGACGCCGTCATCGGGGTGGCGATCCTCATCGCTATTGCCGATGCAATCGTGATGACCGACCCTGAATGGGCCGGGGCTTATGGCGGCTGGTCGCAGCTTATCGAATTGATCGCGGTCGGCGTTTTCACGGTCGAATATTGTCTGCGCGTCTGTGTCGCCGTGTATGACCATCGGGCTCGCTATCGACATTCCCTGTGGGGGCGCCTCAAATACATGGCAAGCCCCATGGCGATCGTCGATCTGGCGGCGATCCTGCCCATATTCGTCGCCTTGTTCCTGCCCCTCTCCACTGACGAAGTGCTGCTGCTGCGCTGTGTGCGACTCTTTAAGCTGCTGCGCTACTTCTCGGCCTTCGACACGCTCGCCATCGTGATCCGCAACGAGCGCGCTCCCCTCATGGCCGCGATGACGTTGATGGGGATCCTTTTGATGATGATCGCGACCATCGCCCACATCCTTGAGAAGAACGCGCAGCCCGAGACCTTTGGCAGCGTGCCGCGCGCGCTCTGGTGGGGGATCGTGACGCTCACCACGGTGGGCTATGGCGACGTGGTGCCGGTGACGCCCTTGGGCCGGCTCTTTGGCGGCCTTGCCGTCGTGCTCGGCATGGGCATGTTCGCGCTGCCGGCCGGCATCCTGGCGACCGGTTTCGCCGAGGAAATGCGCCGGCGCAATTTCACCGCCTCCTGGAACATGGTGGCGCGGGTGCCGCTGTTCGAGCGCCTGCCCGCCTTCCAGATCGCCGAGATCGTCGACCTGTTGGAACCGTTAACGGTGGAGCGTGGCGAGACGATCATCCACGAGGGCGACACGCCGGACGGCATGTATTTCCTGGTCGACGGCCAAGTGCGGGTGCTCTTGGCGTCGGCACCCATTCGCCTCGACCCCGGCACATTCTTCGGCGAAATGGGTCTGATCGAACAGGCACCGCGCTCGGCCACGGTGATCGCCCAACGCTTCTGTCAGTTGCTCTGGCTGCAACGCGCCCATTTCGACGCCCTCATGGCCCAGCATGAAGACCTGAAATCGACCATCGAGGCCGTGGTCAGAGACCGGCGGGCCCGGCAGCGGCCACCTGGCGGCGGGGCCTGAAACTATTCCTTCTGCAACTGAGCCTTGGCTTCGACCAGCAGGTCGTCCATGCGCTTGCGCAGGCGGCGCTCGTCCATGGCAACGCCCTTGGCGGTCAGGTCGCCAAGGACCTTCTGCAGCACATCGTCGTCGCCCACCCGCTCGAAGTCCGAGCTGACCACGTCCTTGGCGTAGCCGGCGGCGGCGGCGCCAGAGAGGCCAAGCTCACCCGCCGCCCAATCGCCCAGCAGGCGGTTGCGCCGCGCCGTCACCTTGAATTGCAGTTCCTGGTCATGCTTGTACTTGTTCTCGAAGCTCTTTTCGCGCTCGTTGAAGTTGCTCATCCACGCACTCCCGATGCTCGGTACTCGCTACCGGACCCGCCTGTGGCGCGCCGTTCGGTGCCTCGTTATAACGGCCTTCCCGCGACAACGATATGGCAACCGAACCCCATGTGCACCCTTGTCCTGCTACGCCGGCCCGGACATGACTGGCCGTTGCTGGTTGGCGCCAATCGCGACGAGCTGGTGGAGCGCCCCTGGCTGCCGCCCGCGCGGCATTGGCCGGACCGACCCCATGTGGTGGCGGGGCTCGACCTGCAGGCGGGCGGCACATGGCTCGGCCTGAACGATTATGGCGTGGTGGCCGCCGTCCTCAACCGCCGCCATTCGCTCGGTGGCGCCCCGGACAAGCGGAGCCGGGGCGAACTGGTGCTGGAGGCCCTCGACCATGCGACATCCGATGACGCCGGCGAGGCGCTCGGCGATCTCGATGCCCGCGCCTACGGGTCCTTCAACCTGGTGATCGCCGACCGGGTGTCCGCCTGGTGGTTGCGCGGCCTGGGCGATGCCGGCGACGGCAAGGTCGGGGTCTTCGCCATCCCGCCCGGCTTTTCCTTCTTCACTTCCTCGGACCGTAACGACGGCGCCGCCTCCGCCCGCACCCGCCACTATTTGCCGGAATTCGAGGCGGCACCGCCGCCAAGCCCCGAGTCGGACGACTGGTCGGCCTGGGAGCGCCTGTTCGAAAGCGACGAGCGGCATGGCGACGATCCGAACAGCGCCATGCTGATCCGCAGCGATTGGGGATATGGGACGGTTTCGAATGCATTCATTGCCTTGCCGGCGGCCCATGACCGGCGTCCGGTCTGGCGGTTCGCCGCACGCGGCCCCGACCTACAACCCTATGAAACTATTAAACTTTAACCGTGCTAACTCAGATGAAACAATCTCAGATTGAATATATTGTTACACACGCTCTCTCATTAGAATGCCGGCCAGGCCGGTTCTGTCCGGCCCATCCGTTGTTTCCGGGCGCCTGAGTTGATATATCAGTCCTAGCCCTAGGACAGCCTCCCCACCGACGAACGAGAGGCGTGATGGCCGGGCTTACCTATCGCGCGGGGTACCCGCAATGTCCCGACGGAGACGGATCTACGAAGGCAAGGCCAAGGTCCTGTTCGAAGGACCCGAGCCCGGCACCCTTATCCAATATTTCAAGGACGACGCGACCGCCTTCAACAATCAGAAGAAGGGGATCATCACCGGCAAGGGTGTGCTGAACAACCGCATCTCCGAATATCTGATGGTGCGCCTGGAGCAGATCGGTATTCCGACGCATTTCGTGCGCCGCTTGAACATGCGCGAACAGCTCATTCGGGAGGTGGAGATCATCCCGATCGAGGTGGTGGTGCGCAATGTGGCGGCCGGCTCGCTCTGCAAACGCTTTGGCATAACGGAAGGGACGGCCCTGCCGCGTTCCATCGTCGAATATTATCTGAAGAAGGATGAGCTCGGCGATCCCTTGGTGACGGAAGAACACATCACCGCCTTCGGCTGGGCGTCGCCACAGGATCTGGACGACATGTTCAACATGGCGCTCAGGATCAACGATTTCCTGGTCGGCCTTTTCATGGGCGTCGGCATCCGCCTGGTGGACTTCAAGGTCGAGTTCGGCCGCCTCTACACCCAGGACGACATGCGCGTGGTGCTCGCCGACGAGATCAGCCCCGATAGCTGTCGCCTCTGGGATGTCGACACCAACGAAGTTATGGACAAGGACCGGTTTCGCCGCGACATGGGCAATGTGGAGCAGGCCTATCAAGAGGTTGCGCGCCGGCTAGGCGTCCTCTCGGAAAGCGGCGAGCAGCGAGAAATAAAGCAGCCCAAAATTTCCGCCTGACGGGGGCCCGAGCCGCGATGAAGGCCAGAGTCCACGTCACGCTGAAAACCGGGGTGCTCGACCCCCAGGGCAAGGCGATCCAGCATGCCCTGGCGGGCCTCGGCTTTGCCGGCATCGAGGCGGTGCGCCAGGGCAAGTTCATCGAGATCGAGCTCCGTGACAGCGATCCCGGCGAGGCGCGGCGCCGGGTCGAAGCCATGTGCAAGGACCTGCTCGCCAATCCGGTGATCGAGAATTACGCCATCGACATCGAGGCGGGATGAGCGGCACCGGCAAGAACCGCCCCCAGGCGGCGATCGTCGTCTTTCCGGGCTCGAACTGCGATCGCGACGTCCGGGTGGCGCTCGGCCAATCGCTCGGCGCGGCCCCGCTCATGGTCTGGCACGCCGATCACGAACTGCCGGAAGTCGATCTGATCGTGCTGCCGGGCGGCTTCTCCTATGGCGATTATCTACGTTGTGGGGCCATGGCGGCCCACTCGCCGGTCATGCGCGAAGTCGTCGCGCGGGCCAAGCGGGGCGTGCGGGTGCTCGGCATCTGCAACGGCTTCCAGGTGCTGACCGAATGCGGGCTGCTGCCGGGGGCACTTCTGCGCAATGCCAGCCTGAAATTCGTCTGCCGGCCGGTGCCTATCCGGGTCGAGACCGAGGCGAGCGCGTTTACGGCAACCTACCGGCCGGGCCAGGTGCTGCGTCTGCCGATCGCCCATGGCGACGGCAATTATTTCGCCGACCCGGCGACGCTCCGCCGCCTGGAGGGCGAGGGCCAGGTGGCGTTCCGCTATTGCTCGCCCGAGGGTGAGGCGGACGCCGCCTTCAACCCGAATGGTTCCCTCGCCAATATCGCCGGCATTTTCAACCGCGAGCGCACCGTGCTCGGCATGATGCCGCACCCCGAGCGCGCGGCTGATCCGCGTCTCGGTGGCAATGACGGTCGCCTGCTATTCGACAGCGTGGTCGAGGCGCTCGGGTGAGTGCGGGCGGGCGCAACGAGCCGGCGATCACACCCGCCCTCGTCGCCGAGCACGGCCTCAAGGCCGACGAATATGCCCGCCTGCTCACCATCCTGGGCCGGCCGCCCAACCTCGTGGAACTCGGCATCTTCTCGGTCATGTGGAGCGAGCACTGCTCCTACAAATCCTCGAAGCGCTGGCTGAAGCGCCTGCCGACCACCGCACCCTGGGTCATTTGCGGGCCGGGTGAGAATGCCGGCGTCATCGACATCGGCGAGGGCTTGGCCTGCGTCTTCAAGATGGAGAGCCACAATCACCCCTCGTTCATCGAGCCCTATCAGGGGGCGGCGACAGGGGTCGGCGGCATTCTCCGCGATGTGTTCACCATGGGTGCCCGGCCGGTGGCGATCCTCAACGCGCTCCGCTTCGGCGATCCGGACCATGCCAAGACCCGCCATCTCGTGGCCGGCGTCGTTGCCGGCATCGGCGGCTATGGCAATTGCGTCGGCGTGCCGACGGTGGGCGGCGAGTGCGAGTTTCACGCCTCCTACAATGGCAACATCCTGGTCAACGCCATGACCGTCGGTATCGCGCCCGCCGGCCGCATCTTCTATTCGGCGGCGGCGGGTTTGGGCAATCCGGTGGTCTATGTCGGCTCCAAGACGGGGCGCGACGGCATCCATGGCGCCACCATGGCCTCGGCTGAGTTCGACGACGCCTCGGCCGAGAAGCGGCCGACGGTCCAGGTGGGCGATCCCTTCACCGAGAAGCTGCTGATCGAGGCGTGCCTGGAGTTGATGGCGACCGACGCCATCGTCGCCATCCAGGACATGGGTGCCGCCGGCCTCACCTCGTCTGCCTTCGAGATGGCGGCCAAGGGCGGCATGGGCGTCGAGCTCGACCTCGACCTGGTACCGGTGCGCGAGACCGCCATGACCGCCTACGAGATCATGCTGTCGGAAAGCCAGGAGCGGATGCTCATGGTCCTGAAGCCCGGCCGGGAAGCGGTGGCGGCCGCCATCTTCGCCAAATGGCAACTGGATTTCGCGGTGATCGGCCGGCTGACCGATACGGGTCGCATGGTGCTCGGCAAGGATGGCACAATTGCCGCCGACCTGCCGATCGCGGCCGTGGCGGAAGGTGCGCCCGAATATGACCGGCCCTGGCAACCGACCCCGCCGAGGCCAGTCATCCAGCCGGCCGAGATTGCGGTCGAGGGCGACCCGGCGGCACTGCTCAGGCGGCTGATGGCGAGCCCCAATCTCTCGAGCCGGCGCTGGATTTGGGAGCAGTACGACTATTCCGTCATGGCCGACACGGTGGCGGGCCCTGGCGGCGACGCCGCCGTGGTGCGCATCCACGGCGGCAATCGTGGCCTCGCCATGACCAGCGACTGCACGCCGCGCTATTGCGTGGCCGACCCCGTCGCGGGCGGTGCCCAAGCCGTGGCCGAAGCCTGGCGCAATCTGACGGCGGTGGGCGCCCGCCCGCTTGCCTTCACCGACAATATGAACTTCGGCAATCCCGAGCGACCGGAGATCATGGGCCAGTTCGTCGGCTGCATCGAGGGCATGCGCCAGGCGGCACTCGCCCTCGATTTTCCGGTCGTCTCCGGCAATGTCTCGCTCTACAACGAGACCAATGGCGTCGCCATCCGGCCGACGCCGGTGATCGGCGGCGTCGGCCTCATTGCCGACCTGGACTGGACCCAGACACCCGCCTTCAAGCGGGCGGGCGCGGCGATCTTGGCGATCGGCGAGACCAAGGGCCATCTCGGCGCCTCGGTCTTTCTCGAAGTGATCGCCGGCCGCGAGGATGGCGCGCCGCCGCGAATGGACCTTGCCGCCGAGCGCCGGAACGGCGATTTCGTGCGCGGCCTCATCGAGCGGGGCGAGATCGAGGCCTGCCACGATATCTCGGACGGCGGCCTCTATGTGGCGGTGGCCGAGATGGCGCTCGCCGGCGGCATCGGCGCCGCCATAGCCTCGCCGGCGGGTGGGCCGTCGCTCAATGCCTGGCTCTTTGGCGAGGATCAGGCGCGATATCTGGTGGCGACCCAGGACCCCGATCCTATTCTGGCCGAAGCCGCCCGCCAGGGCGTCCCCGCCGCCCGGATCGGGACCACCGGCGGCGGCGAGTTGACAGTCGACGGGGCCCATCCCATATCCTTGGTGGTACTCGGCCGGGGCCATGCGGGCTGGCTGCCCGACTATATGGCCGCCCCAGGCATTTGAACCCGGTATTGGCAGGAAGGCGTGCCATGGCAATGAACGCGGGCGAAATCGAGCGGCTGATCCGAGCCGGCCTGCCCGATGCAACGGTGACGATCGAGGACCTGGCCGGCGACGGCGACCATTATTCGGCGCACATCGTCTCGGCCGCCTTCAAGGGCAAAACCCGTGTCCAACAACATCAAATGGTGTACAAAGCCCTGGAGGGGCGAATGGGCAACGAACTGCATGCCCTCGCCTTGCAGACGTCCGTACCCCAAGACGCTTGAACGAACTGCAATGGAATTATCTGGAGACCGGCAGCCATGACCACTACGACAACGGCGGCGAGCGATCGTATCCGCACCGATATCACCGAAAACCAAGTCGTGCTCTTCATGAAGGGCACGCCCGTCTTTCCGCAATGCGGCTTCTCCGCAACCGTCGTCCAGGTCCTCAGCCACCTCGGCATCAAGTTCAAGGGTGTGGACGTTCTGGCGGACGCGGAAATTCGCCAGGGAATCAAGGAGTTCTCGAGCTGGCCAACGATCCCCCAGCTCTATGTGAAGGGCGAATTCGTGGGCGGCTGCGACATCGTGCGCGAGATGTTCCAGAGCGGCGAGCTGGCGCAACTCCTCAAGGACAACGGCATCGAGACCAAGGCCGGGGCGTAATACAAAGTCTCCGGCGGCTGTCTGTTTTAAGGCGGCGGCTTCGCGTGCAGAACGCGCAACAGCGCGAGGCGGAGGCCCGCCCGGCGCGTGGCGGGCATGTCCGGGCGCAACGCCGCAAGGCGCTCCTCGAGATGGCGGAGCGCTTCTCGTTTGGCGGCCTCGAAGGTCCGGTCGCCGCCGGGCTCGAGCCGGGTCTCGGTATCGGCGAGGATCGCTCGCCAACCGGACCCGGGACTCACCCCGCCGTCACCTGGAATAGAATTCGGTGACTTGCTGCGGCTCCATCTTCACCGGGTAGGGCACGTCGGCGAGCTTCGGCCCGCGCACGAAGCGGCCCTTCATGGCGCCGTGATCCACCTCGAGATAGTCGGGCACGTCGCGCTCGGGCAACTGGGCCGCTTCCAGGATCAGCGCCATCTGCTTCGACTTTTCCTTGATCTCGATCTGGTCGCCGTCCTTGACCATGAAGGACGGAATGTTGACGCGCCTGCCATTCACCCGGATATGGCCGTGGCTCACCACCTGGCGCGCGGCGAAGACGGTGGGCACGAACTTCATGCGGTAGACGACGGAATCCAGGCGGCGCTCCAGGAGTTCCACCAGGTTCTCGCCCGTATCGCCGCGCCGCCGCTCGGCCTCTTCATAGAGGCGGCGGAACTGGCGCTCCGAGACGTTCGCGTAATAGCCCTTGAGCTGCTGCTTGGCACGGAGCTGGGTGCCGTAGGCGGTCGGCTTCTTGCGCCGCTGGCCATGCTGGCCCGGGCCATATTCCCGCTTGACGATCGGGCTCTTGGCCCGACCCCAGAGATTGACGCCGAGGCGGCGGTCGATCTTGTGCTTGGCGCTGATGCGCTTGGTCATGGTTCGGTCCTTTGTACGTTTTTATTGTCCCGATAGTTCTACCGCCTAGAATTCGGTAGACGGGGTCGCGCCATGCGCGCCCACATTCTCGGAAAGCCGGCGGAGTATAGGCATCGGGGATCGGGTGTCAAACGGCCCGGCACCGCTTCAGGCCGGCGAAAATCATGCTATCTATACCGATAGCATATGGAGTTTCCGCCATGGCCCAGGTGATCATTCGCGATATCGACGACGCCGTCATCGCCCGCCTGAAGCGAAAGGCGGAACTCAACGGCCGCTCGCTGGAGCAACAGTTGCGGCCGATCCTCACCGCCGCGGACCCGCTGAGCCCGGTGATCGACGCCAGCGTCGCCGCGCTCGACCGGTTCCAGGTTCCCTGAGCGGCGGCGGCGCCGCTCAATAACCGACATAGCGGCCCTTGCGCTTTTCCCGGAAAGCGTTGATGGCTTCGGCGTGATCGTGGCCGGCGCGGGCGACGGCGATGTGCGAGCTGATGAGATCGAAGGCGGTCGTCATGTCGACTTCGAGGCCCTGATTGACCGCGCGCTTGATGAGGCGGACTGACAAGGGCGGCATGGCGGCGATCTTGCGCGCGAGCGCCATGGCCTTCCCCAGCAACTCGCCGTCGGGATAGACATGGCTGACGAGGCCGATGGCGAGCGCCTCTTCGGCGGTCACGAAATCCGCCGTCCAGAGGAGTTCGAGCGCCCGCGCCTTGCCAACGAGGCGGGGCAGGAAATAGGCGCCACCACCGCCCGGCAAGAGGCCGATCTTGGCGTAGGTCTCGGCGAAGCGGGCGGATTGGCCGGCGAGGCGAATGTCGCACGCCAAGGCCAAGTCCATGCCGCCCCCGGTCGCGACACCGTTGACGGCGGCGATCAGCGGCTTCTCGAACGTGGCGGCGCGTTTGGGGAACGCCTGGATCTCCCGCCAGATGCGCTGCTTCGTGACATGCGGGCGATTATCGACCGCCTCGCCCATGGCGTCGATATCGCCGCCGCTGCAAAAGCCGCGGCCCGCCCCGGTCAGGATCGCCACAAGCACGTCGTCATTGGCCTCGCACTCGTCGAGCGCCGCCACCAGCTCGCGCAGCATGCCGCCCGTAAAGGCGTTGAGCTTCTCCGGCCGATTGAGGGTCAAGGTGGCGATGCCGTCGGTGACATCGAACAACAAATTCCCGGTCATGGTTTTCTCCCCAAGCGTTCCTCGATTTCGGACTTCATCCGCAATCCCCGCTTTCCTTCCAGCGCCTTGACGGCGCCGCGCCAGGTGCGCACCTCCTGCTCGGTCATGCCGGCGCGCAACAGCACGTTGCGGATGTTGCGCCACATAACGGGCTTCATAGGGGTGGCGCGAAAGAAGGCACCTTCTTCAAGGCCGGCTTCGAGTTGGCCGAATAAGCCCTCCAACTCGCCCAGGGTGGCGGGCCGGCTGTCGCCCTGGGGGAGCACCGCCTCGGGTGTGCCATCGGCAAGGCGGAACCATTCATAGGCGACGAGCAGGACCGCTTGCGCCAGATTGAGCGACGCGAAGGCCGGATTGAGGGGGATGGTGATGAGCGATTGGGCCGCCATGAGATCGTCATTGGTGAGCCCGGTGCGCTCGGGCCCGAACAGGAGCCCGACGCTCTCGCCCACTGCCGCCGCCTGGCGCATGGCGCGAGCCGCCGCCGGCAGGGTCAAGACCGGCTTTACCATGTCGCGGTCGCGGGCGGTTGCGGCGAAAATATGCTGCAAGTCCGCGACCGCTGCCTGGGCCGAAGGATAGAGCTTGACCGCGTCGAGCACCCGGTCGGCGCCCGAGGCCGCGGTCCACGCCCGCTCGTTGGGCCAGCCCTTGGCCGGCCGAACGAGACGCAAATCGGTCAGGCCGCAATTCAGCATAGCGCGCGCCGCCGTACCGATATTCTCGCCCAACTGCGGCTCCACCAGAATGATGGTCGGGCCGCCGGTGCGCTGAATGCGTGTCGTGTCGGTGCCGGCCATGCTCGTGCCTACTATCGCCCCGCGCCGAGGCTATAGAGGGTGCCCTGCACTAGGCACACGGCGTCGACCTTCGCGCCCAGGGTCACCGCCAGGCCCGGATCGTTGCCGGCGCTGTGACCGGCGCGCCGCGTCATGCCGAAGGCGGTGACGCGAGCATGCGCCAGGGCAGGCGGCGTCTGGAAGAAGGCATCGTCGGTTGGATTGGCGCCGGGCCAGCCACCTTCCACATAGTCGATGCCCAACCGATCCAGCTCGAGTGCCCGCACCACCTTGTCGCCGACGCCGAAATTCACACCCTGGGTCTGCTGGCCGTCCCGCAAAGTGGTGTCGTAGAGATGGACCCGCTCGCCGGTCATCCGACGCGCCGCCATTGCGTACCTTTGGGGCCGTCCTCGATCTCGATCCCCTGTCGGCGCAGACGATCGCGGATGCGATCCGCCTCCTGGAAGTCGCGTGCCCCGCGGGCTTCGATGCGGGCGTCGATGAGTGCCTGAATCTCGCCATCCGCCAGCCCGCTGGTCGTCGCGCCGCCCCTCAACCAGGCTTCGGGGTCGGCGGCCAGCAAGCCAAGCAGGCTACCGCCGCCCAGCAGCGCCGCCTTGGCCTCGACCTTCGCTCCCTCGCTCGCGGCCTTGTTCAAGTCGGTGGCGAGCGCATGCAATTCGGCGAGCGCCTGGGGCGTGTTCAGATCGTCTTCGAGGGCGGCCAGCACGCCCGCCGGCAACGGCAGGTCATCGGGCACAACCAATGCCCGATGGGGACGAAGGGCGCGGTAGAAGCGGTCCAGCACTTGCTTCGACTGGCTCAACGAATCCCGGGTGAAATTGAGCGGCTGGCGATAATGGGCGGTCAACAGTGTCAAGCGGATTGTCTCGCCCGGCGCCTCGCCCAACATCTCGCGCACGGTCAGCACATTGCCGAGCGACTTCGACATCTTCTCGTCGTTCATCTCGACCATGCCATTATGCAGCCAGAGGCCAACGAAGGGTGCCTGGTGGGCGCAGACACTCTGGGCGATCTCGTTCTCATGGTGCGGGAAGATCAGGTCGAGGCCGCCGCCATGCAGGTCGAAGGGGTGGCCCAGATGCTTCTCCGCCATGGCCGAGCATTCGATATGCCAGCCGGGCCGGCCCCGGCCCCAGGGGCTTTCCCACCCTGGAATATCCGCGCCCGAGGGCTTCCAGAGCACGAAGTCGGCCGGGTCGCGCTTGTAGGGCGCCACGTCGACGCGCGCACCCGCGATCATCTCGTCGCGATTGCGGCCGGAGAGGGCGCCATAATCGGGCATGGAGGGCACGCTGAACAGCACATGGCCGTCCGCCAGATAGGCATGGCCCTTGGCGATCAGCGTCAGGGTCATGGCGATCATCTCGGCGACATGTTCGGTCGCGCGCGGTTCCACCGTCGGCGTGAGCGCGCCGAGCGCCGCCATGTCGGCCTGATAGGCCAGGAGCGTGCGCTCGGTGAGATCGCGAATGCTCTCGCCGTTCTCCTTGGCGCGGGCGTTGATCTTGTCGTCAATGTCGGTGACGTTGCGAACATAGGTGACGCGCGGATAGAGACGGCGGAGCAGCCGGTACAGAACGTCGAAGACGACGACCGGCCTGGCATTGCCGACATGCGGCAGGTCATAGACCGTCGAGCCGCAGACATAGAAGCGGACATGGGCCGCATCGAGCGGCTGAAACACTTCCTTCTGTCGCGTCAGCGTGTTGTAGAACGTCAGCGCCACTTGAACCTCACCGGTCTCGGAAACTCAGGCGCGGTCGCCCCTGAGCCGTGCGAGGGCCCGCGCGTGACCGATGATCGGTAACAGATTCCGCAATTCGGGTCCACGCTCGCGCCCGGTCAACGCGAGGCGAAGCGGGTGGAAAAGCGCCCGGCCGGCGCGCCCCGTCGCGGCCTTGACCGCGTCGGTCCAGCCCTGCCAGGTGGCCGTATCCCAGGGCTCGGGCGGCAATAGTTGGGCGGCCTCGGCGGCAAAAGCCGGGTCCTCGATTACCGGCTCGATTGTTCCTCGGCAGACGGGAAGCCAGTCGGCGATGTCGGCGAGCCGGACGAGATTGCCGCGGAGTGCGAGCCACATGACCGGGTCCACGGCGCCCAATCCCAGCGCCCGGAGCCGCCCCGCCGCCCGCTCGAAGGAAAGGCGATGCAGCAGCTCGGCGTTGAGCCGGGCGAGTTCGGCCGTATCGAATTTGGGCGGCGCCCGGCCGAAATGGCCGAGATCGAAGCCGGCCGCCAAAGCCTCCAGATCGCCCACCGCCACCACCCGATCGGCGCTGCCGAGCCGGGCCAAGAGGCTGTTCACGGCCATGGCCTCGATGCCGTCGGCCTTGAGATCGCCCAGCGCCAGTCCGCCGAGCCGTTTCGAGAGCTTGGCCCCACCGGTGTCGGTCAGGAGCGGCAGATGGGCGAAGCGGATGCTATCGGGCTCGCCACCGAGGGCGAGGGCGATCTGGATGTGGATCGGCGTGTTGGCCACATGATCTTCACCCCGGATGACGTGGGTGATGCCAAGGTCGAGATCGTCCACCACCGAGGCCAGCTGGTAGACCGCCTCGCGTCCAACCCGGAAGAGGATCGGGTCCGAGAGATGCGCCGCCTCGAAGCGGACGGCGCCGCGCACCAGATCGGTCCATTCCGTGGCCCCGTCGGCGAGGCGGAAGCGCCAATGGGGCACCTGCCCCGCGCCCGCCAGGCGCGCGTGATCGGCCTCGGTCAGGCCGAGCGCCGCCCGGTCATAGCGCGGCGGCTCGCCGCGCGCCAACTGGCTACGGCGCTTGAGTTCCAATTCCTCCTGGCTCTCATAGCAGGCGTAGAGCCGGCCCGCTTTGCTCAGCCGCTCGAAGGCGGCGGCATAGAGCGCCACGCGCTCCGACTGACGATAGCGGGCATCCCAGTCGAGGCCGAGCCAGGCGAGGTCGGCCTCGATCGCCGCCTCGAATTCCGGCCGCGAGCGTGCCCGGTCGGTGTCGTCGATGCGCAGGACGAACTCGCCGCCGCCATGGCGGGCATGGAGCCAGTTGATGAGGGCGACGCGCGCATTGCCGACATGCAGGAGTCCGGTCGGGCTCGGCGCGAACCGAGCCTTCATGCGGGCCCCTTATAGGCGTTGGTGATCGGGTAGCGGCGGTCGCGCCCGAAAGAGCGCCGCGTGATCTTGACGCCGGGCGGCGCCTGACGGCGCTTATATTCGGCGGTCTCCAGCATGCGCCAGACCCGGTTGACGGTCGCCCGGTCATGGCCGCGCGCCATGATCTCCTCGACCGTCTGCTCGCCCTCCACCAACCCGCTCAGGATATCATCGAGCTTGTCATAGGGGGGCAGCGTGTCCTGGTCGGTCTGGTTCGCCTTGAGCTCGGCCGTCGGTGGCTTGACCAGGATGTTCTCCGGGATGACGCGGCCGGCCGGCCCCAGTCCGTCCTCGGTCCGGTTCTCGTTGCGCCAGCGCGAGAGGGCGAAGACCGTGGTCTTGTAGATGTCCTTCAGCACGTTGAAGCCGCCGCACATATCGCCATAGAGGGTGGCGTAGCCGACCGACATTTCCGACTTGTTGCCGGTGGAGACCACCATGTGGCCGAACTTGTTGGAAAGCGCCATGAGCGCCACGCCGCGGGCGCGCGCCTGGATGTTTTCCTCGGCCTCGTTCGCCGTGGTGCCGGCGAAGGAGTCTTTCAGCATGGCGCCAAAGGCCGCCATGGCCGGCTCGATGGAAATGGTGTCGTAGCGAATGGCGAGCGCGTTGGCCACGCCCGCCGCGTCGTCGAGGCTCGCCCGGCTGGTATAGGGCGAGGGCATCATCACACAGCGCACCCGCTCCGCCCCCAAGGCATCGACGGCGACGGCGGCGGTGATCGCCGAATCGATACCGCCCGAAAGGCCGATCAAGACGCCGGGAAAGCGGTTCTTGTTCACATAGTCGCGGAGCCCCAAGACCATGGCGTGATAGATGGCGGGCAGGCCCTCTGGGTTCTTCGCCATCGGCCCCGCGACACAGGTCCAGCCCGCATTGCCGCTCCGCCGCCAGCTAGTCAGCGCCACATCCTCGCGCCAGGCCGGCAACTGCGCCACCAGCCTGCGGTCGGCGCCGACCACGAAAGAGGCGCCGTCAAAAACCAGCTCGTCCTGACCACCCACCTGGTTCACATAGACGATCGGCAGGCCCGTTTCGACGACCCGCGCCACCGCGAGCTGGATGCGCTGGTCCTGCTTGTCGGTCTCGAAGGGCGAGCCGTTCGGCACCAGGATGATTTCGGCACCGGTCTCCTGCAAGCATTCGACGACCGTGGGCGACCAGATGTCCTCGCAGATCGGCACGCCGAGCCTGACGCCGCGAAAGTTCATCGGACCCGGCATGGGGCCGGGCTGGAACACTCGCTTCTCGTCGAAGACGCCGTAATTCGGCAGATCGACCTTGTAGCGGGTGGCCGCCACCTTGCCGCCCTCCAGCAACAGGGCCGCGTTATAGAGCAGGCCCGCCTCCAGCCAGGGGGAGCCCACGATCATGGCCGGACCGCCATCGCCGGTCGCGGCCGCCAGCGTCTCGATCCCCTGCCGGCACGACTCCTGGAAGGCCGGCTTGAGGACCAGATCTTCCGGCGGGTAGCCCGAAAGCACGAGTTCGGAGAACACCACCAGATCGGCGCCGAGCGCCTTTGCCTCCGCGCGCGCCCGTCGGATGCGTTCCAGATTGCCGGCGACGTCGCCCATGGTCGGGTCGATCTGGGCGATGGCGATCTCGAGCTTGTCGGTCATGATGCTTCCGGCGGGCGTAGGTTACGGGTCCCAATCTCGGGGCGAAATGCCGCCAAGACAAGCACCTCGCATCGCGCACCTGGCGGTGCTTGTGGAACCGGAGACGCGGGCGACAGCCATCCCACGGGCCAACTCGCGGCGTCCTCGAAGTTTCTTTTACGGAAATTATTGGCTTCGGATAGGGGTATCGAACCCAATAACCACTTGATAATATGAGAAACACGAGAAAAAATTGTATTCATATTTTCCGCCGTATCGCAACCGAGTTTCGATAATCACTATACTCGTTCGCTACCGGCTTGTCACCCGCCAGAAAGGCCAAGGGCAAAAAGCGTTAGGTTAGGTTCGGCTCGCTACCGCTGGCGATGGCGGAGGAGGAACTCGCGGCCGACCTTGACGCTCTGCCGGCCGTCATATTCGACGATGTCGGCGGTGGCATAGGTTTCGGCCCAATTCTCGGGCAGGAACGAGCCGGTGCCGATAACGTCGACCGGCACGTTGGCACTCGCCATGATCCGGCATTTCTGCGGGCTGAACCCCGAACTCGCGACGATCTTGACCTTGGGGAAGCCGGCCTCGTCCAGCGACTGGCGCAGATGCCAGATGGCCGCCGCCGTGACGCCGGTGCCGACCAGAACCCGGAGTTCCGCGTCGGTGCGGTAGCGCCGGATCGCCTCGGGTGCCGAGCGGTCGAGGATGGCATAGGAAGATTGCAGGTCGAGGCCCTCGCAATAGCGACCGCCATGGGTGTCGAGCCGGAACGAGAGCCGGCCGTCGGCCGCGAGATCAGAAAAGCGCCGGGCGACCCTGAGCGCGTCGGTGATCTCCAGCCCGTAATAGTCGATGACGACGGTCAAACTCTCGCCGGGAAAGGTCTCGACGAACATCTCGGCCGCTCTCAGCGTCGAACCCGCATAGCCCACGATGGCGTGGGGCATGGTGCCGAGGCCGCGGCTCTGGCCGAAAAAATGCGCCGTCGCCTCGGTTGCGTTGCCGATGAAGCCGATGGCGCCCACCTCGCGCTTGGCCGCCGCCGTGCCGACGCTCGCCGCGTAGGCCATCAACTCGGCCATGTCGAGACCGGCGCAGTGGCGCGCGTCCATGGCGAGAAATGCCACCTTCGGCAGTTCCTTGCACATGCTGTAAGCGTTATAGGCGGCGACACAGGCGGCACCCAGCTTCTGGAGATAGAGCGTTTCCAGGTCGACCAGGTGATAGAGGGGACCCGTGATGTAGAGCAGCGGGTCGCCGGCGCCCACCCAATCGCCTTCCCGGTGACGCTCGTCGATCTCGAAGGTAACTTGCCGCTGTTCGGCAACCTGGCGGAGCCAGTCCACGGTCGGGCGCCCGGCATAGATCACCGGCCGGCGCATGAAGACGGCATAGGTTGCCGTCATGTCCCCGAACCGGCCGACGACCTGTTTGCTTTTCAGGAAATAGGCGTCGGTATAGCGCTGGACGTCGTCGACATCCGGTCGCGGCCGGCCGTTGCCCGAACCGTTTTTGGACCTTACCGACCCCGTTCCCGCGGTTTTCTTCTTCATCCCGGTGCCTTCGGCTTCAGCCGGACGCTTGCCTTCAGGCGCTCGCCGCAATCTGCTGCTTGTCCGCGTGCCGCTCCGCCTTCAGTTGCTCGGCCAATAGGAATGCCAGTTCGAGCGCCTGGGAGGCGTTGAGCCGGGGGTCGCAGTGGGTGTGATAGCGATCGGCCAGCCTCGCCTCGGTGATCGCCTGGGCGCCACCGGTGCATTCGGTCACGTCCTGGCCGGTCATCTCAAAATGGACTCCGCCCGGATGGGTGCCCTCGCCGCGATGGATGGCGAAGAAGCTACGCACCTCCGACAGGATGGCATCGAAGGGGCGGGTCTTGTAGCCGGTCGACGATTGGATCGTGTTGCCGTGCATGGGATCGCACGACCAGACGACGTTCCGGCCCTCGCGCTGGACGGTGCGGATGAGGCGCGGCAGATGCTCCGCCACCTTGTCGGCGCCCATGCGGACGATGAGCGTCAGGCGGCCCGGTTCGTCCCGCGGGTTCAGGATGTCGATCAGGCGAATGACGTCATCGCCCGACAAGCTCGGCCCGCATTTGAAGGCGATCGGGTTCTTCACGCCGCGCAGGAACTCGACATGGGCGCCATCGGGCTGACGCGTGCGGTCGCCGACCCAGAGCAGATGGGCGGAGACGTCGTACCAGTCGCCGCTGGTGCTGTCGACGCGGGTCAGCGCCTGCTCGAAGGGCAGCAGCAGCGCTTCGTGCGAGGTATAGAAGGCGGTCTCGCGGATTTGCGGCGTCGTTTCCGTGTTGAGGCCGCAGGCGGCCATGAATTCGAGGGTCTCGCTCAACCGGTCGGCCAGCGCCTTGTAGCGTTCGCCCAAGGGGCTGCGCTCGACGAAGCCCAGATTCCAGCGATGTACCTCGTGCAGATTGGCATAGCCGCCCTGAGCGAAGGCGCGCAACAAATTGAGCGTCGCCGCCGATTGGTTATAGGCTTGCACCATGCGCGCCGGGTCGGGTGCGCGCGCCTCGGGCGTGAAGTCCGCGCCATTGATGTTGTCGCCGCGATAGCTCGTCAGGCTGACGCCGTTCTGGGTCTCGGTGTCGGAGGAGCGCGGCTTGGCGAACTGGCCCGCCATGCGCCCGACCTTCACCACCGGGCAGGCGGCGCCGAAGGTGAGCACGATCGCCATCTGCAACAGCACCCGGAAGGTGTCGCGGATGTTGTTGGGGTGAAATTCGGCGAAGCTTTCCGCGCAGTCGCCGCCCTGGAGCAGAAAAGCCTTGCCGGCCGCCACATTGGCAAGCGCCGCCTTGAGCTGGCGCGCCTCGCCCGCGAAGACGAGCGGCGGAAAGTTCTTGAGCGTCGCCGTCGCCGCGTCCAACGCGGCCGGGTCCGGATAGGTGGGCGCCTGGCGAATAGGCTTGCCGCACCAGCTATCGGGCGTCCACTTGGCACTCATGGATCGGCCTTTCTCGTCCGCAATTCTGGTCAAGGGGGGAAGGCTATACGCGCAAAACCGCGCTGTCTCCAGCGAAACCGGATCGCCTCGTGGTGGCCGCTACTCGGCCGCCCGGGCCGCCGGCTCCGCCAGCTTGGTCCGCAGGGTGACGAACTCCTCGGCCGCGGTCGGGTGAATACCGATCGTGGCGTCGAACTGCGCCTTGGTCGCCCCGCATTGGAGCGCCACGGCGAGGCCCTGAATGATTTCGGGCGCGTCGGCGCCGATCATGTGGCAGCCCAGCACCCGGTCGCTCGCCGGATCGACCACCAGCTTCATCAGGCTGAATTCCTCGCGCTTCGTCAGAGTATGTTTCAAGGGCCGGAAACGGGTGCGATAAATGTCGACCGGGCCATGGCGCCGGCGTGCCTGGGCTTCGGTGAGCCCAACGGTGGCGATGGGGGGGTGGCTGAAGACCGCCGTCGCCACGTTGGTGCGGTCGGCCGCCAGGCGCCTGCCGCCAAAGACGCTGTCGGCAAAGAGGTGGCCTTCGCGGATCGCGACGGGGGTGAGATTGAGCCGATCGGTCGCGTCGCCCACGGCATAGATGTTGGCGACTGTCGTCTGGGAGAAATCGTCGACCTGAATGGCGCCGTTGCGGCCGAGTTCGACCCCGGCCTCCTCAAGCCCCATGCCGGCCGTGTTCGGCCGCCGGCCAGTCGCGTAGAGCACCGCGTCGGCTTCGATCGCCTCGCCATGGTCGGTCACCACATTGAGCCCCGCCCGATGCCGCTCGATGCGAACCACCTGCCGGCGGGTATGAATCTCGACGCCCTGGGTGCGCATTTGCCGAGCGAGCTCGACCCGCACATCGTCGTCGAAGCCGTTCAGCAATTCCTCGCCGCGGATAATCTGGATCACCTGGGCGCCGGCGCCCGTGAAGATGTTGGCGAACTCGACGGCGATATAGCCGCCGCCGACCACCACCACGCGACGCGGCAGGGTGGCGAGGTCCAACGCCTCGTTCGAGCTGATGGCATGCTCGATGCCGGGAATCGGCGGCAGATAGGGTGCTCCGCCCGTCGCGATCAGGATCGTGCCGGCGCTTAAGAGGCGCTCGCCCACCTGGACCGTATGGGCGTCGATCAACCGGCCCCGGCCCGGGACGAGCTCGACGCCCGCATCCCGCAAAAGCTTGATGTAGATGCCGTTCAGCCGGTCGATCTCGGTGTCCTTGTTGGCGATGAGGGTCGGCCAGTCCAGGGTGGGATGACGCGGCTGCCAGCCATAGGCGAGGGAATCCTCGAAGTCGTGGCGAAAATGCGCGCCATAGACCAGGAGCTTCTTCGGGATACAGCCGCGAATGACGCAGGTGCCGCCGACCCGGCTGTCCTCGCAGATCGCAACCCTGGCGCCGTGCCCGGCCGCGATGCGGCTGGCGCGCACGCCGCCCGAGCCGGCGCCGACGACGAGAAGGTCATAATCGTATTCGGCCATGGTTACCTCGCTCGCCCCTTAGTGAAGTTTCGTTTATTTAGATTATATGTAACAGCCCAGGTTGGGCGGCTATTTTTAGCGGATTTCCCTGGACGGCGGGGTCGGATTTCGATTCAAGAATCGGATGGTTCTCGAACCCCCCAACGAGCTGTCCCGGGAAGAGCTAATCGCGCTGGTCATAGCGCAAGCGACCGA
>SHVR01000033.1 GCA_009694185.1 Alphaproteobacteria bacterium | reverse complement strand
CTCAAGGCCGCCCCAACACAGGGCAACCCAAAGCCACCTCTGGGCTTCTAGGTTCGTATCAAAGGACACGCTCGCAACAGTCCTAGCGTCTCAACGCCAGCACCGCCGCCCGCGCATCCCTTCCATCTATCAACTTGTCCATTAACGGCTGAAGGCGCCCGCCGCCATCGGTGGCAGGCCCGCTCAGGGGCGCGGGTTATAGGCCGAAGCACGGGGCCATGTCAACGCCGCCGACCCGCTTTATCACCACCTTCAGGCCAATCTTCGGATTCGGACAGAACGATTTGATATAACGTGATTATTTGCCATACTCCGGGTTAACAATCGGCGCCGGCCCGCGCATGGTTTCGAGTGAGGGGTTTAATTCCGGCCATCTTTAGTTGGCATACTTCGCCATCTGCTGACGCGGTAACCATGATTTTGTGGATAAGTTGGCGCGTTCGACCGCGTGCCTGGATGATTTGGACGGCAGTCCTGGCAAGCCCCGCTATCCTGGCGATGGGTGCCGCGCTCTATGGCGGCTGGCCATTGTGGTTTGCCGGGCAACCGCCCATGGGCGATGCCGGTGCCGAGGTCCCCGCCATCGCCGACATGGCAGACAACGCGGCCGCCAGCGAACCCGACGCGGTCGTCGAACGCCCCGCCCTCGATCATGTCGTGACCGCCAGGCGAGGCGACACGCTGATCGATATTCTGACCCGTGCCGGCGTTCACCGCCGCGAGGCTCATGAAGTGGCGAGCGCCCTCAGGCCGGTCTATGATCCGCGCAAGCTCGGCGCCGGGGATATGGTTACGCTGACTTTCACCGATGGCACGGACCCGAAAGCGGCGGGCGAACTGGTCATCCTTAGGCTGGATGCAGCCTATGATCGCGAGGCCGGCGTGCGGCGCGGCGCCGACGGCAGCTTCGCCGCCTTCGCGGTCGACAAGGCGATCGACTTCCGACTGGCGCGCACCAGCGGCACGATTCGCTCCAGTCTCTATGCCGATGGCGTAGCCGCTGGCGTGCCGGCGAAGGTGATGGCGGCCATGATCCGCCTCTTTAGCTATGACGTCGACTTTCAACGCGACCTGCAGCCGGGCGACCGCTTCGACATCCTCTTCGAGCGGCATTTCGCCGCGGACGAAACGCCGGTCCGCGACGGCGAGATCGTCTATGCAGCGCTGACGCTCGGCGGCAACCCGATCGGCCTCTATCGCTATGACGGGCCTGGCGGCGACCTCGACTATTACACGCGCTCGGGCGACAGCGTGCGCAAGACGCTGCTGCGCACGCCCATCGACGGGGCGCGCCTGTCATCGGGCTTTGGCATGCGCGCGCACCCGATCCTGGGCTTCTCGGTCATGCATAAGGGCGTCGATTTCGCCGCACCGGCCGGCACGCCCATCTACGCGGCCGGCGACGGTGTCGTTGAGGTCGCTGGGTCGCAAGGCACCTATGGCAACATCGTGCGTATCCGCCACGCGAACGGCGTCGCAACCGCCTATGGCCATATGAATAGCTTCGCCCGCGGCCTGCAACGCGGCTTGGCCGTGAAGCAGGGCCAGGTCATCGGCACGGTCGGCACGACCGGGCGATCCACCGGCCCGCATTTGCATTACGAGGTGCTGAAGGCCGGCCATCAAGTCAACCCGCTCAGCGTGCAGATGCAAGCGGGCCGCAAGCTCATGGGCCGCGAACGCGACCGCTTCCGTGCCCAGTGCCACGACCTCGACCGATTGCTCCAGGACCTGCCGGCCCGCATCAACGTGGCCCTCGGGCGGTAGGCGCGACGCCGTTAACCTGCGGTTGACCGCCCCATAAACGCCCTCACCCACGACTAAAGCGGGAACGATATGCGGCGGGCGACGTTCCGACCACGCGCCTGAACGCCACCCGGAACGTCTCCAGCGAGACGTAGCCGCACCGCTCCGCGATGTCGGTCAACGCGGCATCCGGCATTTCCAGAAGTTCCTGGGCGCGATACATGCGCTCGCGCTGGAGCCAGAGCTTCGGCGTCATGCCAACACCTTCATGAAAACGCCGCAGGAACGTGCGCTCGCTCATGGCGGCGCGCTTGGCAAGGGCAGGGATATCGAGTGGCCTTGCCAAACGTTGGCGCGCCCAATCCATGACCTCGCCAATGTTTCGCCCTGGCCGTTCCCGCATCGGCGCCGCGACAAACTGGGTTTGTCCACCATCGCGATGCGGCGCCATCACCAATCGCCGCGCGACGGTGTTGGCGATCTTGCTGCCGAAATCGCGCCGGACAAGATGCAGACACGCATCGATGCCGGCGGCGCTGCCCGCCGATGTTATCAAGTTCCCGTCATCGACATAGAGGACATCCTCCTCGACCTGTATGTCCGGATAGCAGCGCTTCAGGTCCGCAATGTATCGCCAATGGGTGGTGGCGCGTTTGCCGCGCAACAGTCCGGCCGCGGCCAGCACGAACACACCCGAGCATATCGAGAGGCATCGAGCACCGCGCCCCGCCGCTTCGGCAATGGCGCTGAGCAAGCGCTCGGGTGGCCGCTCGCCTCTGTCGCGCCAGCCCGGCACGACGATGGTGTTGGCTTTCTGGAGGACGCCTAGGCCGGCATCGGCCTCGACGACAATGCCGCCGACTGCCCGCACTCGCCGGCCCTCCGCCGCCACCACCTGGAAGCGATACCATGGAAAGTCGAACTCCGGTCGCGGCAAGCCGAAGACCTCGATGGCTATGCCGAACTCGAATGTGCACAGGCCGTCATAGGCCAACACGGCGACAAGTCCGGGCGAGACAGCCGGCGATTTTCGTCGATCGGTCGACATTGGCGTAAACTTACCATACTTTGTCCGTTACGCCACTGGGCGCATTGCCACGGACAACGTAAAAACAACGCCCATCGACCTTTGCCATGGAGGACACCGTGAGCACGCCCGTCACTGAAACGCCCGCCGCCGCATCGGACCAGGCACTGCGCCACTTCGAGGCGATGCTGACATTCGAAACCGATTGTTGGGACGTGCATGAAAGTCTGAAGTCACCGGACTCCGACTTCATTCTGGTCGACGTGCGGAGTCCAGGCTTGTTTGCCAAGGGACATGTGCGGGGCGCGATCAACATCCCCCATGGCAAGATGACGGCCGCTAGGATGGCCGCCTATCCGCCTGGGAAGGTCTTTGTCGTTTACTGCGCCGGGCCCCATTGTAATGGCACCAACAAGGCCGCCGTCCGGCTCGCCCGGCGGCGCCTCCCGGTCAAGATGATGATCGGTGGCATTGCCGGCTGGCTTGACGAAGGCTTCGCCTTGGCAACCTTGACCGAAGTCACCGAATGACGCCAGCAATCCTCACGCCGCGGCGAGAGCCGTCTCGGCGTCCAGGATCAGGCCACCCTCGCCGGCGCCGACCCGGACTGTACTGCCGTCGGCGAGGCTGCCGTCGAGGATGCGCGTCGCCAGCGGGTTCTGGAGGTGGCGCTGGATCACCCGCTTCAGGGGCCTGGCGCCATAGACCGGGTCGTAGCCCGCTTCGCCCAGCCAACGCACCGCCGCCTCGTCGAGCACCAGCTCGATCTTGCGCTCGGCCAGCATCGCCTTGAGGCGGGCGAGCTGGATGTCAACCACGCCCGCCATGTCCTGGCGGGTCAGGCGATGGAACAGCAGGATTTCGTCGATCCGGTTGAGGAACTCCGGCCGGAAGGCGCGCCGGACCACCGCCATGACCGGCTCGCGCAGGGCCTCGACGTCGCCCGTGGGCGGCGCCGCGGCAATGATGTCGGAGCCCAAGTTAGAGGTCATGACGATGAGGGTGTTGCGGAAGTCCACCGTGCGGCCCTGGCCGTCGGTCAGGCGGCCGTCGTCGAACACCTGCAAGAGGACGTTGAAGACGTCCGGGTGCGCCTTCTCCACCTCGTCGAAGAGGATGACCTGATAGGGCTGGCGGCGCACCGCCTCGGTGAGCGAGCCGCCCTCCTCATAGCCGACATAGCCGGGCGGTGCCCCGATCAACCGGGCGACGCTGTGCTTTTCCATATATTCCGACATGTCGACGCGCACCATCGCCTGCTCGTCATCGAACAGGAACGCCGCCAGCGCCTTGGTGAGTTCGGTCTTGCCGACGCCCGTCGGACCCAGGAACAGGAACGAGCCGATCGGCCGATCGGGGTCTTGCAGGCCGGCGCGCGCCCGGCGCACCGCCTCGGCCACGGCCTTGACCGCCTCCGCCTGGCCGATCACGCGGCGGGCGAGCTCGGCCTCCATGCCCAAGAGCTTGGCCCGCTCGCCCTCCAGCATCTTTTCGACCGGCACCCCGGTCCAGCGCGAGACGACGCCCGCCACATGCTCGGGCGTCACTTCCTCGTTGAGCATGCGCGGGCCGCCGCCATGGGTTTCGCCCAGTTGGCGCTCGATGTCCGGAATCACGCCATAGAGCAGCTCGCCGGCTCGGGCGAGGTTGGCCTGACGCTGGGCGATCTCGAGCTCGGTGCGCGCCGCGTCGAGCCGCTCCTTGAGCTTCTGGCCTGCCGCCAGCTTCTCCTTCTCCGTCCGCCAGAGGACGGTCAGTTCGGCCGACTTTTGCTCCAGCTCGACCAATTCGGACTCGAGCTTGGCGAGGCGCTCGCAGGAGGCCGGGTCGGACTCCTTCTTCAGCGCCTCGCGCTCGATCTTAAGCTGGATGATGCGCCGGTCCAGCTCGTCGATCGCCTCGGGCTTCGAGTCCATCTCCATGCGCAGCCGGCTCGCCGCCTCGTCGACCAGGTCGATCGCCTTGTCGGGCAGGAAGCGGTCGGTGATGTAGCGGTTAGAGAGGGTCGCGGCGGCGACGATGGCGGCGTCGGTGATGCGCACGCCATGGTGCAGCTCGTACTTCTCCTTGAGGCCGCGCAGGATCGAGATCGTGTCCGCGACCGTTGGCTGGCTGACGAACACCGGCTGGAAGCGCCGCGCCAAGGCGGCGTCCTTCTCGACATGCTTCCTGAACTCGTCGAGGGTGGTGGCGCCGATGCAATGCAGCTCGCCACGCGCCAGCGCCGGCTTCAGCATGTTGGAGGCGTCCATGGCACCCTCGGCCTTGCCGGCGCCGACGAGTGTGTGCAGCTCGTCGATGAAGAGGACGATCTCGCCCTCGGCCGCCTGCACTTCCTGGAGGACCGCCTTGAGGCGCTCTTCGAATTCGCCGCGGAACTTGGCGCCAGCGACGAGGGCGCCCAGATCAAGCACGATCAGGCGCTTCTCCTTCAACCCCTCGGGCACATCGCCCTTGACGATGCGGAGCGCCAGGCCCTCGACGATGGCGGTCTTGCCGACGCCGGGCTCGCCGATCAGCACCGGGTTGTTCTTGGTGCGGCGCGAGAGCACCTGGATGGTGCGGCGAATTTCCTCGTCGCGGCCGATGACCGGGTCGAGCTTGCCCTGGCGCGCGGCCTCGGTCAGGTCGCGGCCATATTTCTTCAGCGCGTCATAGGCCTGCTCGGCCGTGGCGCTGTCGGCGGGCCGGCCCTTGCGCAGCTTGTCGATCGCCGTGTTAAGGGCCTTGGCCGCGACGCCGGCGCCGGCGAGCGCCTCGGCGGCACCACTGCCGGCCGCGAGGCCGATCGCCTGCAGGAGGCGCTCCACCGTCACGAAGCTATCGCCCGCTCGCTTGGCCAGCGCTTCGGCCTGCTCGAACAGCCGCGCCGTCTCCGGGGCCATGTGAACCTGACCGGCGCCAGCACCTTCGACGACCGGCAGCTTGGCAAGGCCAGCCTCGGTAAGCTGGAGCGCCTTGGCATGGGAGCCGCCCGCGGCGGCGATCAGACCGGCGGCCAGGCCCTGCTCGTCATCAAGCAGCACCTTCAGCATGTGTTCCGGCATCAGGCGCTGATGGCCGCGCCGGAGCGCCAAGCCCTGGGCCGCCTGGATAAAGCCCCGTGCCCGTTCCGTGAACCGTTCGAAGTCCATGTACCTGCTCCCTCATGCGGCGGCGGCTCACGCCCGGATCGTTATATGGGCGTGGTAAAAAAGCCACACAAGGGGGTTGGGATCAATTACACGAGGGGTTGCGGGCGATCCCCCGGGTCGGCTTCGTCGTCGCCCAACAGCTCCGCCCCGGCCGCGCCCATAAGCTCGCCCGGATAGGCTTGCTCGTCGGCATTGCCCTCGCCACGCGGACGCGGCGATTGCTGTGGCTGGCCGTTGCCGCCGTTGATGTTGATCATCCGGTAATAATGTTCGGCATGCTGGAAGTAATTTTCAGCTGCCACCATGTCACCAGCCGACAGCGCATCGCGCGCCATGGCCAAATACCGGTCAAATATCTGGTTCGCGGTACCACGGATCCTGCCTTCGGGCCCGCTGCTGTCGAAATTCTGGTTGCGTGAGTTCGGATGGTGGCTACGGCCATTGTTGCCGCGGCCACGCGGACGCCTGATGTTCGGAAGCTGTTTCATTGCCCCTGCAGTGTCATTACGCGGATCGGTGCTTCCCCTGCATCTCCCGCCGGTACCCGGAAGCCCGCGATCCGCCGTTAGTTCTTGCGGTTTTTGACGCGTCGCTGGGAGATGGTCGTGGCACACCACACAGGGTGGCGCGGCACACTATGCCGTTAAACTAATGTGGATCGTGGCCTTTGCAAGCTTTTTTTCAAGGGGTTCGGCCGATGTTACCGGTTCGCCGTGACGGCGCGGATTCGGCCGGCAAGGTCCGGGTGGGCGCCCCCCGACCGCAAACCCGCCGCGGCCAAGAGCGCTAGGACGGCCGCCGCTTGGCTCTCGCCCACCTCGAGGACTGCCCAGCCGCCCGGCCGCAGCAGACCCGGCAAGGCGGGTGCAATGACGCGGTAGGCGTCGAGGCCGTCCGATCCGCCGTCAAGCGCCCGGCGCGGATCGAAGTGCCTCACCTCGGGCGCCAACCGGTCGATCTCATGGTGTGGAATGTAGGGCGGATTGGCGACCACCAGATCGACTGGACCCGCCATCGCCGAGGTCCAGTTGGCGGCCGCGAATGCCGCGCGCCGTCCAAGCCCCAGGGCGCGCGCATTGTCCCGCGCCACGGCACAGGCGGCGGCGGAAATGTCGATGCCGACGCCGAAGGCCGCCGGCAGTTCCGACAGCAAGGCCAGCAGAAGCGCGCCGCTGCCGGTGCCGAGGTCGACGAGCCGCCAAGCTCGCTCGCGCGGGGCGAGCCGTTCAAGCGCGAGCTCCACCAATGTCTCGCTGTCGGGACGCGGATCGAGGGTTGCCGGCGTGATGCGCAACGGCAGGCTCCAGAATTCGCGCTCGCCAGCCAGCCGCGAAACGGGCTCGCCCCGGCGGCGGCGCGCCACCAAGTCACCCAGTCGGGCCCACGCCGCATCGTCGAGCGCCACGTCGCCATGGCCGATGATCGCCTCCGGCGAGAGCGATGCGGCGAGGCCGAGCAGCCGGCGCGCTTCGAGACGGCGATCCGCCCCACCATTCAGCGCCGCCACCGCCCATTCGACGGCGGCCCGCCTCGTCATTGGCCGGATCGCGGCGGCGCGCGTCATCGCTCAATCCATTTGGGCGATGCGCTCGGCCTGATCCTCGGTGATCAGCGCCTCGATAACCTCGTCGAGCGCCTCGCCCAGCATCACCCGGTCGAGTTTGTAGAGCGTCAGGCCGATGCGATGGTCGCTGACGCGGCCCTGCGGAAAATTATAGGTGCGGATGCGCTCCGATCGGTCGCCCGTGCCGATCTGGCTCTTGCGGGCGGCGGCGCGGAGCGCATCCTGCTCGCGCCGCTCGCGCTCATAAAGACGCGCGCGCATCACCTTCATGGCCTTGGCTCGGTTCTTGTGCTGCGACTTCTCGTCCTGCTGCGAGACCACGATGCCGGTCGGCAGATGGGTGATGCGCACGGCGCTGTCGGTGGTGTTAACGCTCTGGCCGCCCGGTCCGCTCGATCGGAACACGTCGATGCGCAGATCCTTGTCTTCGATGTGGATGTCGACCTCCTCCGCCTCCGGCAGCACGGCCACGGTCGCCGCGGAGGTGTGGATGCGGCCGCTCGCCTCGGTCTGGGGCACGCGCTGGACGCGATGGACGCCGCTTTCGAACTTCAAGCGGGCGAACACGTTGCGCCCCGTTATCGAGGCGGTAGCCTCCTTGTAGCCGCCGAGATCGGTCTCGGCGAGGCTCAGAATCTCGAATCGCCAACCATGACCCTCGGCGTAACGCTGATACATGTTGAACAGGGCCTCGGCAAAGAGCGCCGCCTCTTGGCCGCCGGTGCCGGCCCGAATTTCCAGGATGGCATTGCGGGAATCCGCCTCGTCGCGAGGCAACAACATAACGTGGAGCTGGCGTTCAAGGTCGGGGATACGGGCCTTGAGGGCGTTCCGCTCCGCCTCGGCGAGCGCCCGCATGTCCGCCTCGCTGGCGGGATCGTCGAGGATGCCATCCAGCTCGGCGATCTCGCCACGCGCCCGGCGCAGCTCGTCGATCGCGTTGGCGACCGGCGCCAGATCGGCATATTCCTTGGAGAGACGCGCGAGCTCCGCCGGCGCGAACGGAGTTTCGCTCGACAGCCGCTCGCCCAACTCCCGGCGCCGGGCGAGCACATTATCCAGCTTGTCCTCGAAACTCACGGAGAGCCTGCCTCGGAATTTGTCATTGGCCCATGCCGATCAGGGTCGCCGCGAGCCCGTCGAGTGCCAGCGACCTCTGCGCGCCGCTCGCCATGTCGCGGTAGGTGATGTGGCCCGCCGCCAACTCGTTCTCGCCCAGGATCAGGGCGGCGCTGGCACCGATCCGGTCGGCGCGCGCCAGGCGCCGACGCATGTTGCCCGTGAACGCCAGGTCCACCCGAAGCCCCGCCTGGCGCAGTTCATGGGCCAGCAGCCGCGCCCGGCGCTCGCCCGCCTCGCCCAACGGCACCAGCGCCAGGGGCCTGGTTTGTTCGGGTGTCTCCTGGAGCAGCATGGCCAGGCGTTCGATGCCCGCCGCCCAGCCGATGCCGGGCGTCTCCGGGCCGCCCATCAAGGCGATCAAGCCGTCATATCGCCCGCCACCCAGCACCGTACCCTGGGCGCCGAGGGCCTCGGTCGTGAACTCGAACGCCGTGTGGCAGTAATAGTCGAGGCCGCGCACGAGACGCTGATTGAGCGTGTAGGCGATGCCCAATTCGTCGAGGCCCGACAGCACGCGGGCGAAGAAGTCGGCCGATTGGGCGTTCAGATGATCGCGAAAGGGCGGCGCGCCCGCCACGATCTTGCGGTCGCCGGCATCCTTCGAATCCAGGATGCGCAGGGGATTGCGCTCAAGCCGGCGGCGGCTGTCGTCCGAGAGGGTCGCGTGATGGTCGCTGAAATAGGCGGCCAGAACCCCGCGGTAGGTGGCGCGGCTGGCGCTGTCGCCGAGGGTATTGATTTCGAGCACGGTCCGTTCGAGCACGCCGAGCGCCTCCAGCACCCCGGCGCCGACGGCGATCACTTCGACGTCGGCATCGGGTTCGCTGGCGCCGATCAGCTCGATGCCGATCTGATGGAACTGCCGGTAGCGGCCCTTTTGCGGTCGCTCATAGCGGAACATGGGGCCGTTGTAGAACAGACGGAGCGGTAGCGTCTGGGTCAGGCCGTTGGTGATGAGCGCGCGTACGACGCCCGCCGTGCCTTCGGGCCGGAGTGTCACGCGATCGCCGCCACGATCCTCGAACGTATACATCTCTTTCGTGACGATATCCGACGTGTCGCCAAGCGTGCGGGCGAAGACCTCCGTAAATTCGAAGATCGGCGTCGCGATCTCGCCATAACCGAAGCGTTCGGTGATCAGCTCGGCGAGGCGGCCGACCCGGCGATGGCGGCGGATCTCATCCGCCAGGATATCGCGCGTACCGCGCACCGGCTGCAACGCGGACAAGGTTCGACCCTCCATGAGCTTAGACCATCAAAACGAGGCGGGGACGCCAAGCAGCGGCGCCAGATCGCGCAACCGGCGGTCCAGTGTCAACTGATTTCGCCCGGGGGCTTGCTTCAGTCGCCGACGGTCGGCCCGGCCAGCAATCTCGCGCCGTCCAGCGAGATATTGCGGACAACAACGCCGCTCGCGCCGAGTGGCGGCGCGGCCACGCCATCGACCAGGATCGCGAGGCCGCCCGCATTCCCGGCTGTCAGCCGAAGATTGGCGAAACCGGGCAGAAAGACCCGGTCGCCGGCACGCAACAGACGCGCCAGCAAGACCTTGTTGCCGCCACGCTCGGAAATCTGGATCCAACTGTCCTGGTCGGCCCGGAGCACGACACGCGGCGGGGTGGCGTCATGTGTCGGACCCACATAGCCGACATGGATCGTCCGCGCGACCGACGGCGGGGCCGGATCGTCATTGGTCTCGGGGATTGCCGCGAGCGACTGGCCGCCACCCGGGGCGACCTCGGCCGCCTGTGCGAGCCGGCCGCCGCTGCGCTCAGCGGGCGGCGGAACGGCGCGAGACGCGCCGTCATCGGCAGCGGCGAGGGACGGCTCAACGCGCCCGGGTTCCGCCCTGCTCTGAGCCCCGGCATGGGTCTCCTGTTGCCCGGAGACCGGGCGCGACGATGGCCCGGATAGGGCGGGCGACGGTGCTGTTGCCAGCACAATCTCGCGCTCTGTCGGCACCGGCAAGGCCGCCACCCGGGGGATGTTCTCCGGTTGATCGGTGAAATAAACCCACCCGCCATAAACGCCCGCCGCCAGCGACGCCGACAAGGCCAGCGCCGCGATACCGGAACGACGCCGTTCGGCGAGCGGAACCGGGAACTTCAGCTCCGGCACCTCGGGAATACCGGTTGCCTGCGCCCGCAAAAAATCGACGACGCGCTCCGGATCGAGACCCACCTGCTTGGCGTAAGCCCGGATGAAGCCGATGGCGTATGCCTTGCCCGGCAAATCGTGGAAGCGGCCTTCCTCGATGGCCAGCAACTGGGTGCGGGCGATTTTCAGGACTCCGGAGATCGACTCCAGACTGTCGCCGCGCCGCTCGCGCGCCGCTCGCAAAATGTCGCCAATACCGCCATCGGCGCGCTCGGCGGCCGGAACATCCGCACCCGCGCCGGACAGTTGCCCCCTCTTGGCAAACCGACCGTTCATCGCGACCTACCTCAATTCGTCGGTACCGGCAGACTGCATCTGGCCGGCACTCGTCCCCCGTCATAGCCGCCTGGCCGCACCCTAAACGCTCTGCCGCAGCCACGCAAATACGAAACAAACCAATATCTTGTCCGAGCCCGCCGGAGCGCCTGGCCAATTGCCCGGTTGTTTCGTTCAAAAACCAAAAAAATCAGTGGCTTAAGCTGAAAGTGTTAGATGGCGACATTGTGATCGGCGGCATAGGCGCGAAGTTTGCCCCGCACGCTCGCGTCCGGCAGGTGGAACAAGGTCGCCAAATAGCGCCGGAGCGGTTCTACCGTGACGCTGCGAACCATCATCTTGATGGCACCGATCGCCGTCGGCGGCGCCGACAGCGAACGAAAGCCGAGGCCGATGAGGGCCATCGCCTCGAGCGGTTGCGCGGCCAATTCGCCACAGAAACCAACCGGCAGGTCGGCCGCCTCGCATTGGGTGGCGATCCAGTGCAGGAACGCGAGCGCGGCCGGCGACAGGGGATCGTAGCGCTGGGCGAGGCGCGCATTGCCGCGGTCGCTCGCGAACAGGAACTGCAATAGATCGTTGCTGCCGACCGACAAGAAATCCACGCGGCCGCCAAGCGCCGGCAACTGCCAGGCGAGGGACGGCACTTCCAACATGGCGCCCACGCGAATCATCGTGGGGAGCGCGCCGCCGCGACCCGAAAGGCGCTGAATTTCGACGTCGAGAATAGCCCGCGCCTGCTCCAGTTCCGCCACCTGCGCAACCATGGGGAACATCACCCGGAGCTCCTGCCCGGCGGATGCTGCCAACAGCGCGCGCAATTGCCGGCGCAGCAGGAACGGTCGATCGAGCGCGACGCGGATGGCGCGCCAGCCCATGGCCGGGTTCTCCTCCCGCGTGCCGCGCCAATAGGGCAGCAACTTGTCGCCGCCAATATCGAGGGTGCGGAAGACAACCGGTTTACCCGCCGCAAGTTCCAACACGCGCCGATAGAGACCGGTCTGAGCCTCCACGTCGGGGAACTGGTCATGGGCCATGAACGGAATCTCGGTGCGATAGAGGCCGACGCCGGCGGCGCCCGAGTCGTGGAGGTGGCGGAAATCGGCCAACAGGCCGGCATTGAGGTTGAGCTCGATGGCCACTCCGTCACGGGTTTCGGCGGGCAGATCGCGAAGCGCCACATAGAGCTGGCGGCGCTGGTCGCGCGCCTGCATGGTCAGGGCGAATGCCTGCTGCACCTGGACGCTCGGGCGCACGAATACCTGACCATGGTCACCGTCGACGATGATCGTATCGTTGGCGAGGATCTGGCTCATCGCGTGATCGACCTGGCCGATCACCGGCAGGTCCAACGCGCGGGCGACGATGGCGACATGGGCGGTATGGGAGCCGGTCTCGAGCACGACCGCCGCGAGGCGCTGGCGATCATAGTCGAGCAGCTCGGCCGGCCCCATGCCGCGGGCCACCAGAATGGCGTTCTCGGGCAAGTCGACCGCGCGCACTATGCCGGCCTCGCCCACCAAATGCATGACAAGGCGATTGCTGAGATCGTCGAGGTCGTCCAACCGCTCGCGGATATAAGGATCGCGCACCTGGCGCATCCGCACGCGGTTGTCGTCCTGGACCTTGCGCACGGCCGCCTCGACGCTCAAGCCGCCGCGTATGGCTTCGCGCAGCCGGGCGAGCCAGCCCGCGTCGCGCGCGAACATGCGATAGCTCTCCAGCACGTCGCGATGCTCGCCCGTGCCCACAGCATCGGCCGTGGCGAGGAGATCGTCGACGGCGCTTTGCAAGCCGCGAAGCGCCTCGGTGAGGCGCTGGAGTTCGGCCTCGGGATCGTCCGCCACCAACCGGTCAATCGCGACGCGCGGCTCGTGCAGCACCGCGACACCGATCGCAAGGCCGGCGTTCAGCACGGTGCCGTCGAGGCGCAGCGACCGGACCGTCGTGTCGCCCGCTAGGATCGCCGGACCCGCTTCGTTGAGCGCCCCCGTTGCCGCCACTTCGGCCAGCACCATGGCGACGATTTGCAGCGTCTCGGTCTCGTCCTCGGTGTAGCTGCGTTTGCTGCGGTTCTGCACCACGAGGACACCCAGAATCCGGCCGCCATGCAGCAACGGCACACCCATCAGCGAATGGTAGATCTCCTCGCCCGTCTCGGGCCGGTAGGCGTATTTGGGGTGGCTTTGCGCGTCGGCGAGCGCCAGCGGCCGAGCGTTGGCGGCGATGTCGCCGACCACACCCTCGCCGACCTTGAGGCGGGTGACATGCACCGCCGTCGCCTTGAGGCCCTCGGTCGCGAACAATTCGAGAATGTCGGTGCCCCGCATCAGATAGATGGAGCACACCTCGGCCACCATTTCGCTGGCGATGATGCGAACGACGCGGTTGAGCCGGTCCTGGGCGGCACCCTCGATCGCCATGACGTCGCGCACCCGCCGGAGGAGGCGCCGCGACGCTTCCCGGGTCGCCTGGAGCGCCATCAGTCGGCGACTCCGGCCCGCTCCCGCGCCATCAGGGCGGCACTCGCCTGCGCCATCAACTCGTCGACGATCTGGCGCACGGTCTGCTCGATATGGACCATGCCGACGCTCTGGCCCGCCATGAGCGAGCCGCCTTCCACGTCACCCTCGATGACGGCCCGACGCAACGCGCCCGCCCAGAAATGCTCGATCTCGAGCTGGGCGGCTTTCTGATCCACGTCACCCGCCCTGAAACGGTCGATCACCGTCTGCTGGAACGCGAGGAAGCTGCGCGAGGCGTCGTTCTGCAACGCCCGGACCGGGATCACGGGAAAGCGCGCGTCGAGCTGAATCGACGGCACGGCATCGCGCGCCTCGGCGCGGATGAAGCTCGCCTTGAAGCGGGGATGGGCAATGGATTCGCGGGCGCAGACGAACCGCGTGCCGAGCTGGCAGCCGGAAGCACCCATTTCGAGAAAACAGAGCATCGCCTCGCCCCGCCCTATCCCGCCCGCCACGAAGACCGGGACATCGCGCACCACCGGCAAGATTTCCTGCGCGAGCACGGAGAGCGACACCGGGCCGATATGGCCGCCGGCCTCCATGCCCTCGATGACCAGCCCGTCGGCGCCGTCGCGCACCAGCTTGCGCGCCACCACCAGCGCCGGCGCGAAACAGATCAGCCTCGCGCCATGCCCCTTGGCCCGGCGCATGGCCTCGCGTGGCGGGATACCGCCCGCCAGGACGATGTGGCCGACATCCCTGGCGCCGCAAACATCGATCAGCGCCGTCAGGTCCGGGTGCATGGTGATCAGATTGACGCCAAACGGCTTGTCGGTCAGCGCCCGAGTGCCGGCGATCTCATTGTCGAGCAGCGCCGGAGTCATGGCGCCACAGGCGATGACGCCAAAGCCGCCGGCATTGGATATGGCGGCGACCAGGTTGCGCTCCGACACCCAAGTCATGGCGCCGCCCATGATGGCGTACTCGACACCGAGGAGCTCTCGCCCCCGCCGCCACAACCGGTCGATATGTCGCCTTGCCGCCGCCTCGTCCATCTCGCCTAGTGTATGTCAGGTCACGTCGAGCCCATAGGCCGTATGCAACACTCTTAAGGCAAGTTCGGTATATTCCTCGGCAATAAGCACGCTGACCTTTATTTCAGATGTCGAAATCACCTGGATGTTGATACCGCGCTCGGCCAGGGTGCGGAACATGGTTAGCGCCACGCCCGCGTGACTGCGCATGCCGATGCCGATCACCGAAATCTTGACCACCTTCGGGTCGGGCAGCAGTGCTCGGTAGCCGAGTTCGGCCTGGCGTGCCTGGAGGAGTTGCATCGTCTTGTCGAGGTCGGCCCGGGTCACGGTGAAGGTGAGATCGGTGGTCTCGCCGTCCGCCGAGACGTTCTGGACGATCATGTCCACATTGATGCTGGCATCGGCGAGTGGTCCGAAAATCGCGGCCGCCACGCCCGGCCGGTCGGCGACATGGGTCAAGGTAACCTTGGCCTCGTCCCGGCTGTAGGCGATGCCGCTGACAGTCCGTTGCTCCATGATCTCATCCTCATCGACGACGAGCGTGCCAGGGCTGTCGTCGAAGCTCGACAGCACTTGGACACGCACGCGGTGGTTCATCGCCATTTCGACCGAGCGGGTGTGGAGCACGCGCGCCCCTTGGGAAGCCAGCTCGAGCATTTCCTCATAGGTGATCCGCGCCAGCTTGCGCGCCTTGGTGACGATGCGCGGATCGCAAGTATAGACCCCATCGACATCGGTATAGATGTCGCACCGCTCGGCCGCGACGGCGGCAGCGATGGCAACCGCCGTCGTGTCCGACCCGCCGCGTCCCAAGGTCGTGATGCGGCGATCGGGACCGATCCCCTGAAACCCGGCGATGACCGGCACCTGACCGTCGGCCATGCGCTGGAGCAGAAGCGTCGGATCGATCGACTGGATGCGCGCCCGGCCATGGGCATCGTCGGTCAGGATGGGTACCTGCCAGCCGAGGAAGGATCGGGCCGAAACGCCAATGGCCTGGAGCGCCAGTGCCAGAAGGCCGGCGGCGACCTGCTCGCCGGTGGCGACGACGGCATCATATTCGCGCGCATCATGCAGGCGGGCGGCCTCGCGCACCCGCTCGACAAGCTGGTTGGTGACGCCGGTCATGGCCGACACCACCACGGCCACCTCGTTGCCGGCGTCGACCTCGCGCTTGACCCGGCGGGCCACATGGCCGATACGCTCGACATCGCCGACCGACGTGCCGCCGAACTTTTGAACAATGCGGGCCATCCGCCAACCACCTTTTCGGCCGGGGTTTTCGGAATTCGGGCGTCCGTCACGCGACGCGATTGCCGGTTTCGGGCGCGCGTAACATATTCATGGGCTTGAACAGCGGCAAGTTTCGAGGTGTTTCATGCCTTCTCTATCGGCGGCGTCGGCGGGCGGACAGGCAGCGAGCGTCGATCCCGGGGAGGCCGAACGCTTCCGGAGGCTGGCGGGCGTATGGTGGGATTCTAGCGGGCCGTTCCGCCCGCTGCACCACCTCAATCCGCTGCGCATTGCCTATGTCCGGGATCGTCTGGTCGAGCATTTCGGGCGTGAAGCCCCCCTCCTGACACCACTTGGCGGTCTCGCCGTGCTCGACATCGGTTGCGGCGGCGGTCTCCTCACCGAGCCGCTGACGCGGCTCGGCGCCCAGGTTACCGGCATCGACGTGACCGAGGACAATGTACGCGCCGCCGCCGGGCACGCAGCGGAGAGCGGACTTGTTATCGACTATCGCCTGTCGACGGCCGAGGCGCTGGCGGTCACCGGCGTCCGCTACGACGCGGTCCTCGCCATGGAAGTAGTCGAGCATGTGGCCGACCTCGGGGTCTTTACCACGGCCGCCGCCGCCCTGTTGGCACCAGGCGGCATCATGATCGTGGCGACGCTCAACCGGACGCTCAAATCGCTCTTACTGGCGAAGATCGCGGCGGAATATGTGCTGGGCTGGCTGCCGCCCGGCACCCACGACTGGGCGCGCTTCGTGAAGCCCTCGGAGCTCGCCACGCACCTGCGCGGGGCCGGCCTCCGCGTCACGCGGCTTGACGGCGCGGTCTATAGCCCGCTTCGGGACGATTGGCGGCTATCGCGGGATATCGACGTGAACTATTTCACGACCCTGGTCAGGGCGCCGTGAGGCGCCATTACGCATCGTGCAGCGGGACCCACGGCAGATGGTTCACCTCAATCCCGTCATCGATCAGCGCCTCGGCCGCGGCCTGGGTCGCCTCGCCATAAATGTCGCGCCGCTCGCGCTCGCCCTTGTGAATCTTGCGCGCTTCCTCGGCAAACCGGTCGCCCACATGCTCGCAATTCGCCTCGACGTGCCGGCGGAGCTCCCGGAGCGCCGCCCCCATCTGAACCGGCGTCATCTCGGAAGGCGAAGTCGCGACCGGGGCAGAGGCGGCGACGGCGAGTGCCGCTTCGGATTTTTTCACGCGCGGCGCCATCATGGCCTTGGCGACCCGCCGGCTGCCGCATTCCGGGCATACGACCTTGCGCCCCGCCACCTGATCGTCGCAGGCCCGGCCGTCCTTGAACCAGACGTCGAAAACATGCTCGTTCTTGCAGGCTAGGCGATAGACGATCATGACCCGGGGCGGCCTATCCGGTTTCAGAGAGTGTGATTATACATGGCGTATGTCACCTTGGCTGGCAAGCATTGATGAAGCGTGAATCTCCGCCTGCCGCGTCCGCCTGGGTCCGGCGGTTCGCGGCCCTGGTGGCGCCGGACGGCGCGGTGTTGGATGTGGCGGCCGGCGGCGGCCGCCACAGCCGCCTGTTTCTCGATCGGGGGCACGCCGTGACGGCCATCGACCGAGACACCAGCGGGCTCGGCGACCTTGTCGGGCGGACCGGCTTCGAATGCCTCGCCGTCGATCTCGAAAACGGCGCCGCCTGGCCCTTGATGGGCCGGCGGTTTGCCGCCGTCATTGTCACCAACTATTTGTTTCGCCCCCTCTTTCCGGCTCTCACCGGGGCCATCGACGAAGCCGGCCTGCTGCTCTATGAGACGTTCGCCATCGGCCAGGCAGACCATGGTCGGCCGCGCAACCCGGCCTTCCTGCTCAAACCCGGCGAGCTGCTGACGCTCGCCAGCGACGGCGGCCTCGCGGTGGTTGCCTACGAGCATGGCATGACAACCGGGCCCAGTGTCGTGCAGCGGCTCGCCGCCGTCCGGGGAACCGCACTACAACTAATTGATTAATGGCGGTTTTTTAAACTACCGTGTCGACATGGACCATGTCCGCCGGGCCGGTCTTGGCGACACCCACCATGGCCGGGCGCAGCAGGCGGTCATGCAGGACATAGCCGACCTGGAGCACCTCCGCGACATGGCCGGGCGGCACGGCGGCGGCGTCGACCTCGAACAGGGCCTGGTGCCGGCCATGGTCGAATTTCTCGCCCTTTGGGTCGATGCGCTGGATCCGATGGGTTTCAAAGGCCTTGAGCAGCTCGCGCTCGACCATCTCGACGCCGGCGGCCAGGTTGGCGAGCGGCCCCTCGCCCTGGCGCGCCTCGAGCGGCAGCGCGTCGATGGCGCGGCGCAGATTGTCGGCGACCGGCAACAGGTCCCGGCCGAGGCCGGCCGCCCCGTAGCGAACCGCCTCGTCGCGTTCCCGCTGGCCGCGGCGGCGGATGTTCTCGCCCTCCGCGAGTGCCCGCAAATGGGCGTCCTTGAGCTCGGCCACCTGTTGTTCGAGCGCCGCAAGCCGCTCGGCCACGGCAATCTCGGCGGCGACTCCGGGCTCGCCGGAGGCCTCGTTCGCCGCCTCGGGACGGTCGACCGCCGGAGATATCGGCACTTCCTTGTCGTATTGGTCCATTCTCGATCCTTGTCCTTTTCCGAATTCAGCCGAGCATGCGGCCGATCGCCTTGGCGGTGTAATCGACCATGGGAATGATGCGGGCGTAATTCAGTCGCGTCGGGCCGATCACACCGATGGCGCCGATGATCTGTTCGCGGGTGTTCTTGTAGGGCGCGATGATCATCGACCAGCCCGAGTGGCGGAAGAGCTCGCTTTCGGCGCCGATGAAGATCTGGGTTCCCTGGCCGCGCTCGGCCGCGTCCACCAGGCGGATCAGGCTCTCCTTGGCCTCGAGGGCATCGAACAGCTCGCGGATGCGCTCCAGGTCCGAGACCGCCGTCACATCGTCGAGCAGGCGGGCCTGACCCCGGATGATGAGGGTGCCGCTCCGGCCTTCGCCGGCGCGCACGGCCAGACCGGCCTCGACCACCTTCTGGGTCAACTGGTCGAGGAGGGTGCGATGCGCCTCCAGTTCGGCCTCGATCTCGCGCCTGGCTTCCGTGAGATGGCGGCCGACGAGGCGGGCCTGGAGATAATTGCTCGCCTGCACCAGCGCGCCGGGCGGCAGGCCCGGCGGCAGATCGATCACCCGGTTCTCGACGATGCCGCTCTCGTCCACCAGGATAACCAGCGCCCGGCCGCCGCCAAGATGGACGAATTCGATGTGCGTGAGAGCCTTCTCGCTGTGGGGTGCCACCACCATGCCGGCATGGTGCGAGAGCCCGGACAGCATCTCGCTGACCTGCTCCATGGCTTCCTCGATGCTCCGGCCGGCGGTGGCGCAGCGGCTTTCGATCTCGCGCCGCTCGTCTTCCGTCAGGCTGCCGATCTCCAGGAGGCCGTTGACGAAGAGCCGGAGGCCGATCTCGGTCGGCACACGGCCGGCCGAGATGTGCGGCGCCGACAAGAGACCCAGATCCTGTAGGTCCGCCATGACGTTGCGGATGGTGGCGGGCGACAGGTTCTGGTCGAGGCGCCGGGCGATGGTACGCGAGCCGATGGGGTCGCCCGTCGTGACGTAAGTATCCACGATGACGCGGAATATCTCCCGCGACCGGTCGTTCAAATCGACAATGCTAGGCGATTTTGCCAAGGGCATGGACAACCAATGCTTCTAGCAGGAAGGCTCATCCCAATGTAGGAACGGGCCGATGGAGCGTCAATGCAGTGTAGCATTGTCCCTGGACTCGGTGACCTACCCACGCGGCAACCGTGTTTTGGCGGGCGGCAAGGTACTGATTCGCACTAAGAACTCGGTTTCGGTGATTTCCGTCGCCCACTCCAGGCGCGCGGCAATAAACAAACTCGGAAACTCCGAGCCGATCTGCTGTGTTGGATTTTCTTGATTGAGTTCGATCGCCTTCAACTCAATCAAGGCAAGAATATCTGTAGCAAATGCTTTTTTACCGGCACTCAATCCGGCATAATCGATTTGAACACTCTTCATCAGTTCCCCTAGATTATATGGGACGTCCCTCTTCAGTAGTTCTTCCAGTATTGCGCCTTGCCGGCGACCTCGCGCTTTAGTTGGATTTCCTGAAGCCGCTGCGCCCACGCCCGCTGGAAAGGCATCGACATTAGCGCCAGCACAGCCGCCTTCGCTTCGGTTAGCTCCGGCACGATTTCGGTTCGGTCGTAGCGGAGCCAATCGTCGGGGAATGCGTATCAAACCACCATGTGGCACCCTATATATCGCATTCATTTCCTCGTCAATTCATTGGAATATCGACGTAAGGTATTCAAAAGGATAGTTATATATATGTGTTAGGAAGCTTCATAAACCGATCATTTCCATCATGCCGCCGGGAAATTGGTGGTGCTTCTGGCACCCGGTCAGAAGGGACGGACCGGCATGATGCGGGGCGCGCCGCTCTGAGACGCGGCAGCCAGCGGGCTGGACCGCCCGGCGTGGCCGAGATAGGGTCCGGCCCTTCGCAATCACATCCCAGGCCCCGCCATGACCCGCCCATCGGGCCGCGCACCCGACCAGTTACGGCCGATCCGGCTCGAGCCCGGCGTCAACCGCTATGCCGAAGGTTCGTGCCTGGCGAGCTTCGGCGAGACACGGGTGCTGTGTACGGCAAGCGTCGACGACCGGGTGCCGCCTTTCCTGCGCAATACCGGCGGCGGCTGGGTCACGGCCGAATATGGCATGCTGCCCCGCTCGACCCACACCCGCACCGACCGCGAGGCGGCGCGCGGCCGGCAGAGTGGCCGGACGCTCGAAATCCAGCGCCTGGTGGGGCGGTCCTTGCGCGCCGTCACCAACTTAAAAGCGCTCGGCGAAATCCAGATCAAGATCGACTGCGATGTGATCCAGGCGGACGGCGGCACCCGCACGGCGGCGATCACCGGCAGCTTCATCGCCCTCCATTTGGCCTGCCAGCACCTCCTGCGCATCAACGCCATCAAGACGCTGCCCATCGCCGACCCGGTGGCGGCGGTTTCCTGCGGCCTCTGGCGCGGCACGCCGGTCCTCGACCTCGACTATGACGAGGACAGCACGGCCGATGCCGACGCCAATTTCGTCATGACCGGCAAGGGCCTGATCATCGAAGTGCAGGGTACGGCCGAGCGCGAGCCCTTCACCCACGCCCAGTTCCTGTCCCTGCTGGGCTTGGCGGAAGCCGGTATCCGGGACTTGGTGGCCATGCAGCGCCAGGCCTTGGGGCTAACCGCGGACTGAGCCGCCATGGCACGCGCCTTCACCGAGCGCCGTCTCGTCATTGCCAGCCACAATCCCGGCAAGGTCCGGGAAATCGCCGAGCTGCTGGCGCCCTATGCGCTCGACATGGTCTCGGCCGCCGCCTTTGGCCTGCCCGAACCCGAGGAGACGCAAGCGAGCTTCGCCGGCAACGCCGCGCTCAAGGCGCACGCCGCGTCGCGCACCTCGGGTCTCGCGGCGCTGGCCGACGATTCGGGCCTGGTGGTGCCGGCGCTCGGCGACGCACCCGGCATCTATTCCGCGCGTTGGGCAGGGGAGTCCCGCGATTTCGCCGCCGCCATGGCGCGGGTCGAAAAAGGGCTCGCGGGCCAGGTCGACCGGCGGGCGGAGTTCGTCGCGGCCCTGGCGCTCGCTTGGCCCGACGGTCACCTGGAGCAAGTCGAGGGTCGGGTCGAAGGCAGCCTCGTTTGGCCGCCCCGGGGCGGCCGGGGCTTCGGCTACGACCCCATGTTTCAGCCGACCGGTTACGTTGAAACCTTCGGCGAGATGGCGGGCGACCTGAAACACAGTATCAGCCACCGGGCGGTGGCCTTCGCCAAGCTGATCGCTCTCTGCTTTCGCCGCTAAGAAAGCCTATGCTGGCGGCCATGCGCCTCTCGGATCAATCGGATGCCGGCTTCGGCGTCTATGTCCATTGGCCCTTCTGCCTGGCCAAGTGCCCTTATTGCGACTTCAACAGCCATGTGCGCGAAGCCGTCGACCAGGCCCGCTGGCGCCGGGCACTCCTGGCCGAACTCGACCATTTTGCGGCGCTGACACCGGGCCGGCGGGTCGAGAGCCTGTTCTTCGGTGGCGGCACGCCGTCCCTCATGCCGCCCGAGACCGTGGCTGCCGTGATCGACCGCGTCCGCCATCACTGGATAAGCGTGCCCGCGCTCGAAATCACGCTGGAAGCCAACCCGACCTCGGTGGAGGCCGGCCGCTTCCAGGGCTTCGCCCAGGCGGGCGTCAACCGGGTCTCTCTCGGTGTGCAGGCGCTGGTCGACGACGCCCTCGCGTTTCTCGGCCGCCGCCACAGCGCGGCCGAGGCGCTCGAAGCGCTCGAATTGGCGCGCCGCTATTTCGCCCGCTTTTCCTTCGACCTCATTTATGCTCGACCGGGCCAAACCATCGCCGCCTGGGAGAACGAGCTTTCCCGCGCCCTCGAACAGGCAGCCGACCATCTTTCGCTCTACCAGCTCACCATCGAGCCCAATACGGGGTTTGCCAGCCTGCATCGCCAGGGCGCCCTGGTGCTGCCCGACGAGGACCTCGCCGCCGACCTCTACGAGACCACCCAGGCCGTCATGACGAAAGCCGGTCTGCCGGCCTATGAGATCTCCAACCATGCAAGGCCCGGCGCCGAATGCCGCCACAATCTGATCTATTGGCGGGGCGGCGAGTGGGTCGGGGTCGGCCCCGGCGCCCATGGCCGGCTGGCTCTCGCGGACGGATTCGTGGCAACCCGCCAGGCGCGGGCGCCGGAAGCCTGGCTCGACGACGTCGAGGCCCGAGGCCATGCGACCCGCGAACGCCAGCCCATCCTGCCCAGCGAGCGCGCCGAGGAACTGCTGATGATGGGGCTTCGGCTTGCCGAGGGGGTCGACCGCGCCCGCTTCGAGCGCCAGACCGGCCAGCCGCTCGACCGCCATCTGAAGGCGGACCGGCTCCAAGCGCTGGTGGCGGACGGCCTCATGGTCGACGACGGCAAGCGGCTGGGCGCGACGGAAGCCGGCCGCCAGCGCCTCGATGCCGTGCTCGCCGCCCTCCTCGCCTGAGGGGTGGGCCGATCAGCGGTGGAGCGGGCGGGCGAGGTCGGCCTCCAGCTTGGCGAAGGCCCGGCGCACCTGTTTGCTGTCGAGATTGCGCCGGTTCCGCTCGATGGCGCCACGGCCGACACCCATGCGCAGCATGCGCAAGCTGTCCGGCTCGGGCACGCCGCGCGGCGTCAACAGGGCTTGGGTCGAACCGGACATCGCCTCGCGCCGGGCGATGGGAACGTAACAGGCGTCCGCCATGCCAAGGAGGCGCCCGACCTCGTCGGCGATTTGTGTCGGCCCACCCATCAGCGGCGTGGATGGAATATCCTGGGCACGCGCCGGCTGATTGACGATGAGCACCGCCAGCACAACCAACCCACCGATCATTATGACAGGCCCTTTCATCCTCCGACCCCGCTCAATTCGTGAGGTCCTCGAAGCGCGTCAAGGCCGGGTCGACCACCCGGAACCCCGTGCGCGTCACCTCGAGAACGGCGAACGCGCGGTCGGCCGTGCCGTCGGCGCGGAAACGGAACAGCCCGTCCAGTCCTTCGAAACCGCCAGCCGTGCGCAGCAAGTCGGCGCCCACCGCCGGTTTCGCCATGTGGGCGGCAAGTGCCGTCGCATCATAGGCGAGTGTCGCCAGACGCGGCGGCATCTCGCCATGAATGGCATTGTAGCGCCGTTCGAAGCCAGCGCGGCGCCCCGGTTCCGGCGCCGCGAACCAGCCACCCACAAGCGTCGGCTCGCGGCCGAGCCCCACCTCTTCCCAAACGGCCGTGCCCAGATAGCGAACGCGGCGCGCGTCGGCATCATGGTAAGCCAGCAACGGCGCCACCGAGCGGAGAAATCCACCCGCCGCCGGCAGCAGCACCCCATGGTCGGGCTCGCCGGGCGGGTCGCCAGACTCCGCCAACGCGGCGGCGGCGGCTGCCGCGGCGGCAGCGGCGGCGGCCGCCGCTTGTGGCGTCTGGCGGTGGCTAGTGGTGTCGAGCGGCAAGCGCGCCCTCTGGACGAAGCGGCGCACCACCCGGCTCATCTCGTCGACCGAAAGGGCCGGGTCCGCCCTCTCAGCTAGGGACAGAACGCCTTGGCGAGCGGCCACGACCTCGCCGAAGGTCTGGGCCACCCGCTGGCCAAAGGCATTGTCCGGCACCAGCGCCGCAAAATTCAGGACACCGCGATCCCTGGCATAGGCGACGATGCGCGCTACCTGCTGCTCGGGTGCGAAGCCCATGACATAGACCGGCCCGCCGGCAACCGCGCGGTCGTTGGAAAAACTGATGACGTTGACGCCGGCCGGTCGGGCGACCGCCGCCACGCTCTCCACCGAAGCCGCGAAGAGCGGCCCGAGGATCAGGCCGACATCCTCTTCCTCAATCAACGCCCGGGCGGCGGCGGCGGCACCCCCCGGTGTCGCCCGGTCGTCGCGGGGGATCAGCATCAAGTCGTCGTCCGCCGCGTCGAAGAGGGCCATTTGGGCCGCGTTCAAGAGCGCCCGGCCGATGGCCGCGTGCTCGCCGGAGAGCGGCAAGACCAGGCCAACGCGCCTGGGGTCACGGTCCTGGGGCCGGGCCATGGCGGCCGGCGGCGGCGCCACGGTCGCGCTCGGTGGCGGTACCGGGAGCAGCGGCGAGAGGCGCGGGGGTGGGGCTGGCGGCGCAGCGATGGCCGGAGGTGGCGCTTGTCTCGCCGGCGCCCGGTCCGTTACGGTCGTCGGCGCGCAACCCACCAGCAACAGAAAGACAAGGCATGCGCCGCCGGCCCGACGCCAGCCGCCCGCGACGCCCCCGAAGACCAGCCCCTGAAACACCCGGGGCAGAAACATCGACCGATGCGGCACGCGACCTCGCGAGTGAAGAGCCGGATAGTGTAACCGGCGAAACCGACGCTAGTCCGCCGCCGGCCGCGAGTAAACCGGCGGCCTTGGCGGTGGGACTCTATCTGGTCGCGACACCCATCGGCCATGCCGATGACATCACGCTCCGCGCCCTCGACGTGCTTCGCCGGGCCGATCTCGTGGCTTGCGAGGATACGCGGCACAGTGGCCGGCTGCTGCAACGCCATGGCATTCGGGCGCGCCTGTTTGCCTATCACGAACACAATGCCGAGTCGGCGCGGCCCGCCCTTTTGCGCCGCCTTGCCGCCGGTGGGGCCGTGGCGCTCATTTCGGACGCGGGCACGCCGCTCATCTCGGACCCCGGCTATAAGCTGGTGCGAGCCTGCATCGACCAGGCAATCCCGGTCACCGCCATACCCGGTCCCTCGGCGCCGGTGGCGGCCCTGCTGCTCTCGGGCCTGCCGAGCGAGCGCTTCCTGTTCGCGGGTTTCCTTTCGGCAAAGCGCGCCGAACGGCGCGCCACACTCGGCGAACTCGCGGCCGTGCCAGCCAGCCTGGTGTTCTTCGAAAGCCCCGGACGCCTGGCCGACAGCCTGGCGGATATGAGGGATATCTTGGGCGACCGGCCGGCGGCGGTGGCCCGCGAACTCACCAAGCTCTTCGAGGAAGTGCGCCGCGACCGGCTCGCCCTCCTCGCGGAGGCCTATGCGGCAAGCGGGCCGCCCAAGGGCGAGGTGACGGTGGTGGTCGGCCGCGCCGAGCCTGACCGGGTCCAGGCGATCGATCTGGACCGGGCGCTCATGGTGGCGCTTGAGAGTCAGAGCCTCCGCGATGCCGCCGCCACGGTCGCCGCCGCGACCGGCCTGCCGCGCCGCCAGGTCTATGCCCGGGCGCTGGCCCTCGCGCAATCGGCCAAGCCATGAAGAAGAGCAGGCGCCGGGCGGGCGAACGGCTCGGTTGCAATGCCGAGAACCTCGCCGCGTGGCGGCTCCGCCTCGCCGGCTACCAGATCCTGGCGCGCCGTCATAAGAGTCACATGGGAGAGATCGACCTGATCGCCCGGCGCGGCCAGGTCCTGGTGTTTGCCGAGGTCAAGGCGCGAACGACCCTCGCCGCCGCCGCCCTGGCGCGCGGCCCTCCATTATCGGGCCCATCTGGCGGGGGGTAACGACTGCGCGGTCCGTTTCGACCTGATCCTGGTCAGGCCCTGGCGCTGGCCGGTGCACATATCCGACGCTTGGCGGCCCGACGAGACCGGGCTTTAATTGGCGCCGAGAGCGTGACCGGAGGGCGTTGGGCGTGAACACCGAGGCCGAGGCCGAAGCCATCCTGCGGCGCGCCGGCGACCTGGCCGACCCGGCAATCGATGTGGGCGAGGCGGCGCTGGCGTTTGCCGCCTTCGAGCGGCCGCGGGTCGGGCTTGCCCGCTACCGCGACCATCTCGAGACGCTGGCGGCGGAGGTTCGGGCGGTGGCCGGCGACGACACGCTCGACGGGCGCGTCCGGGCGCTCAATGCCGTGCTCGTCGACCAGAACGGCTATCGGGGCGACACGCTCACTTATGACGATTTACAGAACGCCAATTTGATGCGGGTGATCGACCGGCGCAAAGGTCTGCCGGTGGCCCTCGGCATCCTCTATATCGCGACCGCCCAGCGGCTCGGCTGGCCGCTCGCCGGCGTCAATTTTCCCGGCCATTTCCTGGTGCGCCTCGACCATGGCGGTGGAAGCGCGCTGCTCGATCCCTTTAATGGCGGCAAGCCATGCGAAGCGACCACCCTTCGCCAACTACTCAAGACCACGGTCGGCGACGAGGCGGAACTCTCGCCCGCCTACTACCGGACGGTCGGCCATCGCGCCGTCCTGCTGCGTCTCCAGAACAACATCAAGCTTCGCCTCTTACAGCGCGATGGTCACGGGGCGGCGCTCGCGATCATCGAGCGCATGCGCTGGCTCGCACCCGACTTGGCCGACCTGATGCGCGAAGCCGGCATCCTCCATGCGCGCATCGGCAATGTGCGTGCCGCCATCGCAGCGCTTGATGCCTATGTCGGCCGCGCGGTTGACGAACGCGCGCGCCATGAAGCGGCCGCCCTGCTGCAAGGCCTGAAGCGCCGGTTGAATTGAGGGATTTGCCGGCGGGCCGCGATCGCTGGAGCGATGCTCCAAACGCACCGCTTCACGGCAGCCGGAAGCGGCCAAGGTCACGTTCTATGCGGGCCCACTCTTCCGCCGTAGCGAGATTCCGGGCCTTGGCGAAGTCCTTCACCGCCGCGGCCCGATCGCCAGCGCGTTGGCTTGCGAGCGCGCGGTATTGGAAGGCCTGAGCAGAGTCGGGCTCGATATGGATGGCGAAGTCATAGTCCTGGACGGCGCGGCCATACTCGCCCTTGCGCCCATACGCGATGGCGCGGTTGATGAAGGTATGGGCATCGCCCGGCCCCAGGCGGATGCCGCGGTCGGGGTCCTGGATGGCGCGGTCTTCGCCGGCCTCGGCGATCGACACCGCCGGGGCACTCCCGGGCCCACTTGAACAGAGGCCGTGACAGGGTTTGGCGTGGCACCCTATAACGGGTGCCCGTCCACCGACGCGGCCCCCGAGGAGACATCCATGAGTCTCGCCGTCGCCATCCAGATGGACCCGATCGAGACCGTCAACATCGATGCCGACAGCACCTTCGTGCTCGCGCTCGAAGCGGAGCGGCGCGGCTTCGCCCTCTATCACTATTTGCCGCAGCATCTGATCTTCAAGCATGGTCGCCTCTATGCGCGGGTCCGCCCGCTCCGGGTGCGGCGCGAGCGGGGCAACCATTGCACCCTTGGCGAGGCGAGCATCGTCGACCTCGCCACCATGGACGTGATCCTGATGCGCCAGGACCCGCCCTTCGACATGGCCTACATCACCGCCACCCATTTGTTGCAGCATGTCCACCCGGCGACGCTGGTCGTCAACGATCCGGTCAATGTGCGCAACGCCCCCGAGAAGCTCTACGTCACCCATTTCGAGGGCGTGATGCCGCCGACCCTGATCACCTCCGACCGGGAAGAGATCATGGCCTTCCGGCGCGAGCACAAGGATGTGATCGTGAAGCCGCTGTTTGGCAATGGCGGCGCCGGCGTCTTTCACATCACGCCTGAGGACGAGAACCTGAACTCGCTCCTCGAAGTGTTCACCCAGATGTACCGGGAGCCGATCATCGTCCAGCGCTACGTCCCGGCGGTGCGCCAGGGCGACAAGCGCATCATTCTGGTGGATGGCGAGCCCATGGGCGCCGTGCTGCGCGTGCCCCAGGCGGGCGAGGCGCGCGCCAATCTGCATGCCGGCGCCACGGCCATGAAGACCACCCTGACCCAGCGCGAGCGCGAAATCTGCGCCGCCATCGGGCCGGCCTTGCGCGCCCAGGGCCTGATTTTCGTCGGCATCGACGTGCTGGGCGATTATCTGACCGAGATCAACGTCACCTCGCCGACCGGCATCCAGGAGATCAACCGCTTCGACGGCATTTGCATCGAATCCGCCATCTGGGATGCCATCGAACGCCGCTATGCCGAGCGGCACGACCGCAAGCCGTTCTGAGTGCCGAGCTCGCGGCGGAGTGACACCGACATGGCGATGGGCGCGCCCCATCGCCGCCGCACGGCGAAGCCGTTGTCCCCCGCAAATTGCCAGATTTGCCCATCCTCGACGTTCGCCAAGCCGATATCCCGTACATGCATGGAACCCGGAAATCGATCGGCAATCGCGCTCAACAATCGAAATGAAAGGTTTTCGTCGAGCAGCAGCTTCACGCGCGAGCCGCGACGATCCGCCGCTCTCGATCCGCGGCAAACGCCAGGGAGGCCCGGATGTCATCGCGTTCGAGGTCGGGATGGTCGCGCAGGATGTCGTCTTCGCTCATGCCGCAGGCAAGCCAGCCGAGGACATCGTAGACAGTGATGCGCAGGCCCCGAATGCACGGCTTGCCGCCACGCTTGCCCGGCTCGATGGTGGTGCGGGACAGTTCAGCCATCACAGTTCCTCTGGGGAACGCGCTTTATGTTATCCCAACCGAGTATAGCACGAACATGCGATGGCGCCGCCGTGGCCGCCGATGCCTGCATGGACCCATGGTCATTTACGCCGCTGGCCCCTAGGATCGCCGTTTCACTTTGCCGGGCATTGAATGACTGCGCGCGTGGGTACGGTCGCGTTCCGGGGCATCGAGATTGTCGATGTCGATGTCCAGGTGCAGATGGCGAGCGGCCTGCCGGCCTTCGCGGTGGTGGGGCTTGCCGACAAGGCGGTGGGCGAGAGCCGCGAGCGGGTGCGCGCGGCACTGGCCGCCATGGGCCTCGCTTTGCCGCCCCGGCGCATCACCGTCAATCTGGCGCCCGCCGACCTCGCCAAGGAAGGCAGCCACTACGATCTGCCGATCGCCCTCGGCCTCCTGGTTGCCATGGAGGTGGTGCCGGCGGACGCGTTGGCGGGCTTTTCCGTCTTGGGCGAGCTTGCCCTCGACGGGCGGATCACGGCCGTGGCCGGCGTCCTACCCGCCGCCATTGCCGCCGTGGCGGCGGGGCGCGGCATCATTTGCCCTGCCGCCAATAGCAGCGAGGCGAGCTGGGTCGGCGACATTCAGCTCATTGCGGCACCCACCCTGCTCGGCCTGGTCAATCACTTGAAGGGCCAGCAGGTCCTTCCGCCGCCGGCGCCCGCGACCGTGGGGGCGCTCGACGATCCCCTCGACCTCAAGGACATCAAGGGCCAGGAGAGCGCCAAGCGGGCGCTCGAAGTGGTCGCAGCGGGCGGCCATAATCTCTTGATGACCGGGCCGCCCGGTTCGGGCAAGTCGATGCTGGCGGCGCGCCTTCCCGGCATCCTGCCGCCCTTGACGCCGGCCGAGGCGCTCGAGACCAGCATGGTTCATTCGGTCGCGGGCCTGTTGCGCGAAGGCCGCCTCGAGCGCCGCCGGCCCTTTCGCGACCCGCATCATTCGGCCTCCATGGCGGCGCTGGTGGGCGGCGGCCAGCGCAGCCGGCCGGGCGAGGTCTCGCTCGCCCATAATGGCGTCCTCTTCCTCGACGAGCTGCCGGAGTTCGAGCGCCGGGCGCTCGAGGCCTTGCGCCAGCCGCTCGAGACCGGCCAAGTGATGGTGGCGCGCGCCAACATCCATGTGACCTATCCGGCGCGCGTCCAGCTCATCGCGGCCTGCAACCCATGCAAATGCGGCCACCTGGACGATGCGGCGCTCGCCTGCGCGCACGCCCCCAAATGCGCCCAGGACTATATGGCGCGGCTCTCGGGACCGTTGCTCGACCGCATCGACTTGATGGTGGACGTGCCGCGCGTCGAGACTTCCGATCTCACTTTACCGCCACCGGCCGAGGGCTCGGCCGCGGTCAGGGCACGCGTCGCGGTGGCCCGCGCCATCCAGGCCGGGCGCTTCCAGGACCTGGCGCCCGAGCGCCGGCCGCGCTCCAACGCCGAGCTCGAGGGCGAGCTATTGGAGCGGGTCGCCCGGCCAAGCGCCGAAGGCCAGGGCCTGCTCGCGACCGCCGCCGAACGCCTGCGCCTCTCGGCGCGCGGCTATCATCGGGTCCTGAAGGTGGCGCGCACCCTCGCCGACCTGGATGGGGCCGCCACCGTCGCCCGCATGCACATCGCCGAGGCGCTCTCCTACCGCCGGGTACCGGGGCGGTAGGGAAATCAGAGACCAAAATAGAACAGGTTGCCGACCGAGTTGTTTGCGATCGCCTGCTCGAAGGCGGCTCGAACCGCCGCCACCGCCATGTCGTTCAACGTGATGCGGGCATCTTCGGCCCCATTCCTGTCGAGGTCCAAGACGATCGTCGCGGCGGATACGCCGTTTACGGTTCCGTCCAGGAAAGCGGCCGCGCTCACTCCGATCCGCCAGCCATAAATGTCGAGCCGGTCGGGATCGGAGTTTCTATTGGCCGAGAAATCGCTGACCGTGCTCCAGGAAAATCCCGGTTGGCGAAGGTCGAGGACGAAGATGTCGCTGCCCGCGCCGCCGGTCAGGAAATTGCTACCCGCCTCGCCATAGATGATGTCGTTGCCACGCTCGCCACTGAGCGCGTCATTGTCGCCGCCACCGAAGATGATGTCGTTGCCGTCACCGCCGGTTACGATATCGGTGCCCCCGGCGGCAGCGATGGTGTCGTTGCCGCCTTGACCCATGATCGTGTCGTTACCCGACCGCCCGATCAGATTGTCGCTGCCCTCGGTACCCATGATCGGCAGGTTGGATAAGGCCGGCGCGGACAGGGGTGCCGGCAGGACAATCGTTCCCGCCTCGCGAATCGGCCCGGAGGCAAGCTGGGTCACATGGTAGATCTGGTTGTTGTTGAACTCGACCGGGATGGCGGTGTGATTGAGAACGCCGATGGCGCTGGATCGGAAATTCTGGATGACATTGTCGGTAACCAGCAGGCTGGAGCCTGGAATCAGCGTTCCCTCGCCGCCAAAATGAATGATCGCCGAATTCTGGCTGTTCGGCCCCTGCACGATGAAATTATCGCGCAGCACGCCAACGCCGCCGCTGGGCAGGTCGATGCTGTAGCTCGCGGTGCTGTTGCCATCTTCGATGCGACTATTCTCGATCAGCGTCGAACTGGCGCGGCTCTTGATGTGATGGCCCACCTTCGTGTCGTGGAAGTAGCTACCCACAATATGCAACGACGCCAGGCCATTGACATACAGGCCATGACTCTGGCCATCGCCGAAGCCGTTGCGGGCGAACTCGGAATTGATGATCTGGATCGTCCCGGCCGGATCATTGGCGGCGAGGATGCCGTCCTGGTTGTCGTGGAAATAGGAATTCCGGATGACGAGATTGCCGCCCTCGTAGCGGATGCCGGCGCCGTTACGGTCGGCGACCACGGCACCGGAAAATTCCAAACGGTCGAGCGTCACATTGGCCCGGTTGATCGTGAAGATCGCCTTGCCGTCAGGCGGCGGCCGGGTTGCCTGGAGGTGGACCATGCCACCCACGCCCTCGATCGTGATATTGGTGGTAATCCGCGCAAAATCATTGACATAGGTGCCGGCGTCCACGCGCACGGTGTCGCCGTTCTGGGTGCGCGCGATCGCATCCGAGATCCGGCTAACCCGGATTATTGATGGTGGGTCTGATGTCAGGCTGGCGGATGTAGCTTAATTCGTTGAAATCGTGTAGAAATTCGTTGTCGAAGCGAGCTTCTCCCCGATCACCGAAAGCGCCACACCCGCCATGACTGACGATACCCTTCTTGG
>SHVR01000032.1 GCA_009694185.1 Alphaproteobacteria bacterium | reverse complement strand
GGCGCAGCGCCTCGTGTAGATGCTCGATCGCGCTCTCCGGGTTGCCCGCCATATTTTCAACGAACGCCAGGGCGTTCAGCGATCGCATATTGTGCGGATTGAGCGCATGGGCTTGCCGCGCATTGGCGAGCGCCTCGTCTATCCGGTCTCGATCGGACGCATAAGCGAGCAGCAGCCCCTTGATCGCGTAGCCGATGCTATCCGAGCGATCGGCCTCGATCGCCCTGGTCGCGGCGGCCATTCCCTCCTGCCATGCCGTTTCACGATCCGATGCAGTGTAGAGATTTACACGCTGCCACTGCGCGAATGCGAGCGCGTTCAGGGCGAGCGTGCTTCGGGCGTCGATGGCGAGCGCCGCCTTGGCCTCGCCGATCGCCGCGTCGCGGAGCGCGCGATCATTCTTGATGAACGCCTCCCCCACCTTGGCCCAGGCGCGCACCGCGATCTCGTGGGCGCCGAGGCTATCGGGACGCCGTCGACGCACCTTCTCCAGTTCCGCCGCCTCGATCTCGGGCATGATCGCCCGAACGATGCTCTGGGTCAGTTCCTCCTGCACGGCAAAGATGTCTTCCAGCACCCGGTCGTAGCGGTCGGCCCAGATGTGGTTCCCCGTCAGCGTGTCGATGAGCTGGCCCGTCACCCGAATGCGCAGGCCGGCGCGCCGGATGCTGCCCTCCAGCACATAGCGCACTCCCAGTTCCTTGCCGACTTGGCGAATGTCGGGCGACTTGCCCTTGTAGGAAAACGAGCTGTTGCGTGCGATCACGAACAGCGAACGAAAGCGCGACAGTTCGGTGATGATGTCCTCGGACACGCCGTCGCAGAAATATTCCTGCTCCGGATCGCCCGAGAGATTGCTGAAGGCGAGGACCGCGATCGAGGGCTTGTCGGGCAGCGCCAGCGCTTCTTCGGCGGGGGCTGGTGCGGCGGATGTGGCCGTGATCGGCGTGGCGCTTTCCACGAGGGTAACGCGGTGGACGCCAACGGGCCGCGCGATGTTCTTGACGGTCTGCTCGCCCATGTCCTCGAAGCCGAAGCCGAGCTTGTCGCGCACCTGCTCATAGACATTGCTGGAAACCATGATGCCGCCAGGGTCGGCGAGCGCCTCCAGCCGGGCGGCCACGTTGACGCCGTCGCCATAGATATCGTTGGCGTCGCCGATGATGTCGCCGACATTGATTCCGACACGGAATTCGATGCGTTTCTCGGCGGCCACGCCGGCGTTGCGCTCCGCCATGCCGCGCTGGATGTCGACGGCGCAGCGAACGGCGTCCACGACGCTGACGAATTCCACCAGCATGCCGTCGCCCGTCGTCTTGACGATCCGGCCCCGGTGCTCGGCAATCTTGGGGTCGACGAGTTCCTGGCGATGGGCCTTGAGCTGGCGAAGCGTGCCCTCCTCGTCGGCGCCCATCAGCCGGCTATAGCCGGCGATGTCGCCCGCGAATATCGCCGCCAGCCGGCGATCGACGCGCTCTTCCGCCATGGCGATCGCTCCAACGCCCCACGCGCTTCCAACCGAAGCTTACGGCCGGGGTGGGCGACTGTAGAGCAACGATGTCCGAGGTAGGCTATAATTAAGGCGCTCAATAAGGCCGGGAGAAGGCGCATGGCGGGTCGAGCGGTTCGCAACAGCATGATCGAGACGCGGCCGCTCGCGGGCGCCATCGGGGTCGAGGTCCAGGGCGTGGACCTGGCAGGGCCCATTGATGAGGCGAGCTTCGCGGAAATCCGCCAGTGCCTCCTCGATCATTGCATCCTCCTCTGGCGCGGCCAGGGCGCGCTCACGCCCGCCCAGCATGTGGCCTTCACCGCGCGATTTGGCCCGGTGATGGAACACCCGCTGAAGTCGCGCAAGGGTCTCGACGATTATCCCGACATCCTGGTGCTCGAGAACAAGCCGGGCCGGCCCGGGGCGCGCAACGATTTCTGGCATTCCGACATCTCCTTTGCCGAAACGCCGCCGCTCGGCTCGATTCTCAAGGCGCTCACCGTGCCCGAAGGTTACGGCGACACCATGTTCGCCAACATGTACGCGGCCTATGACGGCCTCTCGGCGGGCCTGAAAGCGACGCTCGACAGCCTCTTCGCGCTGCACAGCGGCGAAGCCTTGCAGCGGCGAAACGCGGAATCTCCGAGCGACGGCCAGCCGATCACCGCCGTGCCGCCGCCCGCCCGCCATCCGGTCGTGCGCACCAATCCAGAGTCGGGCCGCAAGGCGCTTTTCGTCAATCCCTGGTTCACGACCCGGATCGACGGCTGGACGGCCGACGAAAGCGCCGGCCTCTTGCACCATCTCTATGCCGAGGCGACCCGGCCCGAGAACATCTACCGCCATCGCTGGCAGGCGGGCGACGTGCTGATGTGGGACAATCGCTCGGCCATGCATTATGCCGTGCTGGATTACGACGAGACCATGCCGCGCCTCATGCACCGCACCACGGCCAAGGGCGACCGGCCGAGCTGAGCGAACGAACCGGGCGCGCCATGCGGACCGGCGATCCGCTTCGATTGCGATGGGCGCCTGGTGATGACCGCCATGCCGTTGCTCGCCATGGATGTGCGCGGCGGCCTGCTCCGCTCGACACACTCTTGACCGGCACCCCTTACGCGGACGTCGCCAGGAGGCGATCGGCTATGCGACCGGCGGGCATTCGCCGGAATCCTTGCACGCGCCGCAGGTTGCCACTTTTAGTTTGGCGTAAGCGCGTCACGGCAGATCGGCGAGCAGCAATTCGCCGTCCGCCAGTGCCTCGATCAGAAGTTCGGGCTCACCTTCAAGGGCGACACCGTCGCGCTCGCCAACTTCGGCGCCATTGACCCGGAATCGACCCCTGGCCGCCACCAGATAGGCCCGCCTGCCGGCGCCCAGCTCATGGCTAAACCCTTGGCCGGCCACGAGCGTCGCGCCATATAGGGTCGCGTCCTGGTGGATCGGCAAAGCGCCCGCGGCCAGATCGCTCGCCCGGCCGGATGCCAGCGCCACCAACCGGCTGGCACGCTCGGCCTTGGGAAAGGCGCGCATCTGCCAGGCGGGCGCCACGCCAGTCCGCGCCGGTTCGATCCAGATCTGGAAGAGTGTCGTGTCCTGGTCTTCGAGATTATGTTCGCCATGGGTGATGCCGGTGCCGGCCGACATGACCTGAACGTCGCCCGCCGCCGTCCGCCCCACATTTCCCAGATGGTCGCGGTGGGTGATGGCACCCTGGCGCACATAGGTGACGATCTCCATGTCGCGGTGCGGGTGCGGATCGAAGCCACGGCCCGGCAGCACCCGGTCGTCATTCCAGACCCGGAGCGGCCCGAGGCCCATACGCGCCGAGTCGCGGTATTGGGCGAAGCTGAAATGATAGCGGGCGGTCAGCCATTCGTTGCTGAACCGCCCGAGGCTCTGAAACGGACGGACCTCGATCATCGCACCCTCCCCAAATATTCCAAAAAGTCGGCACTTCCCTCCGCCGGCGAAGGATGGTTGGCTCACCCATCGCCCCGGGGACCGAGGACAGCATGCCGGAGCATCTTAACCCACTTGGCCAGCCGATCGGCTTGCCGCTGCCGGGCTGGACGGCGCGACCCAGGCCCCCCGGAACGGCCATGACCGGCGTCCATTGCCGGCTTGAGCCGCTCGATGCGGCGCGCCATGCCGAGGCACTCTTCGAGGCGAACGGCCGCGACCGGGACGGCCGCAATTGGACCTATCTCGCGGTCGGGCCGTTCGGCGAATTCGCCGCCTACCGGGATTGGGTCGCGAGCGTCGCCAAGTCCCAGGACCCGCTGTTCTTCGCCATCGTCGCGAGGGCGGGCGAGCGCGCGGTCGGTGTTGCGAGCTATCTCAGAATCGACCCCGCCATCGGCTCGATCGAGGTCGGCAACATCAACTATTCCCCCCTGGCGCAGCGCACGCCCATCGCCAGCGAGGCCATGTTCTTGATGATGCGCCGCGTCTTCGACGAGCTCGGCTATCGGCGCTACGAGTGGAAGTGCGACTCCCTCAACGCGCCCTCGCGCCGCGCGGCCCTCCGCTATGGCTTCCGCTATGAGGGCCTCTTTCGCCAGGCGACCATCTACAAGGGGCGAAACCGAGACACCATCTGGTTCGCCATGCTCGACCGTGAATGGCCGTATCTGAAACGCGCCTATGAGCGCTGGCTGGCACCCGACAACTTCACGCCCGACGGCCAACAGAAGATGGCGCTCGGCGAGCTGACAATAGCGGCCCTGGTAGACTGCGATCGCGGCGCCGCCGCCATACTGGAAGCGGGGAGTCCCGGCGCAGCCACGCCCTAGTGGTCCCACTCCGACGCTTGCCACCCAAGCGGCGGACCCTTCGGCGCCGCCACGTCCTAGGGCGCGGCGGACCCTTCGGCGCCGCGCCGCGCCGGTTAGCGCCGGCCGCGCGCGTCGACCGGCCAGATGGCAACCAGGGTGTCGCCCCGCACCACATGATAATGGTCGTGAAGATTGACCGTCGGGTCGCAATGCGGCACTCGGCATTCCAGCACGGCATCGATATCGAGCCGGCCGCCCGGCGGCAAATGCACCCGGCCATGCTCGTCGCCCGACCAGCTATAGGTCGAGCCCGCGGGCGCGCCGCTGAGGATGTCGGGCGGCCCCTTGTCGGTCGAGAACGCCTTGAGGCCGGCATCGGTCGTGACAAACCCGTCATGGCAGGCGCTCACCACGCTGGTCTGCACGAACAACGCCGTCTCGAAGGGCGAACGGCCGGCCTCGGTCAGGGCGACAACGCCATAGTCAGAATCCATGAACACGTAGGAGCCGGCTTGTAGCTCGTTGATCGCACCTGCCCGATGGTCCAAATCATGGGTCCCGGTACCACCACCGGAGAGGAGGGCGGGCGAGAGTCCGGCCGCGCTCAACTGACCGCGCACTTGGCTGAGCCACTCCGCCATCTGCCGGGCCTGGGCCAGGCGGGCGTCATAGTCCACGACATGCTGGAGATGGCCGGCATAGGCTTGCAGCCCCACCAACTCCAGGCTCGCCTGGCCGGCAATCTGGCGGGCGAGCGCCACCGCGCTCTGGGCCGAGGCAACACCGGTGCGGTGGGTGCCGACATCGAGGTCGATCAGAACTCGCAGCACTTGGCCACTGGCGTTGGCGGCGGCGGCCAGCGCCTCGATATTGCCCGGATGGTCGACGACCACCGATAGGCCATTGGCGCGGCGATTGAGGGCGATCAGCCGCTCAACCTTGGACGCCCGCACCATGGGCGACGTGATCAGCACATTCTCGATGCCGCCACCCACCATCACCTCCGCCTCGCCGAGGGTGGCGCAGGCGATCCCCACGGCGCCGGCGGCCACTTGCCGGCGCGCGATTTCGAGCGATTTGTGGGTCTTCGCATGCGGCCTGAGAACCTGACCGACCTGGCGGACATGCGCCGCCATGGTCGCGATGTTGCGCTCCAAGGCATCGAGATCGATGACCAGCACGGGCGTGTCAAGAGCCCCGCGCGAACCGGGCTTGCCGATCAAATGGGCATTAGGGCCGAGGTCGAGAGGCGCGAGGGCCATGGCGATCAGTTCCTTGTCTGGCTACCGGCGATAAGTGGTTCGCTTCCCATGGTAACGCTTGCCGCGTCGCAGGTGGGGTAGAGAATGCCGTGGGCGACGTCCATCGGCCGGCCAAAACCGAAGCCAGCACCCGTTACGAATGCGATTTTCCCAGCCATGCGGCCATTCGCCCCGACCATCCCCGCCCCGCCTCGATCACCGGCGACAGCCGGCCTGGCCCGCACCGGATTGGAAAATTATTCGTCCAAACAACGTATTCGTGGCAAACAACCAATATCGTGCGGACCCGGCCATATGATTATTGCCGAAATACGACACGTCATGTATTTTGAGTCGCAATAGACAATTTTGGATCGAAGTTGATCGGAAATCCTGACTATTAATTGGTCGGTCATCATGAACGAAAGCATCGGCGACAGTCACTCGGCGCACCCAATGAGGGGCCTCGCACCAATGAACAAGGACCAGCGGCACGCCACCGCCGCCGCCGAACTTGTCGAGCAGGTCGGCCGGCTGATCTATTCATCGAGCTTCAAGAGCGGCCTCAATCCCGCGCAATGGTCGGCGCTGCGTTATTTCAGCGGGGCAAACCGCCAAGCCCGCACCGCGAGCGCATTTGCCCGCTTCCACGCGACCACCAAGGGCACGGCGACACAGACCATCACGGCGCTGGAGCGAAAAGGCCTCCTGCGGCGCCTGCCGATGCCGGGTGACCGGCGCAGCCGTCTACTTGAAGTGACCCCGGCGGGAGACGCGCTGCTGCATCAAGATCCGATCGGCGCGCTTGTCGACGCGATCACCCAGCTAGCGCTCGAGCAGCAACAAGTGTTCACCGCTTGCCTCGAGAACATCATCCGCCACCTCTTCCACCGCTAGCGCTCACCCGCCTTACCGGCGCCGACTATGGCTGTATGGTGGCGCGCGGTCGATCGGGCTCGGCCGGTCCCAGCACGGTTTTCACCATCTCGACAAACTCGTCATTGTGAAACGGCTTGTAGAGGATGGCGTCGGCCCCGAGGGCCTCGGAGATTTTGAGGGATATGCCGGCCGGGAACTGGGCGCCGGCGCCGGACATGGCAATCACGCGCGGACAAGGCGTCTGCGCCTTCGCGGCGCGAACCAAGGTGAGCCCGTCCTCTTCCGGCAGCACGATATCGGTAATCAGCAGGTCGAATCGCTGCCGCTCCAAGTACTCGGCGGCCCGCCGGGCATCACCGGCTTCGACCACTTTATGGCCCAGGCGCTCGAGCACGAAGCGCAGCAGAACGCGGAGGTCGGACGTGTCTTCAACCAGTATAATATTTGCCACGACATCACTCCAGGGAAAATTCCACAGTATGCCCGGTACAACAACTTCGCGCACCCAACTTATTTCTATCTCACTACAGAACTCGGTCCCCAATGTCGAGGTTGGATTTGCCTGCTAGGCTTATATGATTACGCTCTAGATAACAGATTTCTCGTCAATCGTCCACACAAGGTGGTTGTACTCGGCGGGGTTAGAACCTAAAAACCGTGGCAAATAGGTTAGAGAGGCGCCAGATCGCCCCGCATTTCCCGGGCGGCGAACTGGGTGGCGAACGCCCCGAGTGTGCCGGTCTGGATGGCATCGCGAAGGTCGGCCATCAGATCTTGATAATAAGTGACATTGTGCGCTGTCAGCAGCATGGCGCCGAGAATTTCCCCCGCCTTCGCCAAATGGTGCAAATAAGCGCGGCTATAGGTTCGGCAGGCCGGGCACAGGCAGCGCCCGTCGAGGGGCCGCCCGTCCTCGGCGTGGCGGGCATTGCGCAGGTTGAGCGCGCCATGGCGCGTGAACGCCTGCGCCGTGCGGCCGGAGCGCGTCGGGATCACGCAATCGAACATGTCAACGCCACGCAGCACGGCACCCACCAGGTCGGCGGGCTTGCCAACCCCCATGAGATAACGGGGCCGGTCGGTCGGCAGACCGGGCACGGTCGCTTCGAGAACAGCGAACATGCGGGCCTGACCCTCGCCGACCGCCAGGCCGCCGATGGCATAACCATCGAACCCGATATCGGCAAGCGCGGCGGCCGACTCCTGGCGGAGATCGGCGAACACGCTCCCCTGCACGATGGCGAAGAGGCCATGCCCAGCCCGGTGTTCAAACGCCGCCTTCGAGCGCTCGGCCCATGCCGTGGAACGGCGCATGGCGGCCGCCGCCGCGTCCACGCTGCATGGCCAGGCGATGCACTCGTCGAGTACCATACTTATGTCAGCCCCCAAATCGCGCTGGATCTCGATGCTGCGTTCGGGTGTCAGCCGGTGCCGGCTGCCATCGATATGCGAGCGGAAGGTCACGCCATCATCGTCGATGTCGCGCAATGCCTTCAGCGACATGACCTGGAAACCACCCGAATCGGTCAAGATCGGCCGCGACCACCCCATGAAGCGGTGCAGGCCGCCCTGGCGCCGGACGCGCTCGGCTCCCGGCCGCAGCATCAGGTGATAAGTGTTGGCCAATATCATCTGGGCGCCCGCCGCCACCACCGCCTCCGGCATCATCGCCTTGACCGTCCCGGCAGTGGCGACCGGCATGAAGGCCGGCGTCTCGACGCCGCCATGCGCGGTCCGCAGCCGCCCATACCGGGCGGCGCCATCGGTTGCCAGCAGTTCGAAGCCCGTCACTGGCCGGCCTCGACTCGCTCGAGAAGGCAGCAATCGCCATAGGAATAGAAGCGGTAGCCGCGTCGGATCGCTTCGCCATAGGCCCAGCGCATGCGATCGAGGCCGGCAAATGCCGCCACCAGCATGAACAGGCTCGAACGCGGCAGGTGAAAGTTGGTGAGCAACAGGTCGATCGCGTGAAAGCGATAGCCAGGCAGGATGAAGAGATCGGTCTCGCCCGAGAAGGGTTGGACCCGGCCATCGGCCGCCGCTGCCGATTCCAACAAGCGCGTGCTGGTGGTGCCCACCGCGACGACGCGCCCGCCCCGGGCCCGGGCACCATTCACCCGGTCCGCCGTCGCCCGGCTGACCGATCCCCATTCCGCCAGAAGATGGTGTTCGCGGGGGTCGTCGTTTCGCACCGGCAGGAAGGTGCCGGCGCCCACATGCAGCGTGACCGTCGTCCAGGCAATGCCGCCGGCAGCGAGCGCCGCAAGCAGCTCGGGCGTGAAGTGCAAGCCCGCGGTCGGCGCCGCCACGGCCCCCGGCGCACTCGCATAGACCGTCTGATAGTCCGCGCGGTCGCGATCGTCCACCGCACGCTTGATATAAGGCGGCAAGGGCATCGCCCCATGGCGGTCGAGCGCCCGGAATAGCTCGGCGTCGGCGCGATCGAATTGCAGCAGCAGGCCCTCCACGCTGTCGCGGTCGACCAGAGTGGCGGTGAAATCATGGCCAAAGTCGATGCGGTCGCCGGGCCGGAGTCGCTTTGCCGGCCGCGCAAAGGCGCGCCAGCGGGCCGGACCCACCTGGCGGTGCAACGTCACCGCGACAGCGAGCTCGCCCCGCCGGCCGGCGAGGCGCGCCGGGATGACCCTGGTGTCGTTCAAGACCAGGACATCGCCCGGCGCCAGGAGTGCCGGCAGGTCGCGGACGAAACAATCGCTGGCACCCTCCCGGAGGTCGAGAAGGCGGGCCATGTCGCGCGGCACCGTGGGTCGATCGGCGATGCGGTCGGCCGGCAAATCGAAATCGAAATCGGCGAGCCGCATCACTTCACGAGCAGCAGCGCGAGCATGACCGATCCGACGACAATGCGGTACCAGCCGAAAGGCTGAAACCCGTGCCGACCGACGAACCGCACCAGCGAGCGCACCACCAGGCCACCGGCCAGGAAGGCAAACAGGAATCCGATGGCGATCACCAGCCCATTGTCGAAGTCGAGCTGGCGCCAGTTCTTGTAAACATCGTAGACGACGGCTCCGAGCATGGTTGGCATGGCCAGAAAGAACGAAAATTCGGTGGCCGCCCGCCGCTCCACGCCGAGCGCCATGGCGCCGATGATCGTGGCGCCGGCGCGCGACACGCCCGGCACCATGGCGAGACACTGGATAGCCCCGATCTTCAGGGCGAGCCAGGGTGAGACGGCCAGCACTTCCCGCACCCGGGGCTCGGGCAGCAAGCGCTCCACCAGCAGAATGACGATGCCGCCCAAGATCAGGGTGGTGCAGACCACATAGGGCGAAAAGAGGACGCTCTTGATGAAACCATGGGCCATGACGCCGACGAGCGCCGCCGGCAGAAAGGCCACGAACAGGTTGAAGACAAAGAGCCGCGCCACCGGCTCCGTCGGCAACGCCAGCGCGACCTTCCAGAGGCGCTGGAAGTAGAGCAGGACGACCGCCAGGATCGCGCCGAGCTGAATGGCAATCTCGAAGACCCGCCCCGGCGGTCCTTGGAAATCCAACAGATCGACGAACAGGATCAAGTGGCCGGTCGACGAGACGGGAATGAATTCGGTCAACCCCTCGACAATGCCGAGGAAGATCGCTTGCAGGAGCAACTCGATGGACATGGGCCTCAGAACCACCCTTTGCGCCGGAAATAGACGATCGGCAAGACGGCCGAGAGAAACATGAGCAGCAGCGCCCAGGGATAGCCCATGACCCATTTGAGTTCCGGCATGATCTCGAAATTCATACCGTAGATACTGGCCACCAGGGTCGGCGGCAGGAACACGGCATATGCGCGAAACGGCTTCGGATCCGCCTGCCTAAGCGTAATCAGCGCGCGCCGCGCCAAGATGAAGCTGATGGGAAAGGTGCCCGGCAGCGGCGTGTCCGCCTTGGCCAGGATATTGGCGGTCATGTAGCGCGCCCCGTCCTCGACATAGAAGCGGCTCGATTGCTCGATCTCCCGCATCTCCGCATAGGACGGCAGCCTAACGGCCAGGGCGCTCTCAACCATGGCTCGTTCCGCATCACTCGGATCGAGCGAGTCGAGCCAGAGCGGGTCGGCCGGCAATGTGTCGCCGGAGCCGATATCGATATGCCGGCAACGGCCATTCGATTGCACATAGGCGTGGATCACTGGGCGGTCCCCATCGGGGCGCCGGTCAGGATTGCCGCCAACCCCTCGCGGTAGGTGGGATAAGCGAGATGCACGCCAAGTTCACGCTTGATGCGGTCGTTCCGTACCCGCCGGTTGTCGGCATAGAAGCTCCGCGCCATGGGCGAAAGCGCCGCGGTCTCCAACGCCTCCACCGGCGGCGGCTCCACGCCAAGCAGCCGGCAGGCATGCTCGACGACGGTCTGGGCGGCGGCGGGCTCGTCGTCGGCCACATTATAGATGGCCCCGGGATCGGGCCTCGCCATCGAGGCCATCAGCACGGCCACGATGTCGGCGACATGGATGCGCGAAAAAACCTGGCCCGGCTTGACGATCCGCCTGGCCTCGCCGGCCCGCACGGCATCGAGCGCCGAGCGGCCGGGACCGTAGATGCCGGCCAGGCGGAACACATGCACCGGCAGCCCATATTGCCGCCAGAGCCCGAGCCACCCAGCTTCCGCCGCCCGCCTCTGCCGCTGGCGCTCGCCCGATGGCCGGGGCTCGGTCGCCTCATCAACCCAGTCGCCGCCCCGGTCGCCATAGACGCCGGTGGTGGAGAGATAGCCGATCCAGGCAACGCCACCCTGGCGCGCCAGGTCGGGACCATGGGCGTCGAGGACCGGGCATCCGGCCGCGTCGGGCGGCACGCCGCTCAATATATGGCTGGCGCCGCCGAGCGCCGCCCTAGGATCGGTGAGCGGGCCATCACGCGCGAAGGCCAAGCTCGCGGGGCCACCCTTTCGGGTCGTGCCGGTGACCTGCCAACCCTCGGCGGCGAGGGCATCGGAAAGTGCCCGACCCGTGTAACCCAATCCAAAGCAGAACAGGCGCATGGCGGCTCAGAAATCGAGGTCGGCATAGTGGGCCGGCGGTGGCAGTCCCGGGATATGGTCCGCCAGCAAAGGACGCATGCTGGGGCGCGATTTGATGCGCTGGTACCAGAACCGGGCACCCTCATGCTGGTCCCAGGGCACGTCGCCCAGATAATCCACGACCGAGAGATGGGCGCCCGCGGCAATGTCGGCGAACGAGAAATCATCGCCCGCGAGCCAAGTCCGCCGGTCGGCGAGCCAGGCGATATAGTCGAGATGGTAATGGATGTTCTGCTGGCCGGCCCGAATCGGGGCGGAATTCGGTTCGCCCTGGCGCAGGAAACGCTTGATCGCCTTCTCGCGGACCAACGGCTCACCCACTTCGCGGTGGAACTTGGTATCGAACCAGGCGACCAGGCGGCGGGTCTCGGCGCGTTGCTGGGGATCCCCGCCAAACAGCGGCGGTGTCGCGTAACTCTCCTCGATATACTCCGCGATGGCATAGGAATCGGCGACCACCGTGCCATTTTCGTCGACCAGGACGGGCACGGTCGCCGCCGGATTGAGGCGCAGGAAGTCCGCCGATGGCTGCCAGACCTGCTCCAGCTGCAATTGGAAATCGAGATTCTTTTCACGAAGCGCAATGCGAATCTTGCGGCAAAACGGCGATAGCCAGAAATGATGCAAGGTACGCATGAGCGCTCGAGCCAGCCTCCGACAATCCGCCTTCAGGCCGCTCCGTCCCGTTGCCGGCCCGCGAACCGCCCGCGCACGCGAAACCGGTCGAGATAGGTTGGCAAGACGGCCATGACGGCGGTCGGCGGAATCGCGAGGTCGGCAAGGCCAGGCGCCGTTCCGGTCGGGACGTTATCGCGTTCGAGCAGCCTGATCTGGTCGCGCGTCAGGGGCGGCACCGGCAAGCGTTCCAGGACCGAAGCCGGAATCGCCGCGGCCCAGGCGGGCACCGGCAACAGAATACGCCGGCGGCCGATCGCCTCGAGTAACAGGGCTAGCAATTCGCGAAAGCTATAGACCTCGGGGCCACCCAGCTCATAGGTGCGGCCGGCCGCGGAAGGGTCGGCGAGGACGCGCCGGACCGCCTCGGCAACGTCACCCACATAGACCGGCTGGAAGCGCGTACCGCCGCCGCCGATCAGCGGCAAGGCCGGCGACAAGACCGCCATGGCGGCGAACCGATTGAAGAAATTGTCCTCGGGTCCGAACACGATACTGGGCCTGACAATGGTGGCGCCGGGAAAGGCGGCCTTGACGGCTGCCTCGCCTGCCGCCTTGGAGCGGCCATACTGGGCGGGCGAACCGGCATCGGCGCCAAGCGCCGACATATGCACCAGCCGCCCAACGCCGGCCTCGGCGGCGGCGGCGGCAACCCGCCCGGCGCCTTCGGCGTGGATCGCATCGAAGGTCTGCTTGCCAAACTCGTGCAGAATGCCAACCAGATTAACCACCGCGTCGACGCCCGCCACGGCGGCGCGCACCGAGGCGTCGTCGCGCAGGTTGGTCTGTATGGGCACGATCTGGCCGACCGCGCCCATGGGCTTCAGGAACAAAGCCGCCTCGGGGTCGCGCACACAGACCCGCACGATGCAGTCGTCGGCGGCCAGACGGCGAACCAAGTGCCGTCCGATGAACCCCGACCCACCGATGATCGCGACCCGTTTGTACGACATCACACCCCCTCGCCAGGCACCCGCTGGGCACAGAAATCAGCGAATATTATCACTACCTGGGACCGACTATCACAGAAGGAAATGGCCTGGGATCTCTGTTTCGCCCGAGCCCGGAGGGATGGGTCGCGACGGCGATGGCGGTGGCGCGATGCGGAACTTCTCGCGTTAGCGCGTGACAAATCTGGGCATGTAGCGAACATCGCGTTAACGTGCAATGAGTTTTGATATTATTTATCATATTATATATTTATCATATACTTATTTGGTTCATCTATTGGCTTTCGAGGGGCTGAGCATTGCGGTAAAGGAAAACTCGTGGAGTCGCGGCGATCAATTCTGGGGGCTGCGAATTCGGTTGCCGTTCGGTGGCAAAGACATTAAGTTAATGACTGACCGGTCAGTAATAAAGAACTGTTCGATGGACTCCCCAACGGTGATCGACCCGGTCGATGGCAAGACCGAGACCAGCCCTGTCCGCCGCCGCCGCGAGGCACGGCCGGGAGAGATCATCGCCGCGGCGCTGACGCTGTTCGTCGAGCGCGGCTTCGCCCAGACCCGGCTCGACGACGTGGCGGGCCGCGCGGGCGTGTCCAAGGGGACCGTTTATCTCTACTTCGCCACAAAGGAGGAGTTGTTCAAAGCAGTGGTGCGGTCCGCCATCCTGACCCACATCGAGGGCGGCGAGGCCATGCTCGCCGGTTTTTCCGGCGCGACCGTCGGGATGCTGCATTTCCTGGTGCGCGAATGGCGGCAACTGAACAGCGGGCCGGCGGGCGGCATCCTGAAGCTGATGGTGGCCGAGGCCGGGACCTTCCCCGCCATCACCCGCTTCTATATGGAGGAGGTCGTGCTACGCGGCCGGCGGCTCGTGGAACAAATCGTCGCCCGCGGTATCGCCCGGGGCGAGTTCCACCCGCACGATGTCGAGGCCGTTGCGCGGGTCGTCCTCGCGCCCCTCACCATGCGTTCCATCTATCAGCATTCGCTGGAGTCCGCCGACCCCAATCCCTTGTCGGACGAGCGTTTCTACCGGACCTATCTCGAATTGCTGCTGGTCGGCTTGTCTCGGACCCCGGGGAACACGCCATGACCATGACCGCAATAGGCGTCCGCGCGCGCGCGACCGCCCGACATTGGCTCTGGCCCGGCCTGATCGCCCTCGCCCTTGTAACGGGTATCGCCTTCGTGGCCTGGCGCCTGTCACTCGCACCCGCCACCGGGGCGGCGCCGGCGCCGGAACCGCCGCGGGTGATCGAGCTCGCGGCGATCGAGGTCAGCGCTGTTCGACGGGAGACCCTGCGTCAATTGATTCCGCTCGCGGGTTCGATCCGCCCCGTCAATGAGGCGCTGCTGCGCACCGAGGTGGCGGCCCGGGTGCGCGAGGTGACCGTGCGCGAAGGCGAGGCCGTCAAGCGGGGCGAGGTATTGGTCAGGCTCGATACGCGCGATCTCAAGGCGCGTCTCGAAGAGCGGCAACGCGCCCTCGACGCCGCGGAGGCCCAGCTCGCCCATGCCGAGCGCGTACGGGCCAATACCACCGCCCTGGAAGCGCGCGGCTATGCGGCGCGTACCAGCATGGACAAGGCGGACGCGGAGTCGCGGGCACTTGCCGCCAACGCCGGCCAAATCAAGGCGCAAATCGACATGGCGCAAAAGGCGCTGGGCGAGGCCGACTTGGTCGCCCCCATCGATGGCTGGATCGCCGAGCGCATGATCCATCCGGGCGAGATGGCGATGAACGACACCAAGCTGTTGACGATCGTCGACCTGTCGCTGCTCGAGGTGATGGCGACCGTGCCGGCGAGCGACATTCCGCGCGTTGCCGTCGGCCAGACCGCCGATTTCACCGTGGAGGGTTTGGGCGACCGGCTGTTTACGGGGCGCGTCCAGCGCATCAATCCCGCGACCCTGGCCGGCTCCCGCTCGATCGCCGTCCATATCGTGCTGCCCAACCCGGACGGCATGCTGCGGACCGGTATGTTTGCCGCGGGCCATATCGTCGCGAGCGAAGCGGCGGACGCGCTGGCGCTGCCCATTGACGCGATCCGCCGCGATGCGGACGGGAGCCATGTGCTGGTGATCGAGGCCGGCCACATCCGGCGTCGTCCCGTCACGCTCGGCACGCTCACCACCTTGGACGGGCGGGTGCGGATCGAGCGCGGCATACAGCCGGGCGACGTGGTGGTGACCGCGCCGCTCCGACTCGAACCTGGCATGGCGGCGCGCGTCGGCGGACAATAAAGGTAGGGCGCCGGCCATGTGGCTCACCCGCGTCAGCATCGACAATCCGGTGTTTGCCACCATGATGATGGTGGCGCTCCTCGTGCTCGGCCTCTTTGCCGCGCATCGTCTCTCGGTCGACCAATGGCCCGAGATCGACTTCCCCATCATCGTCGTCACCACCAACTATCCGGGCGCCTCGCCCGAGACGGTGGAGACCGACGTGACCCGGCCGATCGAGGAGGCTGTCAACGCCATCGCCGGCATCAAGACCCTCACCTCGCGCTCATTCGAGGGTCGATCGGTGGTGATCATCGAGTTCGAGCTCTCGGTCCGGGCGACCATCGCCGCCCAGGATGTGCGCGATCGGGTGGGGGCGATCCGCGGCCGGTTGCGCGACGCGGTCAAGGAGCCGGAGATCCAGCGCTTCAATCCCGACGAGCTGCCGATCGTCTCGCTCGTCGTCAGCTCCGACATCCGCTCGCCCCGGGCACTCACGACGCTCGCCGATCAGGTGATCGTCAAGCGCCTTCAGAACGCCCGCGGGGTGGGACGCGCGATCATCGTCGGCGGCGTGAAGCGCCAGATCCGCGTCGAATTGCAGCCCGAGAAGCTGCTGGCCCTCGGCCTCGGCGTCGACCAGGTGTTGGGCGCCATTCGCCGCGAGCATCAAGACCGGCCAGCCGGCATTTTGACCCACGGCACCGGCGATCTCGTGGTGCAGATCGAGGGCATGGTGGACGAGCCCAGGCAGCTCGAACGCTTGGTGGTGGCGCAACGCGGCAACGCCCCGGTCTATCTCGGCCAGGTCGCGACGGTGGTCGACGGCGAAGAGGAGCCGGACAGCATGGCGCTCCTCGATGGCAAGGCCGCGCTTGCCATCGACATCGTCAAGGTGCAGAACGCCAACACCGTGGACGTGGCCGACGCGGTGCGCTCCCAGATCGAGTTGCTGCGCGGCCAGCTACCAGCCGACGTCGAGCTGAAGCCGGTGCGCGACGGCTCGCGCAGCATCCGCAACTCGCTCAAGAACGTGCAGCGCACCATGATCGAGGGCGGCGTGTTGACGGTCCTCATCGTCCTCTTGTTCCTGGGTAGCTGGCGCAGCACGGCGATCACCGGCCTCACCTTGCCGATCGCGATCCTGGGCACGTTCGCCGCCCTCTACTTCCTCGGCTTCACCCTCAACATGATGACCCTGATGGCGCTCTCGCTCGCCATCGGCATTCTGATCGACGACGCCATCGTGGTGCGCGAGAACATCGTGCGCCACTTGGCCATGGGCAAGGATCACCGCCGGGCCGCGCTCGACGGCACCGAGGAGATCGGCCTCGCGGTGCTTGCCACCACCTTCTCTATCGTTGCGGTGTTCCTGCCGGTCGCCTTCATGGGCGGCATTGTCGGCCGGTTCTTCCTTCAGTTCGGTATTACCGTCACGGCCGCGGTATTGATCTCGCTGTTCGTGAGCTTCACTCTCGATCCAATGCTCTCCAGCGTCTGGCACGATCGCAAGGGGCCGCCACGATCGCGTGCCCTCGCGGCACTGGTCGCCTTGCCCGAACGCGCCCTTGGCGTGCTGGCGAGCCTCTATGGTCGGCTGCTCGCCTGGAGCCTCCATCACCGCCTCGTCACCGTGGCCGCGGCATTCCTGATCTTCGTCGCGAGCCTCGGCATGGTGCGCCTGGTCGGCACCGAATTCGTGCCGCCCGCCGATCTCGGCGAGAGCCAAATCGACGTTCAGGCGCCGGTGGGCTCTTCCCTCGACTATACCGCGGCCAAGGTTCGCCAGGTGCAGGTAGCACTCCGCGACTTTCCCGAGGTCGCCTACAGCTACGCGGTCATCAACAGCGGCGTGGTCGCCCCCGGCCGGAACGTCGCCGCGGTCTATGTCCGCTACGTCGATCGCAGCCGGCGCCGGCTGACTCCGCTACAACTCGCGCAACCGATCCGTGGGCGTCTGGCCCAGATCCCCGGCATCATCATCGGCATCATGCTGCCGACCGCCGGCGGGCCGCAGAAGCTCATTCAAGTGAGCCTGCAAGGCCGCGATATCGCCGAGCTCGACCGCATCAGCCAACAGGCGATGGCGCGCATGGCGACCATTGCCGGTATCGTCGATCTGGACACCAGCTTGAAGGCTGCAAAGCCCACCCTCGCCGTGCGCCTGCGCCGCGAACTCGCGAGCGATCTTGGCGTTGGCCAGAGCCAGGTCGTGGACGCCCTGCGCCCCCTGCTGGCGGGCGAAGAAGCCAGTAGTTGGAAGGCGCCCGACGGCGAGAGCTACACCGTCCTGGTGCGCCTGCCGCGCGACCTCCGGCAAACCCGGGCCGACCTCGATCGCATCTATTTGACGTCGAGCAAGCTCGATACCAGCGGCACGCCCCGGCTGGTTGCGCTCTCGCAAGTCGCCGAACTGGTGCCCGGCACCGGCGCCCCCCAGATCAACCGCCGCGACCTGCAACGCGAAGTGCTGATCTCCGCCAACACAAATGGCCGGGCGACGGGCGACGTCGGTAACGATGTGAAGGCGGCGCTCGATGGCCTGAAATTGCCGGCGGGCTATCGTTTCGTCTTCGGCGGCTCGACCAAGGACATTGCCGAATCGACGGGCTATGCGGTGAGTGCCCTGCTGCTCGCGGTGATCTTCATCTATCTGATTCTGGCGTCGCAATTCGGCCGCTTCCTACAGCCGCTCGCCATCATGGCCTCGCTGCCCATGGCGCTCATCGGCGTCGTCCTTGGGCTGCTGGTGGGTGGCACCACCCTCAACATCTTCTCGGCCATTGGCTTCATCATGCTGATGGGCCTCGTTACCAAAAACGCGATTCTGCTGGTCGACTATTCGAACCAGCAGCGTGCCGCCGGCCTCGCCCGCGATGCCGCCCTGGTCGCCGCCGCGCGGGTGCGCCTTCGGCCGATCCTGATGACCACGGCGGCGATGATTGCCGGCATGGCACCGCTGGCGCTGGGCATCGCCGAGGGCGCCGAACAGCGCGCGCCCATGGCCCATGCGGTGATCGGCGGCCTCATCTCCTCGACCCTGCTGACGCTGGTGGTCGTGCCGGTGCTGCTGACATTCCTCGATGATCTGGCGAATTTCGTCCGGCGCCGCGTCGCGGCCGCGCAGCCGGCGGAATAATGCGCGGGGACGGGAGAAGAAGCTTCATGCTCATCGAGATTTCACCGGCCGACCATGGCGTCGAGATCGATCTCGTCTACGCCACCGATCGCAACTTCACCGGTCGGCCCATCTATCGTCGCCCTGTCTGCTATCTTAACGAGGACGCGGCCGAGGGCCTGCGGCGCGCCGTGGCGATTGCCGAACCCCTCGGCCTCAGGCTTCGCGTTCTCGACGCCTTTCGGCCGAGCGAGGCGCAATGGCTGCTCTGGAATCACACCCCCGACCCCAATTTCATCGCCGATCCAAGGCGCGGCTCACCTCATTCGCGTGGCGCGGCGGTCGATCTCACCCTCTTGGACGGCAACGGGCGGGCACTCGACATGGGCACCGGCTTCGACGATCTCCGGCCGCTTTCCCACCATGGCACGACCGACCTCGCGCCCGAGGCGCAGCGGAACCGACTGCTGCTGCTTGGCCTGATGACGGCGGCGGGCTGGGACTTCTATCGCAATGAGTGGTGGCACTATCAGCTCTTCGATGCCCGCGCCAAATATCCGGTGCTGAGCGACATCGAAGCCGGCACCGCCATGATGTGACAGGTCAGCCGGGGCCGACCATGCGCACGATCTTGACCCGGTTGCCGGGGCCGGCGATTTCGGTCAGGTGGATCTCCGAGGCACCATAGCCCGCCTCGGCTGGGATGCGCATAATGCGTCCGCCAGGGACGCGTTCGACCGTTGGCAGCACGGGCACAACCGGCTGGCTCCGCGCCCTCGCCAGTGCCTCGCCAACCGTGGCGCTCCGGGCCAGCTTCATCAAATTCATGCGGGTCGGAAAGATCACCGTGCGCCGCTCGGCCTCGGCGTCGGCGATGGCATCCTCGGGCCTGATCCAGACCGAATCGACCGACTCCCGCCCGTCATGCTCGGCCACCTGGTCGACTGGCGCCGGCGCCAGCAGGAAGAACGTATCGAAGCGCTTCGGCATATGCGGCGGCGTGATCCAATGGGCGAAGGGCACCATCAGGTCGAGGGCGAGTTCGAGCCCTTCGGCCTCGGCCATGTCGGCCATGGTGACTTGGCCCTGTTCCAAGGGCTCGCGGTAGCGGGGCGCCAGGTCCAGGAGGCGCTTGCCCGAGACGAGCTCGCTGGAGCCCCTGGGTCGCGCCAGCAGCACGCCACATTCCTCGAAGGATTCGCGGATCCCGGCCACGCGCAGCGCCAGCGCCGCGTCATCGAGCCGATCGGCCAAGGTGGCAAGGCGGCGGAGCCTGGGATCGCTGTCGGCCTGGTCCACCGCGCCACCCGGAAACACCAGGGCACCTGTCGCAAAATCGATCTGGTGGTGGCGGGCGACCATGAAAACCTCAAGCCCCGTTGCCCCGTCACGCAACAGCATGACGGTGGCGGCCAGGCGAGGAGTGACGGGTGTTTCGGTCACGGGGTTTCTACCGGCTATGTTCTTGGCTCGCGGATCATAGACACAAAGCTGGCGCTGCCAAGCATGGCCGACCTGTCCGTTGTCGGCGAGCCGGCCACGGACTATGGTTCCGCCATGTATTTCGATTTTCGACTTTGGCAATTCACGGTGGGCGTGCGCGGCCGCGTGGCTCTGGCCGTGGCGCTCGGCTTTCTGGCGTCCATGGCGGCGATCGCGCGCCTGGCGCTGCTCGGCTGGCTGCTCGCTCGCCTCTATGCGGGGGCACCCAATGTGGAGCTGATCCTGCTTGGTGGCGCCATCTTGGGCGCCATCCTGCTGCGCGCCATCCTGCAATATGCCAAGGACATGGTGGCCCACGAGACGGCCGCCCGGGTGCAGGCGACCATCCGCCGGCGGCTCTTCGACCATATCAACCGCCTCGGCCCGGCCTTCGTGAACCAGGAGCGGACCGGCGACGTGCTCGTGTCCCTCGTCGAAGGGGTCGACCAACTCGAGGTCTATTTCGGCCAATATCTGCCCCAGGTCGCCATTGCCATCCTGACCCCGATCGCCCTCTTTGCGGCACTCGCCTGGCTCGACAGCGCCGTGGCGACGGTGTTTCTGGTGGCGGCGCTCGCCACCCTGGCGGCACCGACCGTCTTTCATCGCTGGAACCGCCGCCAGTCCGTGCGCCGCCGCGATGCCTATGGCGGCTTCGCCGCCGAGTTCCTGGACTCCATCCAAGGCCTCGCCACCCTGAAAGCCTTCGGCCAGAGCGCGGCGCGCGCCCGCCTGCTGGCCCATCGGGCCCGCGAGGTCTTCCGCACCACCATGTGGGTGCTGATGACCAACGCGCTCACCCACGGCATCACGGTCGCCGGCATCGCGATTGGCGCCGGGTTTGCCGTGGCGCTCGGCGCCTGGCGCGTCCAGGCGGGCGAGATGGAGCTTGGCGTCCTCTTGGTCGTCCTCCTCCTCGGCACCGAAGCGTTCCGGCCGCTTCGCGAGCTCTCCAATCTGCTACATTACGGCATGGTGGGCCTCTCGGCCGCGGCGGGCATCGGCACGCTTCTGGAGGCGCGGCCCACGGTCGGCGAAGTACCGGCCGCGCGCCCGCTCGACCGTGCCGGATTCCGGCCGACGGTGACGTTCGAGGGCGTCGTCTTCGCCTATCCGGGCGGCCGGCGGGCGACCCATGCGGCCTTGGATTTTCATGTCGGTGCCGGCGAGCGAGTCGCCATCGTGGGTCCGAGCGGCGCCGGCAAATCCTCGATCGTCAAGCTGCTGCTGCGCCTCTACGACCCGCAAGCGGGCGTCGTCCGGCTGGGTGGGCATGATCTGCGCGGTCTTTCCTTTGCCGACATCCGCCGCCAGATCGCGCTCGTTAGCCAAGACACGTTCCTCTTCCACGGCACGGTCGAGGACAATCTGCGCTTCGGCAAGCCGGACGCGACCGAAACGGAACTGATCGCCGCCGCCCGAGCCGCCAACGCCCATGACTTTGTCGCGGCCCTGCCAGAGGGTTATGGAACGGTCATCGGCGATCGCGGGGTGCTGCTTTCCGGCGGCCAGCGCCAGCGCATTGCCATTGCCCGAGCCCTCCTTCGCGATGCGCCGATCCTGATCCTCGATGAAGCGCTCTCGTCTGTCGACGCCGAGAGCGAGTGGCTGATCCAGGACGCCCTCGACCATCTGATGCTGGGACGCACGACCCTCATCTTCGCCCACCGGCTCTCAAGCGTCATCGGCGCCGACCGCATTCTGGTCCTGGAATCGGGCCGCATTGCCGAGAGCGGCACCCATGGCGAGCTCATCCAGCGCCCCGGACCCTATCGGCGCCTGATGGCCGAGCAGGCCCAGGACGCCCTCCATCAACCGCCGGTCCCGGCAAACCGGGGCCGGGCCGCGAGCGGTGAGCCACCGGACCATACCACCGCGCTACAACCGACCGAAGCGATCCGGGCCGCCGAGGCCATGGGCTGGCTTGCCACCATGGGCGCCTTGTTGCGGCTGGTCGCGCCATGGTGGGCGAAGATCACGCTCACCCTGATCCTTGGCATCCTCCGGGTCGTCAGTTTGATCGGCGTGGCGGTCGCTGGCGCACTTGCCGTCGCCGCGCTCAAGAATGGTCAGCCGTTCGACCAATGGCTCATCCTGCTCGCCATTCTGGCGCCCATGACCGCATTGCTGCATTGGCTCGAATCCTGGGTCTCCCATGACGTGGCTTTTCGCCTGCTGGCCGAGATGCGCGTCGATCTCTTCGACCAGCTCGACCGCCTGGCGCCCGCCTATCTGACCCGGCGGCGCACAGGTGATCTGGTCGGCCTCGCGACCCAGGACGTGGAGCTGGTCGAGTATTTCTTTGCCCACACCATCGCGCCTGCCTTTGTCGCCGTGCTGGTGCCGGGCGCCGTGCTGGCGACGTTGCTCGCCTATGGCTGGCCGCTGGCGCTCGCCGTGGCACCGCTGCTGCTGGCGGTGGGTGTGAGCCCGTTTCTCGCCCGCCGCCATTTGGATCGCGTCGCCGGCGGCTCGCGCGAGGCGCTCGGCGAATTGAACGCGGTTGCCGTCGACAATGTGCAGGGCTTGGCCGACATCGTGGCTTTCCAACAAGAAAACCGCCGGGGGGCTCTCGCCGCCCGCCTCGGCACCCACTACAGCAAGGCGCGCATGGGCTTCTTCCGCGACATCACCGTGCAGAAAGTCCTGCTCGACGCGGCCATTGGGCTTGGCGGTCTCGCGGTGATCGGCGTCGGCGCGGTCATGGTCGCGGGCGGGCAGCTTGAGGGCGCGATGCTGCCGATGTTGACCCTCTTGGCCATGGCGGCCTTCCTGCCGGTCTACGAGATCGCCGAAGTCGGCCGCCGCCTAGCCGACAGCCTGGCCTCCACCCGGCGCCTGCATGCGGTTCGCCATGAGCCCGTGCCGGTGACCGACGGACCCGGCGTTCCAAAGGCGCCGAGGCAGGCCGACAGCCCGGCACTCGCGTTCAGCCAAGTCACCTTCACCTACCCTGGCCGCGCGCGCCCCGCCCTTGCCGACGTGACACTCGCCATCGCGGCCGGCGGCACGGTTGCCCTCGTCGGTCCCTCCGGCGCCGGCAAGACCAGCGTGGCCCAGCTCTTGTTGCGGTTCTGGGACCCGCAAGCGGGCAGCGTGCGTCTCGACGGCCATGATCTTCGCGACTATGCGCTCGACGATCTACGCCGCCGCGTGGCACTCGTCGCCCAGGACACCTATCTCTTCAACGACACGCTCCGGGCCAACATTCTGATCGCCAAGCCCGATGCGAGCGAAGCGGAACTGTTGGCGGCGATCGAACAGGCGGCGCTGACCGATTTCGTTGCGAGCCTGCCGGAGGGTCTCCAGACCCGTGTCGGCGAGCGCGGCGCCCAGCTGTCGGGTGGCCAGCGCCAGCGGGTCGCCATTGCGCGCGCCTTCCTCAAGGACGCCCCGATCCTGATTTTGGACGAGGCCACGTCGCATCTGGATGCGGTCAGCGAGCTGGCGATTCGCACTGCGCTCGACCGGCTCATGGCGCATCGCACGACGCTGGTCATCGCCCATCGATTGTCCACTGTGCGCGGCGCCGACCTGATCCTGGTGCTGGACGAGGGCCGCCTGATCGAGAGCGGCAGCCATGAGGCGCTGCTCGCCCGGAACGGCCTCTATGCCCATCTGGTGGCGCGCCAGCTTGCCGGCGCCGCCGCCGCCGAGTAGACTTTACTCATGAATACAGTCGACGTCGTCACGCCAACAATCCTTGACCGGGCGATTACCGGGCGCAAGGCCTGGACCCGAGCCGATCTCGCACCCGCCGACTGGCTTGTGCCCATCCCGGATAAATGTCTCGCCGAGATCGCCGCCACGGTGGCAACCCTCAGCCGCCACCCCTTGCCGACCTTGGTGCTGTCACCGCGCGATTATGGGCTCACGGCCACAAGCACCTTCATGGGCCAAGTGAAGACCCAGCTCGACGAGGGTCCGGGCCTCGTCGTGCTCGACCGGCTGCCGGTCGAGGCTTACGGCAAGGACGAGCTGACCCGGATCTATTGGCTTCTGAGCAGCCTGATCGCCCGGCCGGTCGCGCAATCCTTCGACGGCACGCTCCTCTATGACGTGATCGACACGGGCGCCAAGATCGCGACCCGCGTGCGCGGCGACAAGACGAACCAGGAACTCATCTGGCATACCGACTATGGCTTCAACCATCCGCCGCCCTACATCGGCCTCCTCGTGTTGCGCACCGCGACGGCGGGCGGCCGCAGCTCGGTCGTCAGCCTGACAAGCGCCCATAACGCCATGCTGGCCCGCCACCCGGACCTGTTGGCCCGCCTCTACCAGCCGTTCCACTGGAACCGCCAAGGCGAGCATGGCGAGGGCGAGCCGATCACCCACTCGCTCCCCATCTTCCGCTATGCGGGTCGCCGGCTTTATGGCCGCTATAACCGCCGGCTGATCGAAGCGGGCGCCCGACTCGCCGAAACACCGCTCACGAACATGGACGTCGCGGCCCTGGATGCGCTGGTCGGGGTGATGAACGATCCGGCGCTCGGCGTCGATTTCGACATGGAGCCGGGCCAGATCCAATATCTCGCCAATTTCGATTGCGCGCATCGGCGCACCGACTATGTCGACCATGACGCCGCCGACGCCAAGCGCCATCTGGTGCGCATTTTCCTCCGCGACGAGGGTGCGCGGAGCTATATGGGCTGAGGCGGCCGGGCGATCAAGCGAGGGCGCGCTCCAGCACCCGCGCCACATGCAGAGCCTGGCGGCCGGTGCCATCGGCCACTTGATGGCGGCAGCTTGTCCCATCGGCGACGATGAGCACGTCGCCCGACGCCTGGCGCACCGCCGGCAACAGGCTGAGTTCCGCCATTTTCATCGAGATGTCGTAATGGCCCGCCTCATAGCCGAAGGCGCCGGCCATGCCGCAGCAACTCGACTCGATCTGCTCCACGGCGAGATCGGGCACGAGAGCGAGTGCCTCCGCCACCGGCCCCATGACACCAAAGGCCTTCTGGTGGCAATGGCCGTGCAGCAAGGCGCGTTTCTGGGGCAAGGGCATGAGGGCGAGCGTCAGGCGCCCGGCCGCCTTCTCGCGCATGAGAAACTCCTCGAACAGCATGGCTTGCGCGGCGAGCTCCGTCGTCTCGGCGCCCGGCAGCAAGGCATGGAACTCGTCCCGGAGTGCTAGCAAGCAAGCGGGCTCCAAGCCCACAATCGGCACGCCCGCCTGGACCCAGGGGGCCAGCGCCGCCAGCGTGCGCCGCGCTTCCACACGCGCTTCCTCGACCAGGCCAACGGACAGGAAGGTACGCCCGCAGCAGAGCGGCCGGCCGCCGTCCACCGCACCCACATGATGGACATGATAGCCGGCGGCCGTCAGCACCCGAGCGGCGGCGTCGCCATTCTCCGGCTCGAACCAAGTGTTGAAGGTATCGACCAGCAGGACCACGTCGCGGCCGTCGCCGACCGGGACCGTGGCTGGGCGGTTGGCCGGAATGGCGTCCCGCCGCCAGGCCGGCAACGAGCGCCGGGCACTGAAGCCGAGCCAGCGTTCGCCGAGTGCCGCCAGGCCCGGCAGCCGATTGCGCAAATTCAAGAGCGGTGCCACGCGCGCCGCCACCGGCGCATAGCGGGGTAGGTAGCCGATCAGCCGATCTTTGAGCGAGAGCCCATGGCGGGCATTGTAGTGATAGAGGAACTCGACCTTCATGCGCGCCATGTCGACGCCGGTCGGGCATTCTCGCTTGCAGCCCTTGCAGCCGACACATAGATCCATGGTCTCGTACATGGCGTCGGACGTGAAGGCCTCGGGGCCGAGCTGGCCGGTCACGGCCAACCGCAAACTGTTGGCGCGGCCCCGGGTCAGATGCTGCTCGTCGCCGGTCGCGCGGAACGAGGGGCACATGACGCCCACGTCTGATTTTCGGCAGGCGCCATTATTGTTGCACATCTCGATCGCCTGGCTGAACCCGCCCCACTCCGACCAGTCTAGCGCCTCGCCCATGGGCAAGGGCGCATAGCCGGGTCGGTAGCGGAAGAGGCGGCGGTCGTCCATGGCCGGTGCCCGCGTGACGCGGCCCGGATTGAAGAGGGCCTTAGGATCGAAGAGGTCCTTCACTTCCTCGAAGGCATGGACGAGGCGCGGGCCAAACATCGGCGCGTGGAATTCCGAACGCACGATGCCATCGCCATGCTCGCCCGAATGCGAGCCCTTATATTCGCGCACCATGGCGAAGGCTTCCTCGGCGATGGCCCGCATGGTGGTGGCGCCCACCGGGTCCTTGAGATTGAGGATCGGCCTGACATGCAGCGTGCCGACCGAGGCGTGGGCGTACCAGGTGCCGGTGGTGCCGTATTTCCGGAAGATGGTGGTCAGCCGGTCGGTATATTCGGCGAGATGCTCGAGCGGCACCGCGCAATCCTCGATGAAGGAGACGGGCTTGGCATCGCCCTTCATCGACATGGCGATATTGAGGCCGGCCTGGCGCACGTCCCAAAGGGCGCGCTGGCCGGCGGGCGCCTCGACGCGCACGACGGAATTGGCGAAGCCCAGATCGCCCATCAGCGCTTCGAGATCGTCGAGGCGGCGGGTAAGGGGCGCCAATTCCTCGCCCGCGAATTCCACCAGCAGCAGGGAGTCGGGCTCGCCCCTTACATAGGTCGTCATGGCGGCGCGGAACATGGCGATGTCGCGGGCCAGCTCGATGATCGAGCGGTCGACCAGCTCGACGGCGTCGGGGTCGAGCTTGACGATGTGCTGGGCGGCATCCATGGCGTCCCAGAAGCGTGGGAAATGGCAGACGCCGAGGACCCGGTGCGCCGGCAAGGGCGAAAGAGCAAGCTCGACCGAGGTGAAGAAGCCGAGGGTGCCTTCCGAGCCCACCAGCAACTGCGCCATGTTGTGACCGGCGGGCGAAATGCTGTCGAGATTGTAGCCGCCCACCCGGCGCAGCACCTTGGGAAAGCGCGCCTCGATTTCGGCCTGCTCGCGCTGGGCGATGGCCCTTAGCTTCTGGACCAGGTCGATATAGCCAGGGCTGCCGGCGGCGGCCTGGAGATTGCCCGGCACCGGCCCGAAATGATGCTTGCCGCCATCGGCCAAGATGGCGTCGATGGCATGAACATTATGCACCATGTTGCCGTAGCGGAGCGAGCGCGAGCCGCAAGAATTGTTGGCCGCCATGCCGCCGATGGTGGCGCGGCTGGAGGTCGAAATGTCGACCGGGAAACTGAGCTTGTGGCGGCGGAGATCGGCATTGAGCCGGTCGAGCACGACGCCCGGCTCCACCCGCACCCGCCGGCCGGTCACATCAAGGTCGAGCACGCGGTCGAGATGGCGGCTCACATCGATGACCAGCGCCTCATTCACGGTCTGGCCGCATTGCGAGGTGCCGCCGCCGCGCGGGGTCACCGGCACACCCTCTTCGCGGGCGATGGCGAGCACCGCCTCCACGTCGGCGATCGAGCGCGGCCTGACCACGCCAATGGGCTCCACCTGGTAGATCGAGGCATCGGTGCTGTAGCGGCCACGGGTGAAGGCGTCGAACATGACCTCGCCCTCGATGGCGGCCCGAAGCCGCCCGGCGAGGCGGCTGTCGCCAACGGATCGAGTGGCCACCGTCACTTCAGCACGTCGAGTTTGAGGGGAGCTTGGGCCCCGAGCCAAAGCGCCCGGTCGCGATGGTCAATGAGCGCCTCGCCCGTATTGGGGTGGAGGAAGACCGTGAGCTCGCCCCGGTTGAGCGTCAGCCAAGGCACCAGGGTCGCGAAGAGCGCCGGCGGAAACAGCACCTGATACATGGGGACGGGGTGCGGGCCGACCGGTACATCGTGGACGCGGCCCATGGTCACGTCGGGAAATGCGGCGACGATGGCCTTGCGCAAGGCGATGGCGTCGGGCCGGCTCGCGGGATCGAAATAGACATGAGCATGCCAATCGATGATCGCCGAGCTATCGAGCATGACTAGACCCTTTTGACGCGCGCATCGTTTAGCATAGGCCGGATCGCGCGTCCGTGCCGCGCTTTTCAAAGCGCCCCGCCCTCTCCTAAACTCGGCCCCAGAGGGTCGCGTCAGGCCCCACTTGACCCATGAGGAACCCAGAATGGCGCCCAGGCGACGCAAGAGCCCTTTCGAGCAGGATCTCGGCCCCAACGCGGCCAATTACACGCCGCTGACGCCGCTTACCTTTCTCACCCGGACGGCGGCGGTCTATCCCGACCGGACGGCGGTGATCCACGGCGAGCGCCGTTACACCTGGCGCCAATTCAATGAGCGCTGCCACCGTCTCGCTGGGGCGCTTTCGGCGCGCGGCATCGGCCAGGGCGACACGGTCGCCGTCCTGCTGCCGAACATTCCACCCATGCTCGAAGCCCATTACGGCGTGCCGATGATCGGCGCCGTACTGAATACCATCAATTACCGCCTCGACCCCGACACGGTCGCTTTCATCCTCGGCCATGGCGAGGCGAAAATATTGATCACCGACCGGGAGTTCTCGGCGATCGTCAAACCGGCGCTCCAAAAAATGCCGAAGCGCAAGCGGCCACTCGTTATCGACGTGGACGACCCGCTCTATACGGGACCGGGCGAGCGGCTGGGCCTAACGGAATACGAGGCGTTCCTGAGCGAGGGCGCGCCGGACCATGGCTGGACATTGCCCGCCGACGAGTGGCGGGCGATCTCGCTCAACTACACCTCCGGCACCACGGGCAACCCGAAGGGCGTCGTCTATCACCATCGCGGCGCCTATCTGAACGCGGTTGGCAATGCCCTCGTCTGTCAGATGCCGAACCACCCGGTCTATCTCTGGACCTTGCCCATGTTCCACTGCAATGGCTGGTGCTTCACCTGGACCAACACCGCCATGGCCGGGGTGAATGTGTGCCTCAGACGGGTCGAGCCCAAGGCGATCTTCGATGCCATCGCCGACCATGGCGTGACCTATCTCTGCGGTGCCCCGATCGTCATGAACATGCTGATCAACACGCCCGCCAACCAGCGCCGCGGCTTCCCACAGAAGGTCACGTTCAACACCGCCGCGGCACCGCCGCCGCCGAGCGTCCTCCAGGCGATGGAAGCGCTGGGCATCGAGGTCACACATCTATACGGCCTCACCGAAACTTATGGACCGGCCACGGTCTGCGCCTGGAAGGAAGAGTGGGACGATCTGCCGGCGAGCGACAAGGCGGCCCAGAAAGCGCGCCAGGGCGTGCGCTACCAGGTGCTCGAGGGGGTGACCGTGATGGACCCCTCGACCATGCGGCCGGTGCCGGCCGATGGCGTGACCATGGGCGAGGTGTTTTTCCGCGGCAACATCGTCATGAAGGGCTATCTCAAGAACAAGTCCGCGACCGACGAGGCCTTCGCCGGCGGCTGGTTCCACAGCGGCGATCTCGGCGTCATGCATCCCGACGGCTATATCGCGCTCAAGGACCGCTCCAAGGACATCATCATTTCGGGTGGCGAGAACATCTCCTCCCTCGAGGTGGAGCAGGTGATCTACCGCCACCCGGCGGTGTTCGATGCGGCCGTCGTGGCGCGGCCGGACGAGAAGTGGGGCGAGACACCCTGCGCCTTCATCGAGCTGAAGCCGGGCACGGCGGCGAGCGAGCGGGAGATCATCCAGTTCTGCCGCGAGCATATGGCGCATTTCAAATGCCCGCGCACCGTGGTGTTCGAGGCGCTGCCCAAGACCTCGACCGGCAAGATCCAGAAATTCGTGCTACGCGACCGTGCCAAGGCGCTGTGAGGTGGCGGCACGCAAGCCGCCATCCGCCGCCCGCCCGCGCCTCATTGTCGGCATCAGCGGTGCCTCGGGCGCGATTTATGGCGTGCGCCTCTTGGAGGCGCTCCGCCCGCTCGCGGTCGAGGTCCATCTTGTGATGAGCAAGACCGCCGAAGTTACGCTTGCGCATGAGACCGATCTGAAAGTCGCCGACGTGCAGGCCCTCGCCGATATGGTGCATGCACCTGGGGACATGGCCGCCGCCATTGCGAGCGGTTCGTTTCCCACCCTCGGCATGATCGTCGCCCCTTGTTCGATCCGCTCCATGGCGGAGATCGCGACGGGTGTCACGTCGAGCCTTCTGACCCGCGCCGCCGACGTGACGCTCAAGGAACGGCGCCCGCTCGTGCTGATGGTGCGCGAAACCCCGTTCCATGCGGGCCACCTCCGCGCCATGCTCGGCCTTGCCGAGATGGGTGCCGTGATCGCGCCGCCGGTGCCGGCCTTCTACAACCGGCCGAAGCGCATCGACGACCTCATCGACCACACCATCGGCCGCGTGCTCGACCTCTTTGGCCTCGACACGGGCCGCGTCAAGCGCTGGGGAGAGGCGGTGGGGCCCCGACCAAAGCTGACAAGGCCGGGTGCGGTGCCTCTCCCGCGACGCCCGGGAACGCGCCGCTGAGCAAGGCGGCGAGCAGCACCAAGTCGTCGGCGCGCCAGGCGATACCAGCCGCCTCGCCATAGGCGCGCAGGTTGGCGACCGCCGTCGCACAATGCCGCGCCGGATCGCTGTGGGCCGGCGGCTGCATCGCGATGGCCGTTGTCAGCATCTGCTGCTCGATCCGCTCGCTCGCGAGCTCGATCTCCGCGACCCGCTGGCGGAGCGCCGCGACGCCTTCGCTTGGTGCCAGCGTGAAACCTGCCTTCAGCCGGCGCCGCACGCCGCGTAGATGGCGCACCACGCCCACCTGCCAGTCACCGATGGTGCCGATGACGCGGCCCAGAGTCGCGGCCGACAGGGGTGTTTGGCCGGAGGCTGCCTGCCAGCAACAAAACAGGAGCAGGTTGACGTCGATGCCGTGGCGGTCCTGGAGGACGATGCACGCATCGGCCACACCCGCCCGGCTGTAAACGGCGCGCGAGAAATCCCAGAACACCGAGGGCGGCAGTTCGTCCATGGACCCTCTGCCCAATGTTGCACCGGCCAACCCACAGCATAGCGCGGTTATTTTTCGGTAGCGGCGGCGTCGGGGGGCGCCGAAGTTATGCACAGGCTCCTTGCTTACCCCGGATATTGATATATTTGCGATTCGCTACCACAGGATACTGACAATTCACGTCGATAGCGCAAATTTTGCCGCATCCCGCCACACTTCCAGATACCTGGCTGGGACCGCATGCGATTTGCCCGACGCCACCATTCGTCCTATCTTTGATGGCCCGGGGCATCTGGAGCCCGAATCATCGACGGCATGGGAGATGGGTAAACTGCACCAGAAATTGGAAGCCCTGAAGATCGAACATCGCGACCTCGACTACGCGATCGCGACACTGACGGACCGAGGTCCCTTCGACCAAGTACAGGTTCAGCGTCTGAAGAAGCGGAAGCTTTGGCTACGCGACATGATCGCGAAACTGGAAGCGGAATTGCACCCCGATATCATTGCCTAGGTTAAGCTTGGCGGGGGCCGGGCCGACTTCGCTTGTGGGCGTACATGGCTTGGTCGGCCGCCGCCAGCGCGGCGCCGGGTTCTTCGGAACCGGAGAACCGGTAGGTGCCGTAGGCAAGCTGGATGGGCACGTCCCGACCATCCCAGTCGAGCGGTGGGTTATTGATCGCGGCTCTGAGCTGTTCCGCCTTTTGTTCGGCGCTCATCCCGTCCATCTGAGCGAGAATGACCCCGAATTCGTCACCGCCCAGGCGTCCCACGATGTCCGACTTGCGGACATTGGCAAGGAGTGTCGTGGCCACATGCTTCAGCGCGGCGTCGCCAGCGGGATGGCCCAGAGCGTCGTTGATGGCCTTCATGCCGTTGATGTCGAAAAAGATCAGTGTGCTCGGCGACTGGTAGCGCTGGGAGAACGACATGACCCGCGACAATTCACGCACGAAGGCGCGGCGGTTGATGACCGGAACCAGGCTGTCTTCGTCGGCGAGGCGCCCCAGATGTTCGTTGCGCTGCTGCGCCACTTCCAGCTCCTGGCGCAATCGCTCCACTTCGGCCATCAACTCCTCAATCGCGGCCCAGACCTTGGGCGTGAGTTCGGATGTGGGAATTCCCATGACGGTCGTGAGGTCGTTGACCGACCGCGGGCCGTCAGCGCGGGCGGCGGCGGCGGCGCCCGCGCGGGCTCGGGAACGAACGACGTCGCTCGGGACGATCGGTGTCTTGCCAGCGATTTTCATGATCGGTTCACTGAGACTCTTGCTACAAGCGACCTGAGGCATGTTTCGTGGCGCCAGTACTAACCCGGCAAAGGTTAACAGGCGGCAAACGCTCGGCGGGACACCTGCAATTCGCCCAGAATCGGCAAATTTGCTAGGCTCTCGCCAGGCTGGCGAGCAAGTTGCCGGGCGGCTTGCTAATTGACGCGGGGTAATACTAAGCCTCGATGAGCTTGACTCATCGAGGCTTGGCCGGCGCGACCGCGCCGCGCCGCCGATGCGGCGAAAGCCAAGTGCTGGGAGCGCGCGCCCGGCGTTTGAGGGCGTCTCGATGATCGGTTTCGATCATCGAGACCTGGTA
>SHVR01000031.1 GCA_009694185.1 Alphaproteobacteria bacterium | reverse complement strand
CTGCATCCACTTCACCGCCGTCGACGCGCTGACCTCGAAGACCTTCGCCTCAGACCGCGCCGAGCGACCCTGCTCAACCGACCGGATCAACCGGACCCGCAAATCCTTCGAATAGCCCATGCATCCTCGCCATGCGTGATGACGAGAGAAAATCAACCATTTCCAAGACCTTGTGAATCCCTTCCGATTCACTCCTTTCGGGAACCGCTCTAGTGGAAGTTCCGCGACCGCACGGGCAGGGGATCGTAGGACGCCAGGGGGTCTTCCGTCACCGGGGAAGCGATACCATCGAGGCGCCGGGACAAGTCGGCCAGCCGCTCGACCACCACATGGATGACGATGCCTTCGCGTTGCAAGGGTCCTTCGGCCAGCAGCAGGCGGGCCTGCAAGAGCGGCCGGCGCAGGCGCTCGAAGACCGCCGGCCAGACGATCAAATTGGCGATGCCGGTCTCGTCCTCGAGGGTGGTGAAGATGACGCCGTTGGCGCTCCCCGGCCGCTGGCGCACCAGCACCAGGCCCGCCACCTTGACCCGCCGTCCCGGCGCCACATCGGCGAGCCGGGCATGGGGGGTGACACCCTGGCGCGCCAGCCAGGCGCGCAGGAAGACCAGCGGGTGGCGCTTCAGGCTCAAGCCCGTGGTCCGATAGTCGCGCGCCACTTCTTCGCCGAGCGAAGCGGGGGAGAGGGTAATGGCGGGCTCGGAGCCTTGCTCCGTGCCCGGCTCACTCCAGGCAAAGAGCGGCAGCGGCCGGTTCGCCGGCCGCTGGCTCGCCCAGAGCGCCTGGCGGCGCGTGCATCCAATGGACGCGAAGGCGTCGGCCCGCGCGAGCGTCCTCAGAACAGGGGCCGTCAGGCCGGCACGGCGCTGGACATCCTCGGGTGTCGCATAGCCAGCGCCACGACAAAGCACGAGCCGGTTGGCGTCGGCCTCCGAGAAACCTTTGATCTGGCGGAATCCGAGACGCAGTGCATGGCCCGCGCCCGCCGCTGGCGGCTCCAGGGTGCAGTCCCAATCGCTCGAATTGACGTCGGCGGGCCGCACCTCGATGCCATGGTCGACGGCATCGCCAACGATCTGGGCGGGCGCATAGAAGCCCATGGGCTGGCAGTTCAACAAGGCGCAGGCGAAGACCGCCGGATAGTGGCATTTGAGCCAGGCGGAGATGTAGACCAGATGGGCGAAGGCCGCCGCGTGGCTTTCCGGAAACCCATAAGTGCCGAAACCCTCGATCTGGTGGAAGCAGCGCTCGGCGAAATCGCGCGGATAACCCTTCGCCACCATGCCCGCAACCATCTTGTGACCGAAGCGGTGAATGTCGCCATCATGGCGGAAGGTCGCCATGGAGCGGCGGAGCTGGTCCGCCTCGTCCGGGGTGAAGCCGGCGGCGACGATGGCGATCCGCATCGCCTGCTCCTGGAAGAGTGGCACGCCCAGGGTTTTGCCGAGAACGGCTTCAAGCTCCTTGGAGGGATAGGCGACCGGCTCCTTGCCTTGGCGGCGGCGCAAGTACGGGTGGACCATGTCGCCCTGGATCGGCCCCGGCCTGACAATCGCCACCTCGATCACCAGATCGTAGAAATTCCTGGGCTTGAGGCGCGGTAGCATCGACATCTGGGCGCGGCTCTCGACCTGAAAGACGCCGATGGAATCGGCGCGGCACAGCATGTCATAGACGGCCGGATCGTCGCTCGGCACGCTCGCCAGGCCGTGGTGGACGTCGTAATGCAGCGCCAGAATCTCGAAGCCCTTGCGGATGCAGGTCAGCATGCCGAGGCCGAGCACGTCGACCTTGAGTATGCCGAGCGTGTCGATGTCGTCCTTGTCCCATTCGATGACGGTGCGGTCTACCATGGCCGCGTTCTCGATCGGCACCAGCGCGTCGAGCCGGCCACGGGTGATGACGAAACCGCCGACATGCTGGGAGAGATGGCGCGGGAAGCCCACCAGCTCGCGCGTCAGGGTGAGTGCGAGATCAAGGCGCCGGTCGGCGGGATCGAGGCCGAGTTCGCGCACCTGGTTTTCGTCGATGCCCGTTCGGCCCCAGCCCCAGACATTGCCCGCCAAAAGCCCGACCGTGTCGAGCGAGAGACCGAGGGCCTTGCCCACGTCGCGGAGGGCACTGCGGCTGCGATAGGTGATGACGGTGGCCGTCAGGCCGGCGCGCGCGCGGCCGTATTTCTCATAGATGTACTGGATCACTTCCTCGCGCCGCTCATGCTCAAAGTCGACGTCGATGTCCGGCGGCTCGTTCCGGGCGGCGCTGATGAAGCGCTCGAACAGGAGGTCGATCCGGGTGGGGTCGACGGCAGTGATCCCAAGCAGATAGCAGACCACCGAATTGGCCGCCGAGCCGCGGCCCTGGCAGAGGATGCCCTGACTTCGGGCGAAGCAGACAATGTCATGCACCGTGAGGAAATAGGGCGCATAGCCGAGCGCGGCGATGAGGGCGAGCTCATGGCGAAGGGTGCCCGCGACCTTGTCCGGGGGGCCATCCGGATAGCGTTCGGCCAAGGCTTCGCGCGTGAGGCGTTCGAGCGAGCGCTGCGCGGTCTCGCCCGGCACCATCGCTTCGGCCGGATATTCGTAGCGCAACTCGTCGAGGTTGAAGCGGCAGCGATCGGCGATCTCGATGGTGCGGGCGAGGGTATCGGGATAGCGAGCGAAGAGGCGGGCCATTTCGCCCGCCGGCTTCAAATGTCGTTCCGCGTTGGCGGTAAGAAGCCAGCCGGCTTTATCGACGCTCGTGTGGTGGCGGATGCAAGTCAGCACGTCGAGCAGGGGCCGGCGCTCCGGGACATGGGCATGCACGTCGTTGGTGGCAACCAGCGGCACGCCCACTTGGCTTGCAAGGCGTTGCAGCCAGGCGAGGCGGCGGCCATCGTCACCCCCATGGAGGCAATGGGCCGCGAGATAGAGCCGGCCGGCGACGGCGTCTTGCAATTGCCGCAAGAGGTCCGGAAAGCCCGCATCGGCCGCGCTCGGCGGCAGGGCGACGAAAATCTGCCCCGCGCCATGGGCCAGCAGGTCGTCGAGGCCGAGCCGGCACTGGCCTTTCACCGTCCGCCGCTTGCCGAGGGTGAGGAGTTGGGTCAATCGGCCATAGGCGGCCCGGTCGGTGGGCAAACAAAGCAGGCTCGGGCCGTCTGGCTCACTGGCCGCCGAGTTTCGGGTCAAGTCGAGACGGCAGCCGACGATGAGGCGCAGGCCCACTTCGCGCGCCGCCTTATGTGCCCTGACGATGCCGGCCAGGCTGTTGCGGTCGGTGATCGCCATCGCGGCATGACCGAGCTCGGCCGCCCGCCGGGCCAGTTCCGCCGGGTGCGAGGCACCGCGCAGGAAACTGAAATTGCTGGTGACCTGTAGCTCGGCATAGGCGGGCATGGGGTCAGGCGAAGAAGCCATGCAGATACCAGCGCGGTATTGTGCCGGTGGGCGGCGGGTAGAGGCCCTCGCGATAGACCCAGAAGCGCTGTCCGGCGCTGTCCTCCAGGATGAAATAGTCGCGTGTGGCCGTCGCCGCCGGCCGCTCGTCCAGCCACCATTCGGGTGCGATGCGCTCCGGTCCTTGGACACGCAGCACGCGATGCGCCCGGCCCTGCCAGAGGAATTGCACCGGCGGATGGTCCGGCAGTAGAGCCATCGCTTGGATCGACTCCGGCCGGGCGAGGAGCCGGAGCGGGCGTGCCCGGTCAGGCGGCCAGCCGGTCCGATCGCTGACTTCGAGCGGAGCGACAGGCCGGACGGCGCGCTCCGGTATGTGGCTCGCCCGCGCCGTTTGGCGCCACACATTCCGGCTGCCGAGCCGTTGGCCGAGGCGGTCGAGCAGCAGGCCGAGATCGCCGTCGTCCGCGGCACCTGGCGCCCCATCCGGCGAGGCGTGGTCCATGGCGAGCTGCCGGGGGGCAAGCGGCATGGTCTCGAGCGCGGCCATGATCCCGGTCTCGATGCCGAGGCCGGGGTCGATGGCGGCGAGCGGTTCGGCCAGCAAGCGCAGCAGATGCCGGGGCTCGCGCACCGGCTGGACAGTGCCGATTCTGGCATGCGCCACCTGGCCATCGGTCCGGTAGAGGGCATAGTCGAGCCGCCTGACGCCGAGTTGTTCCTTGGCGAGGCGGACGGCAAGCGCCTCGAGCAGGCGCCGGGCGGCGGCGGCGATGTCCTCGGCGCGCGAGATCGGCTCGGGGAAAGTCAGCCGGATGCGGTGGGTCGGGGTACCATGATGGGGTACCACCGGCTCGACATGGCGACCCAGGAGTGCGTCGAGCCGCTGGACCGTAAGCGCGCCGAAGCGGGCGGCGAGCGGCGCTCGCGGCAAGTCGAAGAGGGCGCCGATCCGGTGAAGGCCCAGGTCGCGCAATCCGAGGACGACCTCCGGGGCCAGGCGCAACGCCGCCACCGGCAGGCGGGCGAGGAGTGCCACCGCCTCATTACCCGAAGGCGCGATCGCGTTCGCCTCGCCCGCATAGTGGACAAGCGCCCAGGCGGCGGCGGGCGTATGGGCGATGGCGGCCCGCGAGCCATAACCGAGGCGGGCGAGGTGCTGGGTCATATCGTCGATCAGGCGGCACTCGCCGCCGAACAGATGGCCCGCGCCGGTGATGTCGAGCAGCAGCCCGTCGGCGCCGTCGAGGGCCACGATCGGGGTATAGCGGCCGCACCAGTCGGCAAGGGCGGCAAGCGTCGCCGCCTCGCCCGCCGGATCGGCGTCCACCGCGTCGAGGGTGGGCAGCATGGCGCGGGCGTCGGCCAAACCCATGCCGGGCGTCAAGCCCAATGCCCCGGCCGGCCGGTTGACGGCGATGACGGTCAGGCTGCCATGAGCCGCCGCCACGCTGACTCGTGGGCGCGTCACGGCGCCCAGCCGGTCGGTCGCGAGCGTCGGCAGCCAGAGAGAGAGCAGGCGTCGCCCGGCAGGGGGCATGTCGGGTCTCGGGTCATGGATGAATGTTCTATTTTTGTTCTAATCGAGGAAGGCTGTCAAGCTCCGGCACGGGTCCCTATTCGACGCTGATCCCTGGCCCTGCGGCACGCCGACCGGATCAAGGTCGACCGGCTAACGCCGGCGGCGTGAGCGAGGAATGTTTCCTCGCACCGCCTCGATCGCCGAACCGGCTTGCGGGCGTGGTCGGGCCTGTTAGGCTTGCTGTCGACACCATGCCGGTGCCGCGTAACCGCTGAATTCGGATCGTCAACAGAGGGAGGATAGCCATGAGCATTCAACGGATCGAGAAGACCCAGCCGCCGAGTCCGCGCATGAGCCGCTGTGTCATTTCGGGCAACACGGTCTATGTCGCCGGGCTCACCGCCCAGGACAGCAAGCAGGACATCAAGGGCCAGACCAAACAAATCCTCGACCGGATCGACAGCTATCTGGCCCAGGCCGGCACGGATAAGTCCAAGCTGCTGCACGCCAACCTCTGGATCAAGGACATGGCGATGTTCGCCGACATGAACTCGGTCTGGAATGACTGGGTCGATCCGGAGAATCCGCCGGTGCGCGCCTGTGTCAGGGCCGACATGGCGCGGCCCGACATCCTGGTCGAGATCATGGTGACGGCGGCGAAATAGCCGCCGTCCAGGGTGCCTGGATTAGCGCTGGAGCGGGGGGGTGCCGACGGGGGCGGGCCCCAGGCGGCGCGGCGCCGAAGGGTCCGCCGCGCTCAAGGACGTGGCCGAGCCGGGCCCTACGGCGGCGCGGCGGGGTGACTCTTCCTGCTCCAGTTCGCGGACGGGCTCGGCGTGCTGGGTCTGGTTATGGGTGTTGTTCATTTTGCTCTTCCAGTCTTGATCGGTGGGCATGTTGCGGCGGCGGCGGTTAACGATCTGTGACCATGGTCACAATCGGTGCCGGGTATTTGCCGCAAATTCCGGCCAAGTGATGGCCGGGGGACGGCCTTGTCGGGACGAAGTGTGTCCGAGGCATCGTGCAAGGCGCCATGCCGCCAGATGAGCCGCCAGGCGCCGCTCCGGCCGCCCCGGGCGCGCAGCAACCGCACGTCCCATGTGGACCAGGGCGGCGGCTCGCGACCCACGTCCGCCGCCAGGGGTTCGAGGCTGGGCGCGGCGCCTACTTGCCAGCGGGTCATGGCGGCGGTGGCGGCGTTCTCCCCCGCCGACGGGCGCAACAGGATGGCGGTGACACCGCTCGCCTCGGCGGCGAGGGCCAAGCGCCGGCTCGCCGTCAGGCCGATCGCGCCGATTTCGCCGGCGACGGCGGCAAGGCCGCTACAGCGCAAACCCTCCTCCATGGCCCAGAGCGTATCGGCGGCGCGCCAGGGCCGGGCCAGGATCAGCCGGGCGGGGTCGAGGCCGAAGGCGGCCAAGCCGGGTCCGTAGAGGCCGTGCCGGCCATGGCACCAGAGGGCGGGCCGTCCTTCGGCCATGAGTCGGGCGACAAGCACCGCGCAAAAGCCGGCGGCGGCCCCGTCATGGCCCTCGCCGCCGGGGGCGGCGATTACGTCATGCAAGGCACCCCGGGCCAGGCCGCCGCCGGGCAGCAGCCGGTCGATCGCCGGGACGGCGAACGGCAAGGGAGGGCGGCCGGCGGCCATGCCGGGGCGTTCGAGCGCCCCGATCTTGGCGGCGAGGCGGGCGAGCAGGTCGGCTTTGGACGATGGCATGGCCGGCAATCGAAGTTGTTCTTATTTTGTTCTAGACAAGAGACGGCCTGTCGTCAATACCGGCGGCGCATAGCGTATTATGACACTCCAACTTGAATTCATGGCGCTGTGTTCCGATGCTCCAAAACCCCATGCACAGACAGGTCCTGCTGCTCGCATCGGCCCAAGCGCTGTTTCAAACCGCCTCCGTTTTGGTGATGACGGTGGGTGGCCTGGCGGGGGCGCAAATTGCGCCGGCTCCCCAGTTCGCCACAGCGCCGATCGCGGCGATGTTTCTCGGAACGGCGCTGGCGACGATCCCGGCCGCGATGTGGATGAGTCGGGCGGGGCGCCGGGTCGGCTTCGTCGCCGGCGCGGCCTTCGGGACGGCGGCGGGCCTTATCGGCGCCTTCGGCATCGTCGCTCAGTCGTTGCCCGTCCTGTGCCTGGGCACGATGCTCGTCGGCGCATATCAAGGTTTTGCGCAGTTCTACCGGTTCGCGGCGTCGGAGGTGTCCGATGATTCGTTCCGGCCGCGCGCGATTTCCTTCGTCCTCGCCGGTGGCATCGTCGCGGCCCTATTGGGTCCGGCACTGGGCCGGCTCGGCGGACCGCTGCTGGCAACGGAATATGCCGGTTCATTCCTGCTGCTGGCCCTGACTTCGGTCGTGGCCGCCGGACTGCTCCTTGGTGTGCGCGTCCCGCGACCGCAAGCATCGAATGATGGACCGGAACGCCGGCCCATCATTCGGATCGTCGGGCAACCCGCCTATCTCGTCGCATTGTTTGGCGCCGCGACCGGTTACGGAATCATGATCCTCGCGATGACCGCCACGCCGCTCGCCATGGTGCATCACCAACACGGACTAGCGGACGCGGCATTTGTCATCCAGTTGCATGTGCTGGGCATGTTCCTGCCGTCGTTCTTTACCGGGGCGCTGATCGCCCGCTTCGGCGTCCTCAGCGTCATGGTCGTGGGAATTGCGCTCCTCGCCGGACATGTCTTTGTGAGTCTGAGCGGCACCGAGTTTCCGTCGTTCGCGTCGGCGCTTATCTTGCTCGGTATCGGTTGGAACTTCCTCTATGTCGGCGGCACGACGCTGCTGACCGGCACCTATACGGCGGCCGAGAGGGGCCAAGCACAGGGCATCAACGACATGACCATTTTTGCCATCGGTCTGGCGTCATCGCTCGGCGCCGGCGCCCTTCTTCAATCGGTCGGGTGGCAGACGATGAACGCCTTGCTGTTGCCCTGGCTGGGACTGGCGGGCTTGGCGATCGCGTGGCTTGCATGGCGCCGCCAAAGGACCGCACAGTAGCCCCGCCACCCGCCAGAAAGATTTGCCATGGCCGCATTGCCAGAAATCGACCGGCTGCTCGGTGACGCCGTCGCGGCCGGCCATGCGCCCGGCATCGTCGCCATGGCGGCCACGGCGGATGGACCCGTCTATCAAGGCGCCTTTGGCCGGATCGGCGCGGGCGCCGCCGAACCCATGACCCTCGACCGGGTTTTCTGGATTGCCTCCATGACCAAGGCGATCACCTCGACGGCGGCGATGCTCCTCGTCGAGCGCGGCCAGCTCGATCTCGACCGCCCGCTCGCTAGCCTCTTGCCGGAACTTGCCGCACCCCAGGTGCTGACCGGCTTCACGCCAGCGGGCGAACCCGAGCTCCGCCCGGCCAATCGCCCGATCACGCTTCGCCATTTGCTCACCCATACGGCGGGCTTCGGCTATCCGACCTGGAACACGGACCTCCGCCGCTATCAAGAGAAGACCGGCATTCCCGCCGTCAGCAGCGGTCTCAAGCGTTCGCTTGCCATGCCGCTCACCTTCGATCCGGGCGAGCGCTGGCAATATGGCATCAACACCGACTGGGTCGGCCGGGCCGTCGAAGCCGCGAGTGGCGAGGGTCTTGGCGCCTTTCTCCGGGCCAACCTCTTCGAGCCGCTCGGCATGGTCGATACCGGCTTCAAGCTCGACTCGGCCCATCGCGCGCGGCTCGCCGGCATGCATGCGCGCCAAGCCGACGGGTCGTTCGAGGTGATGCCCTTCGAGGTTCCCCAAGCGCCCGAATTCGAGATGGGCGGCGGCGGCCTCTACAGCACGGCCCACGATTACATGGCCTTCATGGCGATGTTCCTGCATGGCGGGCGGGCCAAGGGTGTCCCCATCCTGGCGCCGGAAACCGTCCAACTCATGGCGCAAAACCACATCGGCGATCTGACGGCGCTGCCGCTTCGAACCGCCATGCCGGCCCTCTCCAACGATGCCGATTTCTTCCCCGGCATGGCCAAGCGCTGGAGCCTCGCCTTCATGCTCAACAGCGAGGCGGTGCCCGGCCGGCGCGGCCGCCAGAGCCTCGCCTGGGCAGGGCTGCGCAACACCTATTTCTGGATCGACCCCGCCCGCCGGGTGGCGGGGGTCCTGTTGACCCAGATCATCCCGTTTGCCGATCCAAGGGTGCTCGATGTCTTCGCGGCCTTCGAAACCGCCACCTACGCGGAACTACTTCCGCGCCCCGGACAAAGGGTCTAGATTCAAGCCGTAACAGAGGATCGACCCGTCCATGTCAGGTGCGAGACAGAGTTCCCGGCTCGCCGAATGGGACGCGGGCGCCACAACGCGGATCGTCGAGGACCTGCGCCACCTGGATGGCCCGCTGCTGGCGATCCTGCACGCTCTCCAGGATCGCCATGGCTATATCGACGATCAGGCACTCCCCATCATCGCCGATTTGCTGAACCTGTCGCGCGCCGAGGTGCATGGGGTGGTGAGCTTCTATCATGACTTTCGCCGCCGGCCGCCCGGCCGCCATGTGATCAAGCTCTGCCGCTCCGAAGCCTGCCAATCGGTGGGTGGCGAACGGGTCGCTCGCCGGCTCGAAGCGAGTTTGGCCATTGCGGCGGGCGAGACCACGCCTGATGGCCGAGTGACACTGGAAAGCGTTTACTGTTTAGGGAACTGCGCGCTGGGGCCGGCGGCGCTGGTGGATGGCAAGCTCTATGGCCGGGTCGACGAGAAACTGTTGCGGCACCTGGTAAGCCCGGAGGTCGCCGCGTGACCGTGCGCCTGTTTGTGCCGCGCGACGCGGCGGCGCTTTCGGTCGGCGCCCATGGCGTGGCGCTTGCCTTCGAGGCGGAGATCAGGGGGCGTGGCCTGGACGCGACCCTGGTGCGCAACGGCTCGCGCGGCCTCTTTTGGCTGGAGCCGCTGGTCGAGGTGGAAACCCCGTCCGGCCGCGTGGGCTATGGGCCGGTGGGACCCGGAGACGTGCCGGGCCTGGTCGACGCGGGTTTGTTGACCGGTGGCGCTCATCGCCTCTCTTTGGGGCCGGTCGAGGCCATTCCCTATCTCGCCAATCAGCAGCGCCTGACCTTCCAGCGCTGCGGCGTGATCGACCCGCTGTCGCTCGACGATTATGCGGCCCATGGCGGCCTCGATGGCCTGCGTCGGGCGCTGGCGCTGGGGGGTGCCGCCATCGTCGACGCGGTGGCGGAGTCAGGCTTGCGCGGACGCGGCGGTGCCGCGTTTCCGACCGGCATCAAGTGGCGAGCGGTCCTTGAAGCCGAGGCCGACATCAAATACATCGTCTGCAATGCCGACGAGGGCGACAGCGGCACCTTCGCCGACCGCATGCTGATGGAGGGCGATCCCTTCCTCCTGATCGAGGGCATGGCGATCGCCGGGCTCGCGGTCGGCGCCGAGAAGGGCGTCGTCTATGTCCGCTCGGAATATCCGCATGCCTTTCGCCGCCTGGGCCAAGCCATCGACATCGCTCGCCGGCGCGGCTTGCTCGGGTTCGACCTTTTGGGTAGCGGGCGCCGCTTCGAGATGGAGGCGCGGCTTGGTGCCGGCGCCTATATCTGTGGCGAGGAGACGGCACTCCTCGAGAGCCTCGAGGGCAAACGCGGCCAGGTCCGCTTCAAGCCACCCTTGCCGGCCCATCACGGCCTGTTCGGGCGGCCAACCGTCATCAACAATGTGATCTCGCTGGCGAGCGTACCCTTCATCCTGGCGGAAGGGGCGGCGGCCTACCGGGACTTGGGTCACGGCCGTTCGCGCGGCACCACGCCGATCCAGCTCGCCGGCAATGTCAGGCGGGGCGGCCTGATCGAGCGCGCCTTCGGTTTGACCCTGGGCGAGATCGTCGAGGACTATGGCGGTGGCACCCTGACCGGCCGTCCGGTGCGCGCGGTCCAGGTGGGTGGCCCGCTCGGCGCCTACTGGCCGACCAGCCTCTTCCATGTGCCGTTCGATTACGAGGCCTTCCTAGAGCGAGGCGGCATGGTCGGCCATGGCGGCGTCGTGGTGTTCGACGACAGCGTCGACCTCGCGGCCCAGGCGCGCTTCGCCTTCGCCTTTTGTGCTCATGAAAGCTGTGGCAAATGCACGCCCTGCCGGATCGGCTCGATCCGGGGCGCCGAGACCCTGGACAAGATCATCGCTGGTGAGGCACCGGAGGCGAACGGCGATCTCGTCCGCGATCTTTGCGAGGTGATGCGCGATGGCTCGCTCTGCGCGCTCGGCGGATTGACGCCACTGCCGGTCCTGAGTGCCTTCGACCATTTCCCCGAGGACTTCGAGCGGCGCCCTCGTTCCGCCGCGCCATGAGGATAACGGCCATGCCCCTTATGCCTTCAATCGACCACGGTACCCCGGAGCGGACCGGAGACCCGGTGACCCTCATGATCGACGGCGCGCCCGTCACCGTGCCGGCCGGCACCTCGGTCATGCGCGCGGCAAGCCTTGCGGGTGTCGCGATCCCGAAACTCTGCGCGACCGACAGTTTGGAGCCGTTCGGCTCCTGCCGGCTCTGCCTGGTGGAGATCGCCGGCATGAAGGGCACGCCCGCTTCCTGCACGACGCCGGTCGCATCCGGCATGGCGGTGACGACCCAGTCCGACCGCCTGGCGCGGGTGCGCCGGGGCGTCATGGAACTCTATATCAGCGACCATCCGCTCGACTGCCTCACCTGTGCCGCCAATGGCGATTGCGAATTACAGGACATGGCGGGCGTCGTCGGCCTGCGCGACGTGCGCTATGGCAACGGGGGCGCGGGGCACCTGGGCGCGGCGAAGGACCAGTCGAACCCCTATTTCACTTTCGATCCCGCCAAATGCATCGTCTGCTCGCGCTGTGTCAGGGCCTGCGAGGAAGTGCAGGGCACCTTCGCGCTCACCATTGGCGGGCGCGGCTTCGACTCCCATGTGGCCGCCGGCATGGACGAGGCGTTCATCGATTCCGAATGCGTCTCCTGCGGCGCCTGCGTTCAGGCGTGCCCCACGGCCACCCTGATCGAGAAGAGCGTCGTCGAACAAGGCCAAGCGCAGCGAAGTGTCGCCACTACTTGCGCCTATTGTGGTGTGGGTTGCGGCTTCGAGGCCGAAGTGCAGGGCAACCGTGTCGTGCGCATGACACCGGCGAAAGACGGCCTCGCCAATCGCGGCCATTCCTGCGTGAAGGGCCGTTTCGCCTGGGGCTATGCCACGCACAAGGACCGCATCGCCACGCCGATGCTGCGCGCCACGATCGACGCACCCTGGCGCGAGGTCTCGTGGGGCGAGGCCATCGGCCATGTGGCGGCGGAGTTCCGGCGCATCCAGGCGACCCATGGCAAGGGCGCCATCGGCGGCATTACGAGTTCCCGTTGCACCAATGAGGAAACCTACATTCTCCAGAAGCTGATCCGGGCCGCCATCGGCAACAACAATGTGGATACCTGCGCCAGGGTCTGTCATTCGCCGACCGGCTACGGCCTCAAGACCACCTTCGGCACATCGGCCGGGACCCAGGATTTCGAATCCGTGATGTCCGCCGATGTCATCATGGTGATCGGCGCCAACCCGACCGAGGCGCATCCCGTCTTTGCCGCGCGCCTGAAACGCCGCCTGCGCGAGGGGGCGCGCCTGATCGTGCTCGACCCGCGCCGGATCGACCTGGTGCGCATGCCGCATGTGGCCGCCGACTATCATTTGCCGCTTCTGCCCGGCACCAATGTGGCGCTGATCAATGCCATCGCCCATGTGGTGGCAACCGAGGGGCTGATCGACGGGACGTTCGTTGCCGAGCGCTGCGAGCCGGCGGATTTCGAGCGCTGGCTCGATTTCATCCGCCGGCCGGAGAATTCGCCCGAACAAGTCGCCGTCATGACCGGCGTGCCGGCGGACGCGATCCGAGGCGCGGCCCGGCTCTATGCGGGCGCCGGCAATGCCGCCATCTATTTCGGTCTTGGTGTGACCGAGCATAGCCAGGGCTCGACCATGGTCATCGGCATGGCCAACCTGGCCATGGCGACCGGCAATATCGGCCGGCCGGGTGTGGGGGTGAACCCGCTGCGCGGCCAGAACAATGTCCAGGGCGCCTGCGACATGGGTTCGTTCCCGCATGAACTGCCCGGCTACCGGCATATTTCGGAGGACGCGACGCGCGCCCTCTTCGAGGCGGCATGGGGTGTCAGCCTCGACCCCGAACCGGGCTTGCGTATTCCCAACATGCTGGATGCCGCACTCGACGGCAGCTTCAAGGGCATCCTCATTCAGGGTGAGGATCTGGCCCAGTCCGATCCCAACACCAGCCATGTGGCGGCGGCGCTGACGGCCATGGAATGCGTCGTCGTCCAGGACCTGTTCCTGAACGAGACCTCGGCTTATGCGCATGTGTTCTTGCCGGGCGCCTCGTTCCTTGAGAAGGACGGCACCTTCACCAATGCCGAGCGGCGCATCGGCCGGGTTCGCAAGGTGATGGAGCCGCTTTCCGGCATGGCCGAGTGGGAGACCACCATGGCGCTTGGCAAGGCGCTGGGATATCCCATGCACTATGACCATCCCGGCGAGATCATGGCCGAGATCGCACGCCTGACGCCGACATTTGCCGGGGTCAGCTACTCGCTCCTGGATCGCCTGGGCAGCGTGCAATGGCCCTGCAACGACAAGGCGCCCGAAGGCACGCCCGTCATGCATGTGGGCGGCTTCGTGCGCGGCAAGGGCAAGTTCGTGGTGAGCGAATATGTGCCGACCGAGGAGCGTACGGGTGCCCGCTTTCCGTTGCTGCTCACCACCGGCCGTATCCTGACGCAATACAATGTGGGTTCCCAGACAAGGCGCACGGCCAATGAGGTCTGGCATTCCGAGGACGTGCTGGAGATCCATCCCCACGACGCGGAGAACCGGGGCATTTCGGAGGGCGATCGTGTGGCGCTCCAGAGCCGCGCCGGCGAGACGACGCTCAACGTCCATCTCACCGAGCGCGTGCCGCCCGGCGTCGTCTACACCACTTTTCATCACCCGGTGACGGGCGTGAATGTGGTGACGACCGACTATGCCGACTGGGCCACCGATTGTCCCGAATACAAGGTGACGGCGGTCGAAGTGCGCCGCACCAACCATTTGTCGAATTGGCAGGACGAAGCGGAGCGCCGCCGGCATGTCGGGCATGTCGCCGCCGAGTAAAGCTCGGATCCGGGTGCCGCTTGGCCACTCGTCCGCTCACCGAATGGCGAGCGCCGTCCGGTGGGGCGATGGCACCACGGCGCCGGTCAGCGAGGTCGTCGCCTCGGAAGTGCCGGTGGCGCTCGTCTATAACGGCGTCGATCATGTGGTGATGATGGTGACGCCCGAAAATCTCGACGAGTTCGCTGTCGGCTTCAGTCTGAGCGAGGGCATCGTCGATGGGGTGGGCGACGTGACGGCGATCCGGCGCAGCGACCTCGCGGTCGGCATCCGCCTGGAGCTCGCCATTCCCGAGCCGTTTGCCGAACGGTTGTTCGCCAGGCAGCGCAATCTCGCCGGGCGGACCGGCTGTGGCCTCTGCGGCATTGCCCGCATCGAGGATGCGCTCCGGCCCTTGCCCCCGGCGCCCTCCGTGCCGGCGCTCAGGGCCGCCGCCATCGACCGGGCGGTCCTGGCCTTGCCCGCGTGGCAGGTCATCAACCAGGCGACCGGGTCGGTGCACGCGGCGGCCTTCGCCGACCGTGACGGGGCCATCCGCGCCGTGCGCGAGGATGTCGGCCGGCACAATGCCCTCGACAAGCTGATCGGTGCCGTGGCGGCTGCCGGTTGGAACCCGGCCGAGGGCTTCGCGCTCGTCACCAGCCGGTGCAGCATGGAAATGGTGCAGAAGGCGGTGACCGCCGGCTTCGCCATCCTGGCGTCGATTTCGGCGCCGACGGCGCTTGCCATCGACTTGGCGGAAGGCGCCGGCCTGACCCTCGCCGCCTTCGCGCGCGGCGACGGCTGTACCCTCTATGCCCACCCCGACCGCATCCGGCCATGAAAACCGAGCGCCTCGTCCGCCAGGCCAATCAGATCGCCGAATTCTTCAAGTCGGCGCCGGAGACAGAGGCCGTCGCCGGGACCCTCGACCATATGCGCAAATTCTGGGACCCGCGCATGCGGACCCAGATCGTGGTCCATCTGGACGCGGGCGGGGCCGGCCTAAACGCGATCGCGCGCCAAGCGGTGGTGGGGCTCCGCCCGCCTCAGCCGATACCCTCGAACAGCAGGGTCGAGAGATAGCGCTCGGCGAAGGAGGGGATCACCGTCACCACCATCTTGCCCGCGAGATCGCGCTTGCGGGCGAGCTTGAAGGTGGCGGCGATCGCGGCACCGCCCGAAATGCCCGAGGGAATGCCCTCGACGCGGGCGAGCTTGCGGGCCATCTCGATCGACTCGTCATTGCCGACGGTCACGATCTCGTCGATGAGCGAGGTATCCATGATCTCGGGGATGAAACCGGCGCCGATGCCCTGGATGACATGCGGCTTGTGCTGGCCGCCCGAGAGGATCGGGCTCTGCTCGGGCTCGACGGCGATCATGCGCAGCCCCGGGCGGCGCGGCTTCAGGGCCTGGCCGACGCCGGTGAACGTGCCCCCCGTGCCGATGCCCGAGACGAACACGTCGACCAGGCCACCGGTGTCGCGCCAGATCTCCTCGGCCGTGGTGCGGCGATGAATGTCGGGGTTGGCCGGATTGGAGAATTGGCCCGGGATCACGGAATTCGGGATCTCCTTCAGCAGCTCCTGGGCTTTTTCGATCGACCCGCCGATGCCCTTTTCGCGCGGTGTCAGATGCACTTCGGCGCCGAGATAGGCCAGCATCTTGCGGCGCTCGATCGACATCGAATCCGGCATGGTGAGGATGACGCGATAGCCGCGCGCGGCACCGGCGAAGGCGAGGCCGATGCCGGTATTGCCCGAGGTCGGCTCGATCAGCGTGTCGCCGGGCTTGATCTTGCCCTCCTTCTCGAGCGCCAGGATCATACTGACGCCGATCCGGTCCTTGACACTCGCGATCGGATTGAAAAATTCGAGCTTCAGCATGACGTCGGCCGTAATCTTCTCGGCGGCACAGAGCCGCTTGATTCGGACCAAGGGTGTGTTGGCGATGGTCTCGACGATGCTGTCATAGATACGGCCGCGGCCGGGCGCGTCGAAGCGCGGCTCGCTCGATGGTTCCGTCATGACGACTGCACTCCTCTAAAGGATTCCCGGCAAGGTCACGCCGCCACGAGTTCGATCAGCGCCTTTGTGAGCAAGCCATCGGGCTCGGCGAGCTCTTCCAGGATCGAGAAATGATCGTGGCCGGCGAGCGCAAGATAGCGGCCGGGGAGGCCCTTGCCCACCCACGCCTCGGCATAGTCTTTCGACTGGCGGACGAGTTCGGGTAATTCATCGGCGCCGACCGCCACGATTTGGGGCGCGCCCCGTGCCGGCAGGTGGCGCATGGGGCTATGGCGGTCGGTCTGGGTCAGGTCGAGCTGGAGCTTCTCGTTCAGATAGCAGAGGCGGATCGGCTCCAGTTCGAAGATGCCGCTGATCGGCATGCCGCCCTTGACGCGCGGGTCGGCCATGGCCATGGCGGTCAGATGGCCGCCCGCCGAATGGCCCGTCACATAGAGCCGGCTGGCATCGCCGCCCAACTCCCGCGGATGATCGCCGAGCCAGGCGACGGCGCGGCGCACCTCGGCGACGATGCGGTCCATGTCCGCCTCGGGGGCGAGGGTATATTCGACGATGGCGACGTTGATGCCGTGGGCGAGCGGCCCCTTGGCGATGAAATGGAAATTCTCCTTGTCGTTCATCTGCCAGTAGCCGCCATGGATGAAGACCAGGGTCGGCGCGTGGGGCCGGTCAGCGGAGTAGAAGTCGAGGCGCTCGCGGGCCGTGGCACCGAAGCGGATGTCCAGGCGATGGTGTCGCGCGCCGCGGATGCGCTCGCTATCGGCGGCCCATTTTGCCCGCCATTCCGGGGCGCGCACCACGGCGGCGCCATTATTGTAGGCGGCGTCGAGGTGCTGGCGGTCCATGCCGCGATAGAGCGTCATTACTTCCTCCCTTGGCCCAATGCCATCAACCGGTCGACTGCCGTCGTAACGGTGCTACATGGTGGCCCGCCTTGCGATCCGCCATGGTCATGAGGTGGAGGGCGATGCGCCCCTCGAGCGAGGCATCCCCGCAGGCCCGGCAGACGCGGGTCGGCACGTCATGGAAAGTCACGGTCGTGCCGCCGCGTTGCAGGGTGACCGTGGTCCTGCCCGCGCCGACCGCCCATTCCTTGCAAACCTCGCACCGCATGACGGAAGGTTAGCAGGCTGTTTGCATTCACGAAACCTGTAAGCCGCCCGTCAAGGTGCTCCGATCGCCCGATCCCGGTTATCATTGCCCCCGGCCGGCGCTTCGACTAGCGTACGGCCGCAATCGAGCCGGAAACTTCAAGGGCGGAAGAACGGACATGTTGTTCGAAGTATCGTTCTGGCTGGCGCTGCTGGAGATTATCGGCGTCAACATCATCCTCTCCGGCGACAATGCGCTGGTCATCGCGCTCGCTTGCCGGGAGCTGCCGCCCCGCCAGCAGAAGATCGGCATTTTCTTCGGGGCGGGCGCCGCCGTCGTGCTGCGCATTATCTTCTCGATTTTCATCGTCTATCTGATGACGGTGCCGTTCCTGAAAATCGTCGGCGGCGTGCTGCTCTTCTGGATCGCCTACAAGCTGCTGGCGCCTGGCGACGAGCATGGCGAGGACAATATCAAGGCATCGGGTAGCATGATGGTAGCGATCCGCACCGTCTTGATCGCCGACGCGGTGATGAGCCTCGACAATGTGATCGCGGTCGCCGCCGCCGCCAAGGGCAACATGGTCCTCCTCTCCCTCGGCCTCGTGATCAGTATTCCGCTAGTGGTTTATGGGGCGCAGCTCATGATCCGCCTGCTCGCCCGCTTTCCTATTCTGATCACGGCCGGCGCGGCGCTCCTCGGCTATATCGCGGGTGATGTGATCGTCACCGATCCGGCCCTGGACGGGTGGGTCGTTGGCAATGCCGCCTGGTTGCATTACGCGGCCCCGGCCGGCGGTGCCCTCCTCGTGCTGGCGGCGGGCAAGCTGTTGGCGCCAAAATCCGATGCGCACCACGCGGCGGAGAACGAAGAAGCTCCGTCGGTCACGCCGATACCGGTCCTGACGGAGAAGCCAACGACCCGGCGCTAATCACGCGGTGGCGCGCACGGGTGCCGCCGCCATCGGCAGGCGGATATGGACGGCAAGGCCGGGCGGCGGCGCGCGCTCGGCCAGTGTGAGTTCGCCGCCATGCAGCCGGGCGACGGCGTCCGCCAGCGCCAGGCCCAGGCCATGGCCGGGCGTGCTGCGGCTGTCGTCGAGACGGTAGAACCGCTGCACCACTTTTTCGCGAAGCTCCGAGGGGATGCCGGGGCCGCTGTCGGTGACCATGATCGTCACGGCGCCTTCGGCAATGTTGGCGCTCAAGTCGATGCCGCCGCCGGGGGGCGTGTATTTCACCGCATTGTCGACGAGATTGGCGATGGCCTGGCTCAAGAGCGAGCTGTCGCCTTGGATCGGGCAGGGTTCCGGCGCCTGAACGCGGATGGCGATCCGCCGCTCCTCGGCCACCGGTTCATAGAGTTCGCCCACGTCCAGCACCAGGGCGGCGGCGTCCACGGTCTGGAACGCCGCCCGGCGGGCGCCCGCCTCGATCTGCGATATGCGGAGGAGGGAATTGAACAGCCGGATGACGTCATCGACGTCGCTCACCGCGCGGTCGAGTGCCGCGCGGTAGGTGGCGGCGTCGCCCTGGGTTCTGGCCGCCGCCTCAAGCCGCCCCCTGAGACGGGCGAGCGGGCTGCGCAGATCGTGGGCGATGGTATCGGAGACGTGCCGGATGCCTTCCATGAGCTGTTCGATCCGATCGAGCATGCGGTTCTGGGTCGCCGCCAGCAGATCGAATTCATCGTCGGAACCGGCGACCGGCACGCGCCGGCTAAGGTCGCCGCGCATGATCTCCTCGCTGACCCGGTTGAACCGCTCGACGCGGCCCATCAGGATGCGCCGGAAGGCGATGGCACCACCGCCGGCGAGCAGCAGGATGAAGCCGAGGCTCCAGGCGAGCGCGTCGACGATCAGCCATTGCACCTCGGTCTGCTCGCGAATATCGCGGCCGGCGAGCAGGTAATAGCCGTTGGCGAGCGGGACCTGGCGCAGGCGCAGCACCCGCTCCCGCCCGGCGGTGTCCTGGGGGATGGTGACTTGCAGCCAGCCGGCGGGCTCGAAGCGCATATCCGACCAGTGCCGCATATTGCCGGCGACGACCCCGCCTTCCGGATCCGCCAGCAGATAGGCGAGGCGGCCTTCCTCGTCCTCGGCGATGCGCTGCTGGATTTCCTGCTGGAGGGCCGCCAAGCCGTCCTCGGCATAGCGGCTCAAGAGCGATTCCATGTCGGTGCGGATAAGCTCGGTGATATGCCGCTCGATATAGCCGGCCGTGCCCCAATAGATGAAGCCGACAAGTGCGAGCGCCGAACCCGCGAAGAGGGCGCTGTAGGCGAGGGCGAAGCGGAACGCGGTCGACTGGAAGACCCTAGTGAGGCGCACGCAACATGTATCCGGCGCCGCGCACCGTATGCAGGAGGGAGTGACCGAACGATCGGTCGATCTTCTGCCGGAGGCGGCTGATATGGACGTCAATGACGTTGGTCTGGGGATCGAAATGATAGTCCCAGACATGTTCCAGGAGCATCGTGCGGGTGACGACCTGGCCGGCATGGCGCATGAGATATTCGAGCAGGCGGAACTCGCGCGGCTGCAAATCGATCTCTTGCGCGCCGCGCCTGACGGTGCGCGCCAGCAGGTCCATCTCCAAATCTTCGACATGCAGCTTGGTGACCGGGCTGTCGGCCTGGCGGCGGCGGGAAAGCGCCTCGATACGCGCCTGCAACTCGGAGAAGGCATAGGGCTTGACCAGATAGTCGTCGCCACCCGCCTTCAGGCCCTTGACCCGGTCGTCCACTTCGCCGAGCGCGCTCAGGATCAGGACCGGGGTGTTGTTGTTGGCGGCCCTCAGCGTTTGGATGATCGACAAGCCGTCCAGCTTGGGCAGCATGCGATCGACGACCATGATGTCGTAGGGCTCGCTCATGGCAAGGAACAGGCCGTTCTTGCCGTCGCTCGCCTGGTCGACCGCGTGGCCCAACTCGCGCAAGCCCTTGACCAGATAGGCGGACGCTTCCTTGTCGTCCTCGATGATCAGGATACGCATGGGCGCCAGCCGCTCGGCGGGCCTGTTTCAGGAGCCGCGCTTGGCCTTGTAGGCGGCGACGGCCTTCTGCAAGTCCTCCCGCTCTTCGCAGCCGCTCGGGCAAAGCTCGGCGAGTTTGCCGAGGTGCGTTTCCACGCTCGCCAGGTCGCCGGTCTCCAGATACAGCTCGCCGATATATTCATGCGCGCCCTTGTGCTTGGGGTTGAGGGCCAGCGCCTTGTCGTAATGGGTCTTGGCCTCGGCAAAGCGCCCGAGCTTGCGGTGGGCGAAGCCCAGCAGGTTGAAGGCATCGGCATCCCGCGCATCGTTGGTGACGATCTCATTCAGCGCGGCGATGGCGCCCCGGTAATCCTGCTTCTTGATGAGTTCGTTCGCCTCGGTCACGGTCGGGGTGGACGAGCTGGGCCCGGCGGCGTGGAGCTCGGCTGCCCCCAGAGCGACCGCCATGGCGACGATGGCAAGGTAGCGAAACAGTTTCATCGATCCAACCTCCGGCTCGGGCATGGGTGTCATGGTAGGCGGCCCTCGCTTGGCAAATTAGTTCAGCGGCCTTGGCGGGACAAGCCTGCCTCGGCCGGCTCCAGCTGGGTTTCGACAAGTTCGGCGAAATAGCCGCGCTTGTCCATCAGGACGCGGAACGTACCGCGCTCGACAATCCGGCCCTCCTTGAACACCAGGATCTGGTCGGCATGGCGCACAGTCGAGAGCCGGTGGGCAATCACGAAGGTGGTGCGCGCCCGCATCAACGAGGCGAGCGCCTTCTGCACGAGACTCTCGGTCGCCGAATCGAGAGCGCTCGTGGCCTCGTCCAGGATCAGGATCGGCGGGTTCTTCAGGAGTGCCCTGGCGATGGAAAGACGCTGGCGCTCGCCGCCGCTCAGGCTCTGGCCGCGTTCGCCGACCAGGGTGTCGTAACCCTGGGCGCTCCGTTGGATGAAGTCATGGGCCTCGGCGAGCCGGGCCGCGGCGATCATCTCGGCCACGCTCGCATCCGGCCGGCCGAGGCGGAGATTATCAGCGATGCTGCGGTGGAGCAGGTTCGAGTCCTGAAAGACGACGCCGATATTGCGCCTGAGCGAGTCTAGCGTGAGATCGGCGATTGCCCTGCCGTCGACGGTAATGCGGCCGCTCTCGGGGTCGTGCAGGCGGAGCAGCAGAGCCAGCGTCGTCGACTTGCCGGCGCCGGTCTGGCCGACGAGGGCGACGGTCTCACCGGGCTCCGCGCCGAAACTCACATGGGCAACGGCGGGCGTGCCATCGCCATAGGAAAAGGAGACGTCCTCGAAACGGACGGCGCCCCGGGCGCGACCCAGGTCCTCGGCACCGGGACGATCGCTGACGCTCGCCTGCTGGTCGACGACATCGAAGAACTGCTCCAGCGCCGGCTTCTGGAAAAAGAGGCTGTTGACGAACCCCATGGTGTGATCGAGTTTGCCGATCAAGAGCGTGGCGAAGCCGGCGAAGGTGACGATCTCGCCGATCGACACAATGCCCTGGATGTTGAGCCAGGTGCCGAGCAGGAAAATAGCGACCAGGGTCACGGTTCCCGCCATGCGCGAGATGACGGTGACCATCGCCCACCAGTTCAGAACCGGCAATTGCGCCGCCAGCACGCGGGCCATCATCAGTCGGAGTTCCGCCGCCTCCGCTTGGAGGCGCGTGAAGCTCTGCAATAGGGTGACGTTGCCGAGGGCATCGCTCGCCCGGGCGGCGAGGTCGGTGTGGTATTCCTCGACCACGCCCTGGTCGTGCTGGGCGCGGGCAATGACGAGGGCGGTCAGCACCGCAAAGACCGGCAGCAGGCAAACCAGCAGCAGGCCGAGACGCCATTCGAGGAAGAGCGACAGCGGCAACAACAGGACCAGGCCGATCAGGGTCGCCAGATGTTCGCGGAAGAAGGCGAGCCAGAGACCGAACAGATGGTCGGTGCCCTGGATCAGGACCTTGAGCAGGCGGCCGGAATGATGCCGGCCATGGAAGGCGAGCGAGAGATTGAGCACATGCTCGAAATAGCGCGCCATTTCCGCCAGCCGCCGCCGGTGCGCGAGCCGGTCGGCGTGCAGCGCCACCAGGATGTTGGCGGCAATGGTGAGGCAGCCGATGCCGGCCCACAGTACCATCACCTCGAGCGAGGCGGTCCAGCGCTCGCCCGGCGGCCGGCCCTCGCCCGTCGCCAAGAGGTCGATGATGCGACCGAACAGCAGTGGCTCAACGAAGGCAAGCCCAGCCAGCGCCAAATTGGCAAGGCCGAGCACGATCGCAAGTCCCCGCTCGGCCCGCAGCAGGCCGAGGGCTCGCCGGTATACATGCACGAAGGACATCGCGTTACCGGGTCCGGTAGGTCGTTGGGTCGGTCGCCCCGCTAAGCCGTCAGGAACGCCTGGTAGTCCTTGATCACATCGGCAACGCCGGCCGTGTAGAGCCGCTCGCCATGGGCCACCGAGGAAAGCGACGGGTCGGAGCCGATGCGGCCGTCGGGGAAGCGGCGGCGGTAATCGTCGGCATCGGTGAATATGCCCTTGGGCGCCACCTTGGGCGACATGGCGGCGGTTTTGACCGCGTCGGGGCGCGCATAGTAGCTCAGGGACACTTCCGAGGGTGTCGCGTGGCTGCCTTCGGAATCGCCGTACAATTCCTTGGCAAGGGCCTTGACGGTCGGCCCCTCGAACCAATTAGCGAGCCGGCAGCGGATCGCCGGGCGGTTGCTGGATTGGGTGCCGAGACTGGCCTCGGCATAGAGTTCCGAGAATGACGCCGTGACGGTGGCGATGTTGCCGCCATGGCCGTTCAGAAAGTAGAAGCGGTCGAAGCCGTGCCGGGCGAGCGAGTTCACCACGTCATTGATATAGGCGATCAGCGTACTGGGCCGGAGCGTGATCGTGCCCGTGAACGCCATGTGATGCTGAGCCATGCCGACCGCGATGGTGGGCGCCACCATGGCGCCGATCTCCTTGCTCACGCCCTGGGCGATGATCTCCGGGCAGATGGCGTCGGTGCCGATCAGCCCGTTCGGGCCATGCTGTTCGGTCGAGCCGATCGGCAGGATGATGCCGGTCGACGTGCGCAGATAGGCTTCGACTTCTTGCCAGGTCGTGAGCTGGAGCAGCATGGCCTAATCCCCTTATGGGCGCGGATGGCGGCGCCGGGGATGATCGCTGGCGGCGTCCTCCCTGTCGACCCTCAATCCGGCTTGGCGAGCCCGGCGAGGCAATGGGGGACGAGCGGCAGGCGGTCATTGCCCCAGAATGTCCGCCCGGCCGCCGGAAGGTGGAAGGTCGGCACGCCGAAGGCGCCGTGGGCAATCGCCCGCTCGATATTGGCGGTGTGGAGGGCGGCCGTGTCGAGATCGTCGATCAGGGCCTGGAGGCGGCTGCCGTCAAGGCCGATGTCGCTGGCGACCCGGCCATAGGCGGGACCGTCCAGGAGCGAGCGCCCCTCGGCGAAGATCGCGGCGAACAGCCGGCGGCTAAAGGGAGCGGTGGCGCCCAGCCTTCCAGCGGCGAGGCAGGCAAGCGCCGCTTCGCGTGGATCGAAGACGATCCTTCCCCGGGGCTCCAGAAACGGCACGCCGTAATAAGCCGCCCAGGCCTCGGCGTCGGCCTGGCGATAGGTCCAGTCATATTGGCCCGACTTGGGCTCGCCCGCGAAGGGGTCGCGGCCGGCCCGGGCCATCAGGTCGGCGCTGTAGAGCGGCAACCAAGTCACCTGGCAGCCGGTCTCTTCCTCCAGGTGGCGATCTGGGTCGAGGCCAAATAGGAATAGCGGCTACCAAGGCCGTAATAGAACTCGACCTCGGTCGATTCTCGGCGTGTGCCGGTCATCCCTCGATGTCGATGACGATGTTGCCGAAATCATCCAGTTGGGCGGCCGCGCCAGGCGGCACGAGCGTGGTCGCGTCATATTCCTCGACGATGCAGGGTCCCTGGGTTCGGGTCGCGAGATCGCCCCGCGTGGCAATCGGCGTCTCGAGCCAGCCCACGTCCGGCCCAAAATAGGCGCGGCGCGAGCCCACCTTGCCGTTCGAGCGCGTCAATGCGGGCTCCGCCGGGACACGCGGCATTTCGGGAAGCCCGTGCGCGATCACCTGGATCGAGACCACTTCCACCGGCTCTTCCTTGCCGGCCCGGTGACCATAGGTGCGCTCATGCTCTTGGCCGAAGGCTTCCTCGAGTTCGGCGAGGGCCTTGGCCGTCAGGGCACCGGCGGCGAGCGGCACGCTCAAATCGTAGATCTGGCCCTGATAATGCAGGTGGGCGGTGCGGGTATAGACCCTGCGGGCGGCCGGGAACCCATCGGCCACGAGGCGCGCCTGGGCTTCGCCTTCAAGCTCGCCCACCAGGCGATTGAACTCGGAGAGGTCGGCCTCGAGAACCAGCCGGCGGAACGTCCGCGTGAAGTGGTATTCGACGTCGGAGCAGAGCAGGCCGAAGCAAGAGAAGAGCCCGGCGGCCGGCGGCACGATCACCCGCTTCAGGCGCAATTCCCGCGCCATGCCGGTGGCAAACAGCGGGCCGTTGCCGCCAAAGGCGACGAGCGCGTATTCGCGCGGGTCGCGACCGCGTTCGCTGGAGACCGCCTTGATCGCCCGGATCATGTTGGAGGCGGCGATCCGGTAGGCACCGTGAGCGGCGCGTGGCAGGTCGAGACCAAGCGGCTTTGCCACCTTGTCCAGCATCGCGCGCTCGGCAAGCCCGGCGTCGAGTTTGACGGTGCCACCGGCGATGAAACCCGGATTGATATAGCCCAGCACCACACTGGCATCGGTGATGGTGGGCTCGGTGCCGCCCTGGCCATAACAGGCGGGACCCGGCTTGGCGCCGGCGCTCCGGGGACCCACTTGCGGCTGGCCGCCCGGATCGATCCAGATGATCGAGCCGCCGCCGGCACCCACCTCGGCCAGGTCGATCGCCGGCACTTTCAGGGTATAGCCGGCGCCCGAGAGGAGGCGGGATCCGATCATGATGCCGCTGCCCACCGAGTATTCGTGGGCACGGGTCACCTCGCCGTCTTCGATCAGGGAGGCCTTGGCCGTGGTGCCGCCCATGTCGAAGGAGATCACCTTGCCGATACCGAGCCGCTTGGCGAGAAGCTGGGCGCCGACGACGCCGGCCGCGGGTCCGGACTCAATGATGTTCATGGGCATGCGCATGGCCGCGTCGGCCGTGGTCAGACCGCCATTGGACTGCATCAACAAGACGGGGGTTGCCACCTTGATGCGCTTCAGTTCGGCGATCAGCGACGACAAATAACGCTCCACCACCGGCAGCACATAGGCGTTGATGACCGTCGTCGACGTGCGCTCGTATTCCTTGATCTCGGGCAGCACGTCCGAGCTGATGCAGAACTTGGTTCCGGGCGCGCGCTCTCGGATGATTTCGGCGATGCGCCGCTCATGGGCCGGGTTGGCATAAGAGTGAATGAGGGTGACCGCGATCACCTCGACGCGCTCGGCCACGAGCTTGTCAATCGCGTGCTCCACCTGGCGCTCGTCGAGTGCCACCTGGACATTGCCCAGCCGGTCGACGCGCTCATTCACCTCATGGCGCAGATAGCGTTCCACGAGCGGCGGCGGCTTGTCCCAATGCAGGTCATAGAGGCGCGGCATGCGCAGCGTCCGGATCTCCAGGACGTCGCGGAAGCCCTTGGTGGTAATGAGGCCGGTCTTGGCGCCCGTCAGTTCCAGGAGCGCGTTTGATGCGACGGTGGTGCCGTGCAGGACCTCGAGCGCCTCGGCCTTGTCGATCCTCGCCTCGGCGAAGACCTCCTCCATGCCGGCGATGATGGCGTGGGCATAATTGTCGGTGCTCGATGAGACCTTCTTCGTCAGGAAGCGGCCGTCATCATCCATGAAGACGATGTCGGTGAAGGTGCCGCCGATGTCGACGCCGATGCGGTAGCTGGGCATATGGCTGGTTCCCCGTTACTCGGCGGCGATCGCGTCGGGCCAGGGCTGGCGCAAGACCGGGGGTGCCGTCAGGCCCCGGCGCAGCGCCTTGAGTTCCGCTCGGCGCCGCGCCGTGGCGGCGGCATCATGGGTCCAGGTCCTGGGGTCGACGATCACCCCATAGTCGTTCCGTGCCGCCTCCAGGCTCACCATCTCGTTGCGCGCATCCTTGACGACGGCCTCGGGTGCCCGCTCCAGCGGGTCGCCATAGCCGCCCGCGCCCGCGACCTCATGGCGGAACACATCGCCCCGCTTGAGGTTCATGCAGAACTTGCTCACCAGCACCGTATTGGCGCCGTCGGGATCGAGATAATTCATGGAGGGCTTGCCCGGCTGGCCGCCAAAGAGGCCGTAGGGCCGGAAGGTTCGCCGGTCGGAACGCACTTGCAGGACGGCTTCTTCTTCCAACAGGCGATAGTCGCGCCGGAACGGGGCGCCGCCGCGATATTTGCCGGGACCCATGGTGTCGGGGATGAATTCGTAGCACGGGATTTCGACTGGGTTTTCCGCCTCTATCACCTCGCAGGATTGGCCCGCCATGTTGGCGAAGATGTTGGAATTGCCGTCGAGGCCGTCGGCCCATGGCCGACCGCCCCAGGCGGAACAGGTGAAGTCGACGAAGATGAAGGGCTTGCGGTTCTTGTCATAGCCGCCGATGGACACACCCGAATTGCCGCCGTCGGAGGAGGCCATGACCCGATCCGGCACCATCTTGGCAAGTGCCCCGAACATCGTGTCCACCATGCGGAAACCGGTCAGGCCGCGCGCGGCGCAAGCGGCGGGCAGCACGCCATTGGCAATGGTGCCGGGTGGTGCAATCACCTCGACGCAGCGGAACACGCCTTCATTGTTCGGGATGTCGACGCCGAGGATCGAGCGGATGGCGCAGAGCGAGGCGGAGCGCGTGTAGGACCAGGTGTTGTTGATGGCGCCCTTGACCTGGGGCGAGGTGCCGGTCCAGTCGGCGGTGATCTTCTCGCCTTGCTTGGTGATTTTCACATAGAGGCGGATCGGCTTCCCCACATCGATGCCGTCGTCGTCGATGAAGTCCTCGAAATCGAAGACGCCATCGGGCAGCGTGCCGATGGCGGCGCGCGTCATGCGCTCGGAATATTCGATCAATTCGGCCATTAGCGCCACGATCCGCTCGGCGCCGAGATGCCGGGTGAGGTCGAGGAACGCCTGCTCGGCGATATGGCAGGCGGCAAGCTGGGCGCGCAGATCGCCGAACACCTTGACCGGCACCCGCACATTGCGCTCGAGGAAGGTGAAGAAGGTCTCGTTGGCAACGCCGCGCTCGTAAATCTTCATGGGGGCGATTCGCAGCCCCTCCTGATAGATCTCGGTGCTGTCGGAGGCGTTGGAGCCGGGCACCCGCCCGCCCACATCGGTGTGGTGGCAGATGGTGGACGCGATGGCGAGCCGGCGGCCGGCGAAGAAGATCGGCTTGAAGACGAAGATATCGGGGAGGTGCATGCCCCCCTCGAAAGGGTCGTTAAGGGCGAAGATGTCGCCTTCATGCATGTTGTCGGCAAATTTCTTCATCACCGCCGCCAAGGCGGTCGGCATGGAACCGAGATGGCCCGGCAGCGTCAGGCCCTGGGCGACGAGCTTGCCCTGGGCGTCGCAGAAGGCCGTTGAATAATCCATATTGTCGCGCAGCACGCCCGAATAGGTGGTGCGGTGGATGGTCAGCGCCATCTCGTCGGCGACCGAGAAAATCGCGTTCTTGAACAGCTCGAACTCGATCGGGTCGATGGCCGGGTTCCGCTCTTGCATGTACTGCCTCCAGGGTCGATCTCAAGCTATCCTAAGAGTGGTACAAGACAACGGAAATAGGGGGTCCGCAAGTCGGGAGTAGGCCATGAACACGGGCACAGCCGAATGGAATAGCTGGGACGAGGGGCGGCCGGGCCGCTTCGATATCGATCTCGACACGGTCGCCCGCGCCACGGGGCGGGTCAGGGCGCTGGTCGGGCCCGGTGTCGCGCTCTATGCGACGCTCAAGGCGAATGCCTACGGATTTGGCCTGGTGCCGGCGGCCAGAACGGCCTTGGCGGCGGGGGCCGACGCGGTCGCCGTCGTCGAGCCGGCGGCCGCGCTGGCGCTCCGCCGGGCGGGAGTTCGGGCGCCGATCCTGGTCTATGCCGGCGGCCTCTTGGACGCAGCGGCCGTCGGTGCCATCGAGCGCCACGACTTGATCCCGACCGTCATGAATGACAGCCAACGGGAGTGTCTCGCCCGCCATGCCAGCCGGCCGCTCCTCGTTGCGGTCAAGGTCGACGCGGGCCAGGATCGCCTGGGTGTGCCGGCTGCGGTTGCCGCCGATTTCATCGCCCGGGTAGCCGCCACGCCGGGCCTCAGGCTCCACATCGTCAACACCCATCCGGCGGTGCCGGGCGAGGGTGGCGAGGCGGCGCTTGGCGAACAATATGGGCGGTTCGTCGCCGTACTCGACGCTTGCCGGGCGGCCGGCGTCGACATACCGGTGAAGCTTTTCGCCAGCTCCAAGGCGTTGCGCCTCGCACCCGCCATGGCGCTCAACGCCGTCGATCCGGGAGCGCAATTGTTCGACACGGTGGATGGCCGCTCGCCCTTCCGGGCGCTTGCCAGCCGGCTCATTCATCTCCGGCCCGATCTCGGCTATGGCGTGGTGCCGCTCGGCACCAGCGACGGCCTCGACCGGGTGCATGCCGGCGTGGCCCTGGTGCGGGGTGAGCGCGTGCCGCTCATGGACCGCATCAATCTCGAATATGCCAAGTTGGATGTCCGCGCGGTTCCGGGCGTGGCCGTGGGCGACGAGGTGGTCTTCATCGGCGAGCAGGCGGGTGCGCGGATCACGCCAGAAGAGGCTGTCCTCCATCAGGGCCGGGGGCACCCGAGCGATCTCGCCATGGCGGTGCGCTCTTCGATAAGGCGTCGTTACCTGGAGGGCGGCGCGGCGTCGCAAATGGTCGCTGCCTCATGACGGCGGCGGTCGAGCGGCTCGCCCGCCACGCGCTTGAGGCGCGGCTCGCCGATCTGCCGGCGGCGGCGGCGACGGCCGCGAAGACCTTCATCCTGGACTCGATCGGCGCCGGCGTCGCGGGCTCGGGCTCGGTCTTCGCCGACGCCGTGTTGCAGACCGCTAAAGGTTGGGGCGCGGGGCGGGACGCCACGGTCTGGGGCAGCGGCGCCCGGTTGCCGGCCGCGAGCGCCGCCCTCGTCAATGGCTTCCAGATGCATGGTCAGGAATTCGACTGCGTGCATGAGCGGGCCGTGGTGCATCCCATGGCGACCATTCTCGCCGTCGCATGGGCGTCGGCCGAACGGCGGGGCGGCGTCACGGGGGCGGAACTGCTGGTCGCCGTAACCGTCGCGGTCGACATCGCTGCGACGTTGGGGATCGCGAGCCGGGGCGGCCTCCGCTTCTTCCGGCCGGGGACCGCCGGCGGCTTTGGGGCGACCGCCGCCGCCGCCCGGTTGAGGGGCCTCGACCATGCGCGGCTGATGGACGCCTTCGGCATCTATTACAGCCAGACCGGCGGCACCATGCAGGCGCATCTCGAGGGGGCTCCGGTGCTCGCCATGCAGATCGGCTTCAACGCCCGCAATGCCATCGTGGCCTGTGACTTGGCGGCGGCCGGCATGGGCGGCCCCCATGACGTGCTGGAAGGGCCGTTCGGCTACTACACCTTGATCGAAGCGGGCGGCGACCTGGCGCCGCCCTTGGCCGAACTCGGACGGGTCTGGCGCGTGTCGGAACTGAGCCATAAGCCGTTTCCGTGCGGCCGGGCGACCCATGGCGGGGTGACCGGCATCCTCCGCCTCAAGGCGGAACACGCCATCGACCAAGACACGGTCACGGCGGTCCGGTTGATCGCGCCACCCTTGATCCACCGCCTGGTGGCGCGGCCCGACATGAGCGATCCGCCGGCCCATTATGCGCGGCTCTGCATGGCCTATGTGGCGGCCGTGGCACTCGAACGCGGCACCGTGGAGCTGGCCGATTTCCTCCCCCATCGCCTCGGTGATCCGACGCTGCATAACCTGGCCGCGCGCATCGGCGTCGAGATCGACGACAACAAGGACGCCAACGCGCTCGGACCCCAGCGGGTGGAGATCGACCTCGCCGACGGCCGCCGGCTCGCGACCGACGTGGCGGATGTCCTGGGTAGCCCGGCGAACCCGCTCGGCCGCGCGGCGCAACTCGCCAAGTTTCGCCAATGCTGCGCCTCGGGCGCCCGGCCGCTCTCGGCCGATCGCGTTGAGCGGATCATCGAGCTGGTGGACGGTCTCGAAACCCTCACCGGCATCGACCGATTGGCGGCGCTGGTCAGTCCTTTGGCGGCCGACGGAGATAGATGAACCAATAGACCAGGGCGACCAGCGCGCCCCCGCCGATCACGTTGCCGATGGTGACCGGCACCAGATTACGGGTCGGGCCGTGCCGCCATCGCGCGGCGCGGTCCCCTCAGTCGGCCGCCGCGTGCCGCCCGGGCGCCAAGTCCGTCGAAAAGTCGAGGCTGACAGGGGTTTCGGCCTCGAACGGGCCCTTGAGGTCGAGCTCCTTGGCATAGTCGCGCACCGCCGGCAGCACTTCCTGGCCGAAGAGGCGAATACAGGTCATGGAGTCGTGGTGGCTGACGCTGCCGTCATTACCCCAGAGCCCGATGATGCCGGGCCGGACTTCTTGCATGATCTGCTTGAGCCTGGCGATCACCGTCTTGGGCGTGCCGGCGATGATCATGGAATTGGCGATCTGCTGTTCGAAGGTGGGCCGGGGGCGCGGCTCCTTGCCACGCCCGACCGAGAACTCGACCCATGCGCGGCGGTTCTCGGGCGAGGTATAGCCCGAGGGCGTGCTCCAGACCGGATGGGCGAGGCCGGTGAACTCACCCTGCATCCACATGAACTGGCGGGCGTTCTGGAGGGCCTTCTCCTCGGTCTCCGCCACATGCACCTGCTTCAGGAGGCCGTGATATTCGGGGCCGCTGGTGAAGCCCGCCTCGGCCGCGGTGTCGTCATAGAGCTTCCAGACACGCAGGGTCTGGTCGACCGGGGTGTTGAGGGCGATATAGGGATAACGATGCTTGGCCGCCCAGATGATGGTCTCGCGGCTAACGACGCCCGGAATCCAGACGCGCGGATAGGGCTTCTGCAGAGGCAGCGCCCAGGGGTTGACGACGCGCTGCTGGTAATGCGTTCCCTCCCAGCGGAAGGGACCCTGCTGCGTCCAGGTCTTGACGATCAAGTCGTGGGCTTCCTCGAAGCGCTCCCGGTTGTAGGCCGGGCTCACGCCGGCCGCGAGCTGCTCCTGGCCGCCACCGCGCACGAATCCCGACACCAGCCGGCCCTTGGAGATCATGTCGACCATCGCCAACTCTTCGGCCAGGCGCACCGGGTCCTCGGCGAGCGGCAGGGGATTGCCCAGCATGACGATTTTGACGCGCTTGGTGATGGCGGCGAGGATGCCAGCGAAGATGTTCGCCTTCGCCTGCATGCAGAACGGCGCGTTGTGATGCTCGTTCAGCATGATGCCGTCGAAGCCCATCTCCTCGGCGTGGATATATTGCTCGATATATTCGTTATAGAGCCGGCTGCCCGAGACCGGATCGAAATGCTTGTTCGAGAACATCAGCGCGGTGGCGCCGAATTTCAGCCCTTCGTCGGCCGGATAGGTGCCCATGGGCTGTTCGGTGAAGTACATGAGATGCATGGCATGTCCCTCTTGTGCGGGCCGATCAGCGAGCGTCGGCGAATGTGGTAATCAGCCGGACGAGTTCGGCCGGCTTTTCCATGTCGATGGCGTGGCCGCAGGCTTTGACGAGCTCGAGCCGGGCATTGGGGAGCGCCGCCTTGTAGCGCTCGGCGGCGGCGAGCGGCACCACCTTGTCGTCGTCGCCCCAGACCAGCAGTGCCGGTGCCTTCACGGCGCCGAGGAGATGGGGGAGCGTCTGGCTGTACATATAGGGCTTCCAGGCGATGCGGAAGTTCATCTCCCGGCAGAAGTCCCAGTCGACCAATTGATCGGTGCTGGGCTCCGCGCCATAGACGGCATCGAAAGCCGCCTGGTCGTGAAAAGCGGCCCGCGCATAGTCGATATGGCTGACGATCGCCTGATCGAGGATGTAGCCCTCGGCGGGATGGATGCCCATGGCGCCGACCAGCACCAGGCGGTCCAGGTCATCGGGCGCCATGGTCGCCATCTCGGCCGCGATCCACCCGCCGAAGCCGAGGCCGACCAGAATCGGCCGCTGCACGCCGCGGCCGGCCAGGATGCCGCGATAGAGCACGGCAAGGTCGCGTACGTTGCGCATCCAGGTGGGCCGCTCATAGTCTGCCCCATAGCCCGGGTGATGCGGCAAGAGCACATCGAAATGCGCCGCCAGGCTGTCATAGAAGGGCAGCCGCGCCGGGCTGCCCGTGTCGTGATGCAGGATCAGCAACGGCCGTCCCTTGCCGGCCTGCCGCAGGCACACTTTCACGCCGCCCGCGGTTACCAGCGTTTCTTGCCATTCTAACGGCAACGCCATCGCCTCGTTCCCCCACGATGTATTGTAGGCCCACGCTTGCAGGCAAGGCCCGGGGAGTCAACCCGATCTATTCACGGTGCTGAGGCTGGCGCCGGCTTGGGTTCCGTCTGACGAGCATGACCGCGACGCCATTTGCATCGTTTGATGGTGAAGGTCGGTGGTCGGCGCTTGGGGTTGATGGGCTGGGGTTGGGGTGGGGCACGCGGCC
>SHVR01000030.1 GCA_009694185.1 Alphaproteobacteria bacterium | reverse complement strand
GGGATGACCAAGGGCCGGATTTTGATCGTGGGCGGTGGTGTGTGCGGCCTCGCCATCGGCTGGTACTTGGCGCGCGGCGGTCATGGGGTGACCATCCTCGAGCGCGGCCGGGCGGGGCGGGGTGCTACTTGGGCCGCCGCCGGCATGTTGGCGCCGCAAGTGGAAGCGGAGCCCGGCGAGGCGCCGCTGTTGCGCCTCATCATGACAAGCCGGGCGCTCTGGCGCGGCTTCGCGGCGGAGCTGGAGACCGCCTCCGGCCAGTCGGTCGACTACCGGGACGAGGGGACGCTGGTGGTCGCCCTCGACGCCGACGATGGCCGCCGGCTTCGCAATCAGTATGAGTTTCAGCGCGGCCTCGGGCTCGAGCTCGAATGGCTCTCGGGCTATGCCGCGCGCAAGCTGGAGCCGCATTTGGCGCCCTTGGCGGGATCGACGCGGCCAAGGGTGCCGCCTGCCAGGCCGCCGGCGCCGGCGGCCTGGCCGTCATGGGTGGCGCCATGCGCGACGACGAGCGGGGTGGCCAGATGCGCGGCCTCGTGGCTCTTTGGCCCACCCGTGGGGCGTTTGGCGCCCCGGCGCCGCTGGTGTAACGTCCGGCCGGCCGCGCCGCCAGCCGGTGCCGCACGCGACTTGGATGCGAAGGGGGGTTGGAGAATGTTCGCCAGATTGCGAATTGGGGGATTGCTTGGCGCGATCGCGCTCGGCCTCGCGGGCTGCGGATTTACCTACCAGGAGTTGCGCGATACCCAGCCCGGCGGCACCACCGATTTTCAGCGCGAATTGTTCCTGCAATACAAAGCGCTCGCCGATGCCGAGGCGGCCCAGTTCGACTGGCGCTCGGCCGATCGTTTTTCCGGCAAGGCGCTGGCGGCGCGCACGTCCGACGTGATGCCAGATAGTGTCGACTCCCGCCATCTCGTGCCGCCAACCCGTGACGAGATCGTCGCGGCGCGGGCCCGCCTGCTGACCGCGCTTGACGGTAGTGGCCGCGCCAAGGCGGCCAAGGATTCGGCGCGTGCCCAAGTGAGGTTCGATTGCTGGATGGAGCAGCAGGAGGAAGCCCGCCAATCGGCCGACATCGAGGCCTGCAAGCGCGACTTCCTGACGGCGATCGCGGCCGTGGAGGTGGCGCTCAAGCCGGTGGCGGCCGCTCCGGCGCCGGCGCGGCCGGCGGCGCCCAAGCAGACCGTGTTCCTCGTCTATTTTGGGCATAACAGTGCCGAGATCGGCATCGAGCCGAAGCTTGAAATCAACAAGGTCGCGCGCGAATTCGCCGAGCAAAAGACGAACAGCATTGCGATCATCGGCCATTCCGACCGGTCGGGAAACCCGCAGGCCAATCTGCGGCTTTCGCGCAAGCGCGCGCGGGCGGTGGCCGATACCCTGGTCCAGCTCGGCGTGCCCCGGAACAAGATCCGGGTTCAGTCGGTGGGCGAAGGCCGCGGCCTGGTCGCCACACCCGACGGCGTCAAGGAACCGCAAAACCGGGTGGTGGAGATCCGCTTGCAGCCATAAGCGTATCCGATCCGTGCCGGCCGTTCCGGCGCCCCCGATCAACCGTTCGTGAAGTCGTCCGCGCCCGATGATCGCCGTTCAGACTTGCAAGTCGATTCCATCGGGAATGGAATTCGAGGCGGTGAAGCCGGCGAGATCGCACTCGACGGTCGCCCGAACGAGGGGGGTGCCATGGTCACGCTTCGCATCAACGGCAAAGCCCAGCAGGCCGATGTCGATGGCAATAAGCCTTTGCTGTGGGTCTTGCGCGACACGCTTGGCCTGACGGGCACGAAATATGGCTGCGGCATCGCCCAGTGCGGCGCCTGCACCGTGCATATCAACGGCAAACCGACCCGCGCTTGTGTCACGCCGGTCGGCAGCATCGGCAACGCCCCGATCACGACGATCGAGGGCCTCTCGGCTGACGTCAGCCACCCGATTCAGAAGGCGTGGATCGCCGAGCAGGTGCCGCAGTGCGGCTATTGCCAGTCCGGTCAGATCATGACCGCCGCGGCACTGCTCGCCCGCAAGGCGAAGCCAAGCGATGCCGACATCGACAAGGCCATGACCAATATCTGTCGTTGCGGCACCTATGGCCGCATCCGCAAGGCCATCCACCGTGCCGCCAACGCGCGCGCCTGACCGGAGGATCGACCCATGAATGCACAGCAGACGACATTCTCGCGCCGTTCGTTCATCGCGACGGGCGCCGCCGCGACCGGTGGCTTCATGCTGGGCTTCCACCTGCCGACGGCGGGCCGCGTGCCCGAGGCAAGGGCGGCGGGCGCGGTCGAGGTGAACGCCTGGATCGTGATCGGCACCGACGATAGTGTCGCCATCCGCGTGCACCGCTCGGAGATGGGCCAGGGCGCCTTCACGGCCGTCCCCCAGCTCGTTGCCGAAGAACTGGAATGCGACTGGCAGAAGGTGAAGCCCGAATATGCCTCGCCCAATGCCCATGTGAAGCGCAACAAGGTCTATGTCGCCATGGGTGCGGGCGGCAGCCGGACCATCCACGATTCCCATCCCTATCTGCGCAAGGCGGGTGCCACGGCGCGCGAGATGCTGATCGCCGCCGCCGCCGCCGAGTGGAAAGTGCCGGCGGGCGACTGCCATGCCGAGAACGGCCGCGTGCATCACAAGGCCTCGGGCCGGTCGGTGAATTACGGAGCGCTTGCCGCCGCGGCGGCAAAACTGACGCCACCCGCCGACGTCAAGCTCAAGCCCCATGCCCAATGGCGCATCGTCGGCCAGTCGCCGCCGCGCTTCGACATCCCGTCCAAGGTCGATGGCAGCGCCGTCTATGGCATAGATGTGCGCGTGCCGGACATGCTTTACGCCGCGGCTGCGCAGTGCCCGGTCTTCGGCGGCAAGGTGAAGAGTGTGAAGGCCGACGCCATCAAGGGCCTGCCGGGCGTCCATTCGGTCGCCGAGATTCCGGGCGGCGTCGCGGTCGTCGCCAAGAGTTACTGGCAGGCGAAGGTGGCGCTCGATGCCCTCGACATCGAGTGGGACGAGGGCGAGAACGCCAAGGTCAGCAGCCAGACGATCGCCGCGCGTCTCCAGGAGGGGTTGAACGACGCCGGTGCCACCTCGCGCAAGGAGGGCGAGGGTGCCGCCGAGCTCGCCCGGGCCGCGAAACGCGTCGAGGCCGAATATGGCGCACCCTTCCTCGACCATGCCTGCATGGAACCCATGAACTGCACGGCGCGCATCAACGCCGACGGCACGGTTGAAGTATGGGCCTCGACCCAGAATGGCGAAGCGGCGCTTGCCGGCGCGGCCGGTCGGACTATGTGACCCAGGCCGTGCTGGTCGCCAAGCAAGTGGGCAAGCCGGTTAAGCTCATTTGGTCGCGCGAGGAAGACATCCGGCACGGCTTCTACCGGCCGATCAGCGTCGGCAAGCTCGCTTGCGGCCTCGACGCCGAAGGTAACCCGGTCGCCTGGCATCATAAGGTGGTGGGCCAGTCGATCTTCACCTATCTGCTGCCGCACTTGCTCAAGGACGGCTGGGACCGCTCGTCGGTCGAGGGCACCATGCACGACCAGCCCTACGCGATCCCCAACGTGCAAATCGACTTTGTCATGCGCAACACCCATGTCCCAGTCGGCTTCTGGCGTTCGGTCGGCCACTCCCAGAACGCCTTCATCCATGAAAGCTTCATGGACGAGGTGGCCCATGCCGCCGGCAAGGACCCCTATCGGTTCCGCCGCGCCCTCTTGGCCAAGAACCCGCGCTGGCTCGCGGTGCTCGACATGGTGGCCGAGAAGTCCGATTGGGGAAAACCGCTGCCGAAGGGCCATGGCCGTGGCATCGCCATCAACGAATCGTTCGGCGCGATCGCCGCCCAGGTCGCTGAAGTCTCGGTCGACGACCGGGGCAAGGTGCATGTGCACCGGATGGTGGCGGTGATCGACTGCGCCCATGTGGTCAGCCCCGATACGGCGATCTCGCAAGTCGAAAGCTGCGTCGTCTACGGCTTGACGGCCGCCCTCTATGGCGAGATCACGATCAAGAACGGGCGCGTCGAGCAGAGCAATTTCGACGATTACGAAATGCTGACCATGGCGGACATGCCGAAGGTCGAGACCTATTTTTCCATGAGCCGCGCCGAGACCTGGGGCGGCATCGGCGAGCCGGCGTTGACGCCGACGGCGCCGGCGCTCTGCAACGCCATCTTCATGGCGACCGGCAAGCGGATCCGCACATTGCCGATCAGGCACCACGACCTCAGGCCGGCGTGACGGGAGAAGGCTTGCAAGGGACGGTGGAAAATCGGCCGGGGGTTGGGGACATTGTTCCGCTCACGCGCCGCCGGTTGCTGCTGATCGCGGGAGCCGGGCTTGTGGGCGTGGTCCTGCCGGCACCCGCCCGCGCCACGCCCGATGCCATGGCGGAGGCGGTCAAACGCTTGATCGGCGACCGTGTGGTGACGCCGGGCCGGATCACCCTCACCATCCCGCCGGTCGTTGAAACGGGAAACCTGGTTCCGGTCACGGTGGCGGTCGAGAGCCGCATGACGGCGGGTGATCGGGTCCGGGCGATCCACCTGGTGGACGACGGCAATCCGGCGCCCGACATCGCCTCCTATCGCTTCGGCCCGGCGGCTGGAAAAGCCGAGATATCGGGGCGCGTTCGCTTGCTGCTATCGCAAACGGTCCTGGTCCTGGCTGAGATGGACGACGGATCGGTCTGGTCGGCAGCGGCGGAGGTGACCGTCGCCTTCGGCGCTTGCGCCTACATGTAGAGGCAGGCGATGACCACGGTCCGCATCCGTGTGCCCTCAACGGTCAAGCAGGGCGAGCTGTTCGAGATCAGGACGCTGATTCAGCACCCGATGGAAAGCGGCCAGCGGGTCGACGACAATGGCCGGCCGGTCCCGCGCAAGATATTGCGGCGGTTCGTCTGCACTTATAACGGCGTGGAGGTGATCGCCGCCGACTGGCACCCGGCGGTGGCAAGCAACCCCTATCTCGCATTCTTCGCGCGCGCGGGCGAGTCGGGGTCGATCGAGTTCGCCTGGACCGACGACGACGGCACGCTCACCCGCGAGACTGCCACGATCCAGGTGACGTGATCCTCTTTCGCCTGTCCCACGGCCTCGTCGCGGCCTTGGTCCTGCTGACGACAGGAGTGGCCCAGGGCGACGATCGGCGCCCGCCGCGCTCCGGGCTCGAGTTCGTGGCACCGGGCCTCCGCCAGCTCCAGGAAGACGAGTTCGCCAATCCGGGCATGCTGTGGGTGATGCGCGGTAACCAGCTCTGGCGCGAGCCGGCGGGGGCGGCAAACAAAAGCTGCGCCGATTGTCACGGCAAGGAGGCGCCGGAGAATGCGGGGGCGGCGGCCGGCTATCCGCGCTTCGATGCGGCACGCGGCCGGCCGGTCAATCTGGAGAGCCGCATCAATCTTTGCCGCACCGAGGAGATGCGCGCACCGCCACTTGCCTATGAGAGCGAGCCGCTGCTGGCGCTCACGGCATATTTCCGGCATGCGGCGCGGAGCCAGTCGATGGTGGCGGACGATAGCGGCGCGATGACCGCCGTTGTCGCGCGCGGGCGCCAGGTCTTCGAACAAAGGCGGGGCGCCTTCGACCTCGCCTGCCGGCATTGCCACGAGCTGAACGTGGGCAAGTCGCTGCGCGAAGAGCGCATCAGCGAGGGCCAGAGCAACGGCTTTCCTACCTACCGGGTGAGCTGGCAGACGCTGGTTTCGTTGCACCGGCGATTCCAGGCCTGCGACACGGCGGTCAGCGCCGAGCCCCTGGCGCTCGGCCATGACGACTATGTGGCGCTCGAAGCCTATTTGGCGCGACGCGGCACGGGGCTCGCAATCGAGACGCCGGCGGTCCGGCGATGAGCCGGCGTCGGCCGCCATGGGGAGCGGCGCTCGCGGCCGGTGTCGCGGCCCTGAGCGTGGGCGCTTTGGCCGAGACCTTCGACGTGCGGGAGCCGAGCCTGGCACCTTACCGGATCGAGGGGACCGGCATCGCGCGGCCACTCACGGGCCGCGCCGGCGACCCGGCACGGGGTCGCGCCATCGCCCGGGCGCGCACCGGTGGCCACTGCATCCTCTGCCACGCCATGCCGATCCCGGAGGAGCCGGCTCATGGCGATACCGGTCCGGATCTCGCCGGCGTCGGCGACCGGTTGAGCGGGGCCGAGATCAGGCTTCGCATCGTCAACCCCAAATATGTCCTTGCCGAGAGCATGATGCCGGCCTACTACCGGATCGAAGGTTTGCATCGCGTCGCCGCCGGCCGGCCCTTGCTCGGCGCGGAGGATGTCGAGGACCTGGTCGCCTATCTGGCGACGCTCAAGGGCCGCTGATCGGCGCCGCATCGTCAAAGCGCCAGAGTGAACTGGCGATCGGTTGCCGCCGGTGCCTTGAACTGGCTGCAATCGAGGGCGTAGTCCGGCTGGTGGAGGCCGAGGCGGCGGCAGGCGCCGTGGAAGCGCTTGGAGATCAAGTCCGCGATCGGGCCTTCGCCACGCATGCGGGTGCCGAATTCGGACTTGTAGAGGGCGCCGCCCCGGATCTGGCGAACGAGGCTCAAGACCCGCTTGGCGCGGTCGGGCGAGTGGGTGGCGAGCCATTCCCGGAACAAGGTCGCGACCTCCAAGGGGAGGCGCAGCAGGGTGTAGGCGGCGCCGGTGGCACCGGCGTCCCGCGCCGCCTTCAGGATCGCCTCGATCTCGGGGTCGGTCAGGCCCGGTATGATCGGCGCCACATTGACCGAGGTGGGGATGTGGGCGGCGGCGAGTGCCTGGATCGTCTCGAGCCGCCGTTCCGGCGTCGCGGCGCGCGGCTCGAGCCGGCGCGCGAGCGCCCGGTCGAGGGTCGTGATCGAAAGCGTGACATGGACGAGACCGCGCGCCGCCATGGGCGACAGCAAGTCGATGTCGCGCTCGACGAGGGCCGACTTGGTGGTGATCGAGACCGGATTGGCGAAGCCTGCCAGCACTTCGACGATGCCTCGGGTGATGCGGTGCCGACGCTCGATCGGCTGATAGCAATCGGTGTTGGTGCCAAGCGCGATCGGCTTGCACACATAGCGCGGGTTGGACAGTTCCTTCACCAGCAGTGCCGGCGCGTCGGGCTTGGCAAAGAGGCGGCTCTCGAAATCGAGACCGGGCGAAAGGCCAAGATAGGCATGGGTCGGCCGCGCATAGCAATAGACGCAGCCATGCTCGCAGCCGCGATAGGCGTTGATCGACTGGTCGAAGCCGATGTCGGGTGAATCATTGCGGGCAATGATGGTGCGGCTGGCATCGGTCTGGACGGTGGTGCGGAGCGCCGGTGGTTCGGCATCGGCGCCGCCCCAACCATCGTCGATCGCGTGGTGGGTGCGCGGCTCGAAGCGGCCGGTGCTGTTGCTGGGGGCACCCCGGCCCTTGCGTACTCTGTCGCCGATCGGCGCGTCGGCCATGGCCGCCTCTGAATAACACAGAACAATAAGTGAACATTGACTCGGCCCGTCGCGGGAGTCAACGCCCGCCTCGGCCCGTGCCACCATGGTCGGATGCTGCCACCATGTTCCGATGCTGAGTGTCGTCATCCCCACCTTGAACGCGGCCACTACGCTACCGGCGACGCTCGCGGCGCTGGCGGCGGGACCCGTCGGCGAGATCGTCGTCGTCGATGGCGGCTCCGGGGATGGCACGGCGGCGATCGCGGCCGGCCTCGGCGCCCGCGTCCTCGCCGCGCCCGCCGGTCGTGGCGGCCAGCTCGCCGCCGGCACCCGGGCGGCCCGGGGCGATTGGTTCCTGTTGCTGCATGCGGACACCCGGCTCGGGGCCGCCTGGGGAGCGGCCGCCAGGGCCTTCATGGCCGAGCCCGCCCATGTGAGGCGGGCGGCCGCCTTCCGCCTGGTGCTGGACGACGATCACCCGGCCGCGCGGCGGGTCGAGCGCCTGGCGGCCTGGCGTTGCCGGGTGCTGGGCCTCGCCTATGGCGATCAGGGGCTGCTCATCGCCCGCGGTTTCCTGGAGCGGCTCGGCGGCGTCCGGCCCATTCCCTTAATGGAGGATGTGGATCTCGCGCGCCGCATCACCCGGCACCGGCTGGTGCTCCTCGACGCACCGGCGGTTACGTCCGCCGCGCGCTATCGGGCGGGCGGTTATTGGCGCCGGCCGGCGCGGAACATCGTCTGTCTCGCCCTCTATTTTCTGGGTGTGCCGCCCAGAGTCTTGGTTCGTATCTATGGTTAGATGATCCGCTCATAGGCAGGTAGTGTGAGGAACTCGACGAAGTCATCGGCCAGGATCATGCCGGAGAAGAGTTCGGCCGCTTCGCCGAACTTACCGCCGGCAAAGGTCTCGTCGCCGACCATGGCCTTGATCTTCGCCATCTCTTCGCCCAAGAGCTTGCTAACCAACGCCGAGTCGATCGCCGGCCCGCCGTCACTGATGCGGGCGCCGTGACGCAGCCATTGCCAAACCTGGGCGCGGCTGATCTCGGCGGTGGCCGCGTCCTCCATCAGATTGTAGATCGGTACGCACCCGATTCCCCTGAGCCATGGCTCGATATAGAGCACGCCGACATTGAGATTCTGCCGCAGGCCCGCTTCGGTAATGGTGCCGTCGGCGACGTCGAGCAGGTCCTTGGCGGTGACCGAAACGTCCTGGCGTTTGCGCGCCACCTGGTTCGGTCCGGGCATTACCTTGTCGAAGACTTCCCTCGCAATCGGCACCAGGCCCGGATGGGCAACCCAGGTGCCGTCATGGCCGTCGCCCGCCTCGCGGTCCTTGTCGGCTCGCACCTTGCCCAAGGCTTCCTCGTTTGCCGCCGGATTGTCGCGGATCGGAATCTGCGCCGCCATGCCGCCCATGGCATGGGCATTACGGCGATGGCAGGTCTTGATCAGGAGCTGGCTGTAGGAGCGGAGGAAATGACGCGTCATGGTGACCTGGCCGCGATCGGGGAGGACGAAATTCGGCCGGTTCCGGAATTTCTTGATGAAGCTGAAGATATAGTCCCAGCGCCCGCAATTGAGCCCGGCCATATGATCGCGGAGCTCATATAGGATCTCGTCCATCTCGAAGCTCGCCAGGATGGTCTCGATCAGGACGGTCGCCTTGATGGTGCCCTTGGGCACGCCCACGCGCTCCTGGGCGAACAGGAACACGTCGTTCCAGAGGCGCGCTTCCAGATGGCTTTCCATTTTCGGCAGATAGAAATAGGGCCCGCTGCCGTTGGCCAGCAGCCGCTTGGCATTGTGAAAGACATAAAGGCCGAAATCGAAGAGGCCGCCCGAGACTCGGGCGCCGTCCACCAGCATGTGGGCCTCGCTCAAGTGCCAGCCGCGCGGGCGCACGAGGAGTGTCGCGATCTGGTCATTCAGCTTGTAGCTCCGCCCGGTGCCCGGATCGGCGAAGGTGATGCTGCGGTCGATGGCGTCGCGCAGATTGCGCTGGCCCTGAATGAGATTGTCCCAGGTCGGGGCGGTCGCATCCTCGAAATCCGCCATGAACACCTTGGCGCCGCAATTCAGCGCATTGATGATCATCTTGCGGTCGACCGGGCCGGTGATCTCGACACGGCGATCTTGCAGATCGGCCGGGATGGGTGCCACGGTCCAGTCGGCATCGCGGATCGACTTGGTTTCGGGCAAAAAATCCGGCAGCCAGCCGCCATCGATCTTGGCCTGCACCTCGACCCGTCGGGCCAGCAGTTCCTGCCGCCTGGTGTCGAAGCGGCGGTGCAGCTCGGCGACGAAGGCGAGCGCCGCCGGACTCAAGACCTCGCCATAGCCGGGACCCGTGGCCCCCTTGATCTCGACCCCGGGTGGCGGCGTGACGGTCGAGCTGGCGCCAGTCATATGGAGTCTCCCTCGTGTCTCGTTGGCAGCGCGGACATTAGCGACAGGTCTACCCCCGGTCCACAGTCCCAAAATCCTATGCTACGGTTCGTCCCACATCCGGACGGAAGGAGTAGACGGCCGTGTTCAAGTTCGAAGCAGCCAATCATGTCGCGACCGTGACCCTGTCGCGCCCGCCCGTGAATGCCATCAACAATGAATGGATCGCGGGCTTCGGTGACATCCTCGACAAGCTCGAAGGGCGCGACGATCTCACCGTGCTGCATATCCGAAGCGACCAGAAGGTGTTTTCGGCCGGCGCCGATCTCCGCCAGATGGAGGCACGCTTTGCCGATCCCGATGGCCATCTCAGCTTCCCCAACGAAGTGCGTGGCTTCCAGCTTCTGTATCGCCGGATCGAGCGGAGCACGCTCATATCCTTAGCCGAGATCAATGGCGCCGCCATGGGGGGCGGGCTCGAATTGACGCTTGCCTGCGACTTGCGCATGGCGGCCAATGAGGCGCGGCTCGGCGTTCCCGAAATCACCATCGGCATGCTGCCGGGCGCCGGCGGAACCCAGCGGCTGACGCGCCTTCTCGGCAAGGGGTCGGCGTCGCGGATGATCCTGACCGGCGAGCCGGTCATGGGCGAAGAGGCCTTGCATCTCGGCCTGGTCGAATGGGCCGTGCCCAGGGCCGAGCTCGAGGCCGCCGCCAAAGACCGGGTCACCAGGCTTGCGGCCCTCTCGCGCCCAGCGCTCAGCCATGCGAAGGCCTGCATCGCCGAGGCCTTGCGCCCGGGCCATGAGGGCTATGAGCGGGAACTCGCCGCGACGAGCGTGCTCTTGCGGACGCCCGAAGCGCGGAGCCTAGTCGACACGTTTCTGAATAAACGCAAGTAAGTCCGAAGGAGTAGACGATGCGATTGGATGGCAAGACGGCGCTGGTGACGGGCTCGGCCTCGGGCATCGGCAAGGCGACGGCGGCAGCCCTCGCGGCGCAAGGCGCCCGGCTCTTCCTCGCCGACATCAACGAGAACGACGCGGTCAAGGCGGCGGGCGAGATCAATCGGGCGGGCGGCCAAGCCGAGGCGATCGGCCTCGATGTCACCGACCGGGTGGCGATCGAGGCCACCGCTCTCCGCGTGCATGGCAAGGCCGGCCGCCTCGACATATTGGTGAACGCCGCTGGCTGGGACCGCATCGAGCCCTTCATGGACAACACGCCCGAATTCATCGAGAAGGTGGTGGCGCTCAATTATCTCGGCCAGGTCTATATGGCCAAGGCGTTCCTGCCGCCGATGATCGAGGCGGGCCGGGGCAAGATCGTCAATGTGGCGAGCGACGCGGGCCGCGTCGGCAGCACGGGCGAGACCGTCTACGCAGGCGCCAAGGGCGGCGTCATCGCGTTCACCAAGTCGCTTGCCCGCGAGATGGCGCGCCACAATATTTGCGTCAATTGCATCTGCCCGGGGCCGACCGACACGCCGCTCTTCCAGGCCCAGCCCGAGCGCATGAAAGAAGCGCTGCTCAGGGTCATTCCCTTCCGGCGGCTGGCACGGCCGGAGGATATCGCCAATGCCATCCTGTTCTTTTCGAGCGACCGGTCGAGCTACATCACCGGCCAGGTCTTGAGCGTCTCGGGCGGCCTCACCATGAGCGGCTGAGGCGTGTCCGAGCCGGCTGCTGTCGGCCGAGAGGTCAGCCGCCGCATGAGGGGTTGCCTTGGCAGTCAAGCGCTTTGCCATGAGGAGCCTGTCCTGATGATGGCGCCTTGGAATCTTGGAGAGGCGGATGGACAAGGAGCGGGCGGCGACGCTCGACGAGGTGCGGGCGCTCATTCTCGCTTTGCCGGGCCCCGATGCCGCGGCCAGCCAGCATGCCTGGGCGCGGGCCACCCTGCGGCAGGGGGGTGCCGCCGGACTCGGCCGCCTCGCGGGCCTTGGCGTCTGGCTCGCGGCCTGGCAGGCCCGGCACCCGCCCGGGATCGGCCATCCGCGCGTCGCACTCTTTGCCGGCGGACACGGCATCTCTGCGCGCCAAGCAACGGCGGCGGACGAGACCGCGAATCTGGTCGCCCGCATGGTCGCGGGCGAGGCCCAGGTCAATCGGGGTGCCGCCGCCGCCGATGCGGATCTGCGCGTCTATGAATTGGCACTGGAGACACCGACCGCCGACTTTACCCTGGGCGCCGCGATGACGGAGGCATCCTGCGGGCGGGCGCTGGCCTACGGCATGATGGCGGTGGAGCCGGGCGTCGATCTCCTGTGCCTTGGCACGCTCGGCCCGGGTGCCGGGCTCGCCACGGCGGCCCTCGGCCAGGCGCTGCTGGGCGGCCCGGTGTCGGCCTGGGCGGCGGGTGCCGGCGACGCGGCGCTCCTGGAAGCAGCCCGGAGCCGTCACGCCGATGGGCGTCGCGAGCCGTTCGATGTGTTGGCGCGGTTGGGCGGTTTCGAAATGGCGGCCGCCGTTGGCGCCATCCTGGCCGCGCGCATGGCGCGTGTCCCGGTGGTCCTGGATGGCGCGGGCGCGGCGGTGGCGGCGGCGATCCTCTGGGCGATCGACCGGAGCCTGGTCGACCATTGCCAGGTGGCGCATGGGCCGGCAAGCCTCGCCCATGGCCGCCTGCTCGGCGCCATCGGCAAGGTACCGCTGTTTGATTTCGGCATTGTCGAGCCGGGGGTGGCGAGCGGTCTCGCCATCGCGCTTCTGCGCGCCGCCGCCGCGCACACCGCGTGAAGCGCAAGCATCGGGTGGCGCGCCATTCGGGCGCCATCCAATGTCCCGCCGAACCCCGACACCGCATGGCGCGACATGCCGACCGTCAATGTGATCATGAACCGGCGCGAATGGGCGCTCCTGCTGCTGCTCGCCCTGTTGTGGAGCGGCTCGTTTCCCTTCGCCAAGATCGCGATCGGTGAGTTGCCGCCGCTCACCGTCGTTCTCGCGCGGGTAGGGTTCGCGGTCCTGGATGGCCGACTGCCACGATGGTTGGCGCCGCGAATCTCGTGCTAGGCAGGACATGAGGGGCCGGTAATAATCCGGCCTGTGCCAGCGGCCATCAGCATGACCCCCGAAGACCAGCTCCGCGCCAAGCTCCGCAAGATTGAGGCCCTCTATGCCGGCGCCGGCACGGCCGGAGAGCGCCTGGCGGCGGGCGCCGCCTCGGCGCGCATCAAGGCGCGGCTTGCCGCCACCCAGCGCGAGGCGCCCGCCGTCGAACACCGCATCGCCCTGCCGGACGGCTGGTCGGTGCGCCTCTTCCTGGCACTGGCACGGCGCTACGGCCTGGCACCCTATCGCCGGCCGCGGCAGCGGCGCACGACGGTCATGCTGCGAGCCCCGGACGCCTTCGTGCGCGACGTGCTGTGGCCGCAATTCCAGGCGCTGAACGCGGCCCTAGCGGAATTTCTCGAGGCCGCGACCGAGCGCTTGATCCAGGAGGAAGTGCATGCCGACACCGCCGACGCCCCCGAAGTGCCGGAAGCGCTGCCGTGAGCGGCGAGCCGCCGCCGCGCGCCTGGCAGCGCATGCTATCCGGCCGGCGGCTCGACCTCTTGGACCCCTCGCCGCTCGACATCGAGATCGCCGATATCGCCTTGGGCCTCGCGCGCGTCCAACGCTGGAACGGCCAGACCATCGGCGAGCACGGCTTCTCCGTGGCGCAGCATGTCCTCCTGGTGCTCGACATTCTCCGCATTCAGCAGCCGAACGCGCCCATCGACTTGCAGCGGGCCGCCCTCCTCCATGATGCGAGCGAATATGTGACCTCGGACCTGATCACGCCCTTCAAGGCGGCCTTGGGTGACGCCTACAAGGCGCTCGAGGCGCGGGTGCAGGCGGCCGTGCATATCCGTTTCGCCCTAAAGGCCAGCTTGCCCGAACCCTGGGCGCGGGCCATCAAGCGCGCCGACAAGGCGGCCGCCTTTCTCGAAGCGACCCAGCTCGCGGGCTTCGCGGCCGAGGACGCGCGCCGTTTGATCCCCTATCGGGGCCGAGTGCCGGAAATGGCGCTGATCCCTTGGCCAGCGGCGCGCGCCCGCCAAGAATTTCTCGCCCGCTTCGCCGGTCTGTTTCCCTGACGCGGCGGGCCGATCAGCCAGGGTCGATTGATGGGCTGTTAACAACGGCGTCGTATGTTGGCGAAGGTTCGGAAACGGTTCCGCGCACCAAGTCGCTCGTCAAGCTGCATGGCTGGCGGCTGGACATCGAGAGTGAGCCGGGTCGGGGCACCCCGGTCACGATCGCCATGCCCGACTCGGTGACGCCGGCCACGACGTCACCCATGACCTACGCGGCCGCGGGCTAACGCCGGCGGCCATCCCGATCACCAGCCGAGTTCTTTAAGCGCCCAGCCGGAATGCCAGATCTTGGTCATGTGCCGGATCTTGCCGGCCTCGAGGCGCCCAGGATACTCTGTCCGAATGGATCGAACAGTCCCCTATCGGACCCACCGCGGACGCTCGCGGCATTCATGGTCCACCATGGCGCGGTCGAGACCGATATCCCTCAGCATGTAGTCGTCCAACGCCATGAGATCCTGCTGCATGACCAGCACGATGACGATGATCCCCCTGACTGGCCCGACTGGCCGGCCTGGCTCCAGGGGGCGGTGGCCGGCCAGGGTGTGGCATCGGCGCGTACCGCGTTGGTAGCCGACGACATCGCCGCCGGGCGGCTGGCGCGGCCCTTCGCCCTCGCCTTGCCGAGCGATTGGGCTTATTGGTTTCTCTGCGAACAGGCCGCCGCCGAGCGGCCGAAAATCCGGGCGTTTCAGGACTGGCTCATGGCCGGGGCGGAGTACTACCGGGATGATCAGGGAGGACGGCCATGACCGACAAGAAGCGGAAATTCTGGGGCTGGGGCTCGGTCGGCGAGGGCTTCAGCGACGCCGACATGCGGCCCTATGAGGCGGAGTATGCCGGCATCTTCGGCGTCGACGGATTCACCGTCGATCCGTTCCCGAGGTCCGAGGAAATCGACCTTGCCGCACCCCGCTTGGCCGTCCCCAAGAGCCTCGAGGCCGTGCTCAGCGCCGACCATTGGGAGCGCCTGGTACACACCTTCGGGCGCGCCTTCCATGAGCAAGTGCGCATCATGGCGCGGGATTTCCGCAATGCGCCCGACCTGGTCGCCTTCCCGCGCCACGAGCAGGACGTGATCGACGTGCTCGACTGGTGCACGCGGGTCAAGGCGGCGGCGATCCCCTTCGGCGGCGGTTCCAGCGTCGTTGGCGGCGTCCATCCCGATGTGGGCGAAGGCTATGCCGGCGCCGTCTCCATCGACCTCCGGCGCATGAACAAGGTCCTCGAAGTCGATCACACCTCGCGTGCCGCGCGCATCCAGGCCGGCACCTATGGCCCCGAACTCGAAGACCAGCTCCGCCCGCATAAACTGACCTTCCGCCACTATCCGCAGTCGTTCCAATATTCGACCCTGGGCGGCTGGTTGGCGACCCGTTCGGGCGGCCATTTCGCGACCCTCTACACCCACATCGACGATCTGGTGGAGAGCATGCGGGTGGTGACACCAGCGGGGGTGCATGATTCCTTCCGCCTCCCCGGCTCCGGCGCGGGCCCGAGCCCGGACCGGATGTTCCTCGGCTCCGAGGGGGCGCTTGGCATCATCACCGAGGCGTGGGTGCGCTTGCAGGACCGGCCGACCTTCCGCGCCAACCGGACGGTCGAGTTCAAGGATTATTTCGCGGGCGCCCGGGCCGTGCGCGCCATTTCCCAGGCCGGCCTCTACCCCGCCAACATCCGCCTGCTGAACCATGACGAAGTGAAATATAGCGGCACGGCGAGCGGCGAGGCCGCCATTCTGGTGCTGGGCTTCGAGGGCGCCGACCACCCGCTCGAGCCCTGGATGGCACGGGCACTCGAATGCTGTAGCGATCATGGCGGCGTCGTCTCCGCCGAAGGCGACGAGGGCGCCGGCGACCCGCGCGCCGGTGCGGCCGGGCGCTGGCGCAACGCCTTCATCATGGGGGGCTATCTGCGCGAGGCCATGGTGGCGCGCGGCCTCATCACGGAGACCTTCGAGACGGCGATCACCTGGGACAAGTTCGAGGCGTTCTATCCGGCGATGATCGAGACCGTGGCGAATGCGACCCGCGCGGCGACGGGCCGGGCGGGCATCGTTTCCTGCCGCTTCACCCATGTTTATCCCGACGGGCCGGCGCCCTATTTCACCTTCCGCGGCCTCGGCACCCGAGGCCGGCTATCGGAGCAGTACGACATCATCAAGAACGCGGCCGCCGATCTCTTGATCGACTGGCGGGCGACCATCACCCATCACCACGCGGTCGGCCGCGACCACCGGCCCTGGTACGACCGGCAGCGCTCGCCCGTCTTCGCCAAGGCGCTAACGGCGGCCAAGCGCGCGCTCGACCCCGCCGGCATCCTCAATCCGGGCGTCCTCCTCGACCCGGCGCGGTAAGGCGCGCGATCGGAACCAGCATGGCTGAATCGCAAGCGACGCAAGACCTGCTGCGCCATCTCGCCAGTCGCCCGGGCCATGACGAGGTGAAGGCGGATTTTCGCCAGCTCCTTGTCGAGGAATTTGGAGTCGAGCTCGGCGCGCTCGATTTCGAGCGCCGCGTGCCCGAAGTGCGCGGACGGCTCGACGCGCTGATCGGACGCACAATCCTCGAGGCCAAGAGCGACCTCGACCGCGAATGACCCGATATCGAAAAACGTATGCCCGACTACCTCGCCGACCGCGAACGCGAGGAAGGGGAACATTTCGTCGGCATTGCCTCCGACGGCCACAAATGGGCGGTTTTCGAGTTGGACGCGGGCAAGCTGGTCACCGTCAAGCGAACGGTACTCGACCCCGACAAGTCCGGCGTGTTCCTCGCCTGGCTCGACGGCGCGCTGGCCCTCAAATCGTCCCTGCCCCCCCGATCCATTGACGATTCGGGCCGAACTCGGCCACGATTCGGTCGCCTACCATCTGGTCGACGCGCGATTGCGGGCATTGTGGGAAAACGTCAAGTTTCAGCCCGACGTATCGCTCAAGCGCCAGCTTTGGGCGGAACTCCTCAAGCATGTCTACGGGCGCGAGGCGGAGAGCGATAGCCTCTGGTTCCAGCACACGTTTCTCGTGGTTGTCGCGAAGTGCGTCGCGCTCGCCGTCATGGGAATACATGAGGATGAGCCGAAGAGACTACTATCGGGCGAAGCATTCGCGGCCGCCGGGATTAACGGCGCCGTCGAGAGCGATTTCTTCGACTGGGTGGTGAGCGAGGTCGAGGGCGAGGCGCTGGTGCGCCGCATCATGAACCATGTCCGCCGGTTCAGGCTCGCCGAAGTGGCCAGCGACGTTCTCAAGGTTCTCTACGAGTCGCTCATCGACCGCGACCAGTGGCATGGGCTCGGCGAATATTACACCCCGGATTGGCTGGCGGCGAAAATTGTCCGCCACGCGGTGGATCGCCCGCTCGAGCAGCGCGTCCTCGACCCCGCCTGCGGGTCGGGCACGTTCCTGTTTCACGCGATCCGCAATTTCCTCGCCGAAGCCGACAATGCCGATATGACGAAAGAGATGCAGGCGCGCGAAGTATGCGCGCATGTAACCGGCACCGATATTCACCCTGTCGCGGTCATCATCGCGCGCGTGACCTATCTTCTGGCCCTGGCACCCCTGCTGGCGGCGCGCTCGGGGGTGCTGTCGATCCCGGTCTATCTGGGCGATGCCATGCAGCTTTCGATTTCGGAGTTCATGGCGGGCAAGGAACTGACGATCCGCGTGCCGCCGCCCCAAGCTGGCGATGGCAGGAGCGGCGAGAAGGACGCCAATGGCCGCGAGCAGCTCGACTTTCCCGAGACGTTCTGCCGCGATCCGGCGCTGTTCGACAAGGCCATCGAACGGATGCGCGCCGGCTCCTTGGATGGCCTGAGCCGGGCGCAGATCGAGGCGGCGCTGCATCGCATCACCGAGCAGCACTACCGCGCCGACGTGACCCACGAGCAGAAGTGCGCCATCGCGGACCTGGGTAAGACCTATGTGACGTTCGACCGGTTGCGACGCGAGGGGCGCGATACGGTCTGGGCCTATGTCGTGCGCAATCTATCGCGCCCGCTGGCGCTGTCGGCGGCGGGCGGATGGGCGAATGTGGTGGTGGGCAACCCGCCCTGGGTCGCGTTTCGCTATATGAGCGGCGATCTACAGAAACGCTTCAGGGAGTTGGCGAAGGCCGAGAAGGTGTATGTTGCTCGCATTCCCTCTCACAATAATCTTTGCGCGCTCTTCATCGTGCGCGCGACACATCTCTATCTGCGCTCGAGAGGACAGGCCGCATTCGTGCTACCGATGGCGGCACTAACTCGTGGTCAGTTTGCACGACTGCGCGACGGCTCGTTCAAATCCGTACGTATTGCGTGGGACGAGGTATGGACGATGGACGATTCGGTTGTTCCCCTCTTTCCGGTGCCGTCCTGCGTCGTTTTCGGACGCCGTCGCGCTGTTTCGCGGCCGTTCCCAAATTCGGTGCGGGCCTATTCTGGGGCGCTTCCCTACCGGGATGCGCCGGAGGCGATAGCGGACAAGTTTCTCAGTATTACCGAGGGTGCGCCCGCGCTTTCGGTCGCCCAAAGCGAGGGTGGTTCCGTGTATCGAACGTCGTTCCGCCCGGGCGCAATCCTCGTACCGCGCGTACTGTGTTTCATCGAACGCAAAATGTCTGGGCGTTTGGGTACCGACCCGGCGGCCCCGCTCGTTGTTAGCCGCCGTTCCACGCAAGAAAAGAGGCCATGGAGAGATGTGGATGGGCTCGAAAACCGGGTTGAAGCCGAGTTTCTACGGCCCGCTCTGCTAGGCGAGTCGATCGTTCCGTATCGCGTTGCCCGTAGCTTGGAGGCGGTCATCCCGGTGACGGATTCAAGCACCGTGCTCGATGCGGACGCCGCCGCAAATCGTGGTCTCGACGGTTTGCACGGCTGGCTCCGGAAAGCCGAGAGCGTTTGGAATCAATATAATAAGTCGAATAGAAAATTGGTTAACCAACTGAACTATATCAATCAGCTATCGTCACAATTCCCGATTGCGCCGTTGCGCGTCGTTTATGCCAAGGCCGGATCGCGGCCGGCCGCTTGCCTGGTGCGCGATGAACGTGGCGTGATCGACCATACGCTTTACTGGATGGCCCCTGCCAGCGAGGGGGAAGCACGTTACTTGATAGCCATTCTCAATAGCGAGACGGCGCGTGCCCGGACCGAACAGTATCAGGCGCGCGGCCAGTTCGGGGCTCGCCACTTCGACAAGGTGATATTCAACCTCCCGATCCCCCGGTTCGATGCCGCGAACGAGACGCATCGCGCCCTCACCGAGGCGGCGGCGGCGGCGGAGACCATTGCGGCACAGGTGGCGCTCACCGAAGGCGTGAAATTCCAGCGCGCCCGCACTCTCGTCCGCGCGGCCCTCGCGGAGGCGAACATTTTAGAGAATATCGATAGGATGGTGGCTGAATTGCTCGATGCTGCGTGAGCCCCTTGCCCAAACCCGTTCCCGAGCACCCGTTCAAGGCCGAACATTTCCGCCGCATCGACGAAGGCGATGACAGGGCGTTCTATGATTTCGCCCGCCTGGTTGCCCATATCGACGAGCCGGCTTCGGCGGCGCTCGCGGGATTCTATGGCGGGCTGCTGCCGGCGGCGGGCATCGTCCTCGACCTGATGTCGAGCTATGTCTCGCATCTGCCAGGCGAGACCGCTTACGGCGAGGTGGTGGGCCTCGGCATGAACGGCGAAGAGATGGCCGCCAACGCCCAGCTCCATCGCCACATCGTTCACGATCTCAATCGCGATCCGCGCCTGCCCTTTGCCGATGCTGCCTTCGACGGCGCGCTGCTCACGGTCTCGATCCAGTATCTGGTCCAGCCGGTCCAAGTGTTTGCCGAGGTAGGGCGGGTGTTGCGGCCGGGGGCACCCTTTGCCGTCGCTTTTTCCAACCGCCTCTTTCCGACCAAGGCGATCGCCCTCTGGCGGGCGCTCGACGATCGCCAGCATGGCGGGCTGGTCCGGCAATATTTCTTGGCGGCCGGCGGCTTCGATGCCCCGGCCGTCGTCGACCTGTCGCCGGCCTCGGGCGACAGCGATCCGCTCTGGGTAGTCGTGGCCCGGCGGCGTGCATGAGTGTTATCGTCGGCCAACAATCCGCCAACAATCCATGAGCGAAGTCATGGCAAGGATTTTTTCAGGGGTGGCGGGCGCATGAGCCATGTGAGCGAGCCGGCGGCGAACGGCCTGGCGCTCGAGGGGCGGGTCGCCCTCGTCACGGGTGCGGCGAGCGGCATTGGCCGGGCGGTGGCGCTGCGTTTTGCCGCAGCCGGCGCGCGCGTCGCCTGCGTCGATCTCGACCTGGAGCGGGCGGGCGAGACGGCGCGGCTGATCGGCCCGGGCCGGGCGGTCGCCCAACACCTCGATGTCGCAAATGGCGACGCGGAATTGGCGGTGGCCGAAACGATTCAGCGGCTGGGCGACCTGCATATCCTGGTGAACAGCGCCGGCGTCGGCCTCGAGCGGCGTTTTCTCGAGACCAGCCGGACCGAGTGGGACCGGGTGCTCGCGGTCAATCTGACCGGCACCTTCATGCTCTCCCAGGCGGTCGCGCGCGCCATGGCCCTGCGTGGCACCACCGGTGGGCGGATCGTCAACATCGCCTCGGTCAACGGCCTGCGCGGCTCCACCGGCCGGGCCGCCTATGGCGCCTCCAAGGGCGGCGTCGTGGTGCTGACCAAGGTGATGGCGGTGGAGTTGGCGCCGCTTGGGGTGACGGTCAATGCCGTCGCACCCGGGCCGATCGACACGCCGCTCGCCCGCGCCATGCACAGCCCCGCCACCCGGGCGGCATGGCGGGCCACCATTCCCATGGCCCGCTACGGCGATGTCGCCGACGTCGCCGAGGCGGTCCTCTTCCTGGCTTCGCCCGGGGCCGGCTACATCACCGGCACCGTGCTGGCCGTGGACGGAGGCTGGACCGGCGCCGGCCTCGTCTTCGAGCCGGGCTGAGGCCGCATCGGGGACAATCGAACGGAGGAGTTCCGGCCATGGATGACGCCTTCCGGCTCGCGGACGAATTCGGGCCGGCCAAGATCGTCGCGATCCACGGCCACGCCGCCGGGCTCAAGGCGGTGGTGGTCATCGACAACATCGCCTGTGGCCCGGCCATCGGCGGGGTGCGCATGGCACCCGACGTCAGCCTGGAAGAGTGTTTTCGCCTCGCCCGCGCCATGACCTTCAAGAACGCGGCGGCGGGCCTGCCCCATGGCGGCGGCAAGTCGGTGATCATGGCCGATCCCGCGATGCCGCCCGCCGGCAAGGAGCGGCTGATGCGCGCTTTTGCCCAAGCCATCGCCGGCCTCACCGATTACATCCCGGGTCCCGACATGGGCACCGACGAGCTGGCCATGGGCTGGGTGTGGGACGAAATCGGCCGCTCGGTCGGCCTGCCGCGCGAGCTCGGCGGCATCCCGCTCGACGAGATCGGCGCCACCGGTTTCGGCGTTGCCCAGGCGGTCGACGTCGCCAAGGACTTTGCCGGCCTCGATCTCAAGGGTGCGCGCGTCGCGGTGCAGGGCTTCGGCGCCGTCGGCAAGCATGCGGCGCGCTTTCTCGCCCTCAAGGGTGCGGTGCTGGTGGCGGCCAGCGACAGCCACGAGACCATCGCCGATCCGGCCGGACTCGACATCGCCGGGCTCATCCAGTTGAAGGAGGGGCGCCGGCCGTTCCGTGACCATCCAAGGGGCCAGAAGGCCGGCCCCGACGCGATCCTCGACGTTTCCTGCGACATCTGGATTCCGGCGGCGCGGCCGGACGTATTGCGCGCCGACACGATCGGCCGGCTCAAGACCCGGATCGTCGCCGAGGGCGCCAACATCCCCACGACGCCCGAGGCCGAGCGGGCCTTGCACGAGCGCGGCATCCTGCTGATCCCCGACTTTATCGCCAATGCGGGTGGCGTCATTTGCGCCGCGATCGAGTATCAGGGCGGCGGCGAGGCGGCCGCGTTCGCCGCCATCGAGGAAAAGATTCGCCGCAATACCGACTTGGTCTTGGGGGAAGCCCGGCGCCAGGCCATCCAGCCGCGCGCCGCCGCCATCCAGCTTGCCCGGGGGCGGCTGGCGCTGGCGGCTCGAAGCCGCCGTTTTCGCTGATGCGCCGGTTCTGATAGGGTCTGCCGCCGACAAAGGGAGGCCAGAGAAATGCCCGCAGCAATGCCCGCCGTCAGCCTGGTTGCCGTGCCCGGCCGCCGCGCCGCCACCCTAGAGCTTGCCCGCGAGATCGAGCGGCGGGGCTTCAGCGGCATCTATTGCCCGAGCCCCTTCGGCTGCCTACAGCTTTGCGAGGCGCTGGCCCTCGTGACGGAACGCATCCCTTTCGGCACCAGCATCCAGCCGATCTACGCCCGCCACGTCGAAGACTTCGCGCAAAGCGCCACCTTCCTGCATGAGGTTTCGAAGGGCCGCTTCCGCTTCGGCATCGGTGTCAGCCACGGACCCACCCATGCGCGCCTCGGCATCGCTGTGGGCAAGCCGCTTGGCGATACCCGGGCATTTGTCGAGCGCTTGAAGGCCGTGCCTCGCCTCGGCGAGCTACCGCCCATCGTCCTGGCCACACTCCGCGACAAGATGATCGCCCTCGCCGGTGAGGTCGCGGACGGCATGGTGTTCGCCAATGCCGCCCGTTCGCACATGGCGGCGTCGCTCGCCGCCTTGCCGGCGGCACGGCGCCAGGATCCCGGCTTCTTCGTCGCCAACATGATCCCGACCTGTATATCCGACGACATCGAGGCGGCGAAGGCAGTCAATCGGCGCACGCTGACGAGTTACGCCCTGCTGCCCAATTACCGCAACTATTGGAAACAGGCGGGCTACCGGGAAGAGATGGAGGGGGTCGAGAAGGCGGTCGCCAGAGGCGAGCCGGAGAGGGTGCCCCAATTCCTGACCGACCGCTGGCTTGCTGACACCACCCTGTTCGGCCCGCCGTCGCACATTCGCGACCAGGTTGCCGAATGGGTCGATTCCGGCGTCAAGACACCAATCCTTGTGGCTTCCTCTGCCGCCGGCAACCAGATGAAAGCCTTCGAGGAGTTGTTCGCCGCCTTCGCCGCCTAATTCGCCGCGCGTCGATTTACATGGCCTTAAGGGGTCGGGTGGATACTGCTCGCGACATTCCATTTGGCCGCGGCGCGGGTGCGATGCGCCGCCGCCGAGCAACAGGCGGACCATGCAGCGGACCGACACAAGATTCCTGTCCTTCGCCTTTGCCGGCGCGGACCTGTTGCTGGACCTGGATACAACGGGAACCATCACCTTTGCCCTTGGAGCCGCGACCGGTCTCGCCGATCGCGCCGACCATCAGCTCGTCGGGCGATCCTGGCGGTCGCTGATCGATCCCGAAGATCAACCACTCCTGTCCGCCCTCTTCGCGTCGCTCCTGCCGGGTGCCCGGTTCGGCCCTATCCAGGTGCGGCTCTGCTTGACCCAGGCCGATGGCGCGCCGGTATCGGGCTTCGTTCGTGCCTGCCGTCTGCCGGACGATGAAAACCGTATTGCCTGCACCTTGACCCGCATGGACATGGCGGGCGAGGAGGGCGCTCCGGCCGGCACCAGGGACAAGGTTAGCCGGCTCCTCGAAGGCGGGGCGTTCGCCGACATGGCGGCCGACCTGGCGAGGCGCGTCGATACGCTCGACCCGCCGGCCAGCATGACCTTGATCGACTTGCCGGACCTCGCGGCCGTGCGAGGGCGCCTGTCGGAGGTCGCCGGCGAACAGTTAATCCGCATGATCGGCCGTTTCATGAGTGTCGTGGCGATCGGCGGTCAAGCCGCCGGACGGCTTTCCGAGACACGTTTCGGCGTCGTCCATCACGGTACCTCGAACGACCTGCCCGACCAGATAACCGAATTCAGCCGTCGCATCGACCCAGCGGGCCATGGCCTCACGGTGCGCCATGCCGACGTGCCGCTGGCGAGCGAGGGCGCGGCGAGCGCCGATGCCGTGCGCGCGATTCGCTATGTCATCAACAGCTTTGCCGATCAGTCCGTGGACGATCCGACCAAGGATCTGGCGGCCAGTTTCGAACGCAAGGTTCTTGAGACTGCCACCACCATGGCCTGGTTCAAGGACGTGATCAGCACGGGCCATTTCGATCTGGCGTTCCAGCCGATCGTGATGATCGAGTCCGGCATCGTGCATCACTTCGAGATTCTCGCCAGATTTCGTGACGGCAAGAGCCCCTTCGAGACGATCCAATTCGCCGAGCAGGTCGGCATCATCGACGGCTTCGACTTCGCGGTCTGCCAGCGGGCCTTTGATCATCTGCGCAAGGCCAGCGACCCGGGTCTGTCGCTTTCCGTCAACCTATCGGGCCTCTCACTGCACAACCCCGTATTGGTCGCTAGGCTCCAGGAGCTGATCGCGGGCAACCAGGATCTGACTCACCGGATCGAGTTCGAGATAACCGAGAGTTCCCGCCTGACAGACTTGCAAGCCGTGAACAATATCATTCAAGCGTTTCGCCAACGGGGTGTGCGGGTCTCGCTCGACGATTTCGGGTCGGGGGCGGCCTCGTTCCAGTATCTCCAGGCGCTCACCGTCGACAGCGTGAAGATCGACGGCGCCTATATCCGCCGCCTTGGCAAGTCCCACCGCGACGACGCGATGTTGCGCGGTATTGTCAGACTCGCCCATGATCTCGGCATCGGCACCGTTGCCGAGATGGTCGAGACGGAAGAGCAGCTCCGGGCCATCAAGGCGCTCGGCATCGAATGGGCACAGGGCTGGCTCTATGGCAAACCGACGAGCGAGCCCGTCGTGCTGAACCGAGTGGGCCAGCCAATGCCGGCCGTTGTCCATCAGGCCCCCGCCAAACCCGCCGCCTCTGTCCGCCCGCGCCTGGTCGGCCCCCTGGCGTGGCGCTGAATCATTCTCTCTCGGATAAACCCGCTATAATGGTGCCCTGACAGGACTAGGGGGCGGGCAATGCGTTTGGGCGTGGCGTTTCCAACGACCGAAATCGGCAATGATCCGGCGGTCATTGGTGAATTCGCGCGGGCGGTCGAGGATGCGGGCTACGACCACCTGACCTGCATCGACCATGTGCTGGGCGCCGGCACGGCAAAGGATGAGTGGCGGGCCTATTACACCCGCGCCAACGCCTTCCATGAGGTGTTGGTGCTGTTCGGCTTCATGGCCGCCTTGACGAAACGCATCGAACTCGCCAGCGCCGTCCTGATCCTGCCCCAGCGCCAGACGGCGCTGGTTGCCAAACAGGCGGCGGAGATCGACGTGCTGAGCCGTGGTCGGCTCAGGCTCGGTGTCGGGCTGGGCTGGAATGAGATCGAGTATGAGGCCCTCAACGAGAATTTCCGCAACCGGGCACGCCGGTTTGAGGAACAGATTGTCCTCCTCCGCCGGCTCTGGACGGAAGATCTAGTGACTTTCAACGGGACCTATCACAAGCTGAACGACGTCGGCATCAACCCGGTGCCGGTACGACGCGCGATTCCACTCTGGGTGGGTGCCTTCGATCCGAAGGCGGTCGAGCGGGCCGGCCGCATCGCCGATGGTTGGTTCGTCAATCCGCGCATCCCGCCGGGCAACGAGGCGAGCGACGCCATTGAGACGTTTCGCAAGGGTGCCCGATCGGTGGGCCGCGATCCCGCCAAACTCGGCATCGACGCCACGGTTCACATCGGCGGCAAAACGCCGGCCGAATGCGTCGCCGAAGCCGAGGCCTGGCGCCGGCTTGGCGCCACCCATCTGACGGTTCGCACCATGTATGCGGGTCTCGACACGCCAGCCCAGCATATCGAGGCGATCCGCCGTATCCGAGCGGCGCTCCCGCCCGCTTGACGCGTGCCCGGGCGTCTCTTCATAGTCGCGGTCGGTGCCGACAAATCGTTCCATTTCCGGCGGAGAGTCCATGCCCGCGTCACAGTCCGCGGCCCCCGAGGTCGCGATCACATTGCCCGATGGGTCCGTCCGCCGCTATCCGGCGGGTACGACCGGCATGGCGATCGCGGCCTCGATCGGCCAACGCCTAGCCAAGGATGCGCTCGCCATCCAGGTGAATGGCAAGCTCACCGACCTCGACCAGCCGATCGCGGCCGATGCCACGATTGCCATCGTCACGGCCACCCAGCCGGCCGGCCTCGATTTGGTGCGCCATGACTGTGCCCATCTGCTGGCCCATGCGGTGAAGGAACTCTATCCCGACACCCAGATCACCATCGGTCCGACCATCGAGGACGGTTTCTATTACGACTTCTCGCCGAAGGAGCCGTTCACGCCGGCCGATCTCGCGCGCATGGAAGAGCGCATGGCCCTGATCGTCGACCGCGACTTGCCCGTCCGGCGCGAAGTCTGGGATCGCGACGAGGCGATCCACTTCTTCAACAGCCGGGGCGAGCATTACAAGGCCGAGATCATCGCCGATCTGCCGCGGGGCGAGATCGTCACCTGCTACCGGCAGGGCGATTTCATCGACCTTTGCCGGGGACCGCACGCGTCCAGCACCGGGCGGGTTCCCAAGGCGTTCAAGCTGATGAAGCTCGCCGGCGCCTATTGGCGCGGCGATTCGCGCAACGAAATGTTGCAGCGGGTCTATGGCACCGCCTGGGCCAGCGAGAAGGATTTGAAAACCTATCTCACCCGCCTCAAGGAGGCCGAGAAGCGCGACCATCGCCGCCTCGGCCGCGAGATGGACCTGTTTCATGTCCAGGAAGAAGCACCGGGCAGCGTCTTCTGGCATCCCAACGGCTGGACGCTGTTCCGCGCCTGCGAGACCTATCTCAGGCGCCGGCTCGAGGCGGGCGGCTATGTCGAAGTCAAGACGCCGCAGCTCGTCGACCGCGCTCTCTGGGAGCAGTCGGGCCATTGGGAGAAGTTCCGCGAGCACATGTTCACCGCCGAGGCCGAGGAACGCATTTTCGCGCTCAAGCCGATGAATTGCCCGGGTGCCGTGCAGATCTTCAAGCAGGGTATCAAAAGCTATCGCGAGCTGCCCTTGCGCATGGCCGAATTCGGCGCCTGCCATCGCAACGAGCCGTCCGGCGCCTTGCACGGCATCATGCGGGTGCGCGCCTTCACCCAGGACGACGCGCATATCTTTTGCACCGAGGACCAGATCACCGCCGAGACCATCCGGTTCTGCGAGCTGCTGAAGACCGTCTATGGCGATTTCGGCTTCACCGACGTGCACGTCAAATTCTCGGACCGGCCGCCGGTGCGCGCCGGCAGCGATGCGATCTGGGACAAGGCCGAAGCCTCTTTGCAGCAGGCGTCCCTGGCGGCCGGGTTAAGCCTCACTCTCAATCCGGGCGAGGGGGCCTTCTACGGACCCAAGCTCGAATTCGTGCTCAGCGATGCCATCGGCCGCGACTGGCAGTGCGGCACGCTACAGGTGGATTTTGTCCTCCCGGAGCGCCTCGATGCCAATTATGTGGCGGAGGACGGTCAGAAACACCGGCCGGTGATGCTGCACCGGGCGATCCTCGGCTCGTTCGAACGGTTTATCGGCGTGCTGATCGAGCATTTCGCTGGTCGCTTGCCGATGTGGCTGGCGCCGGTCCAGGTGGTCGTCGCCACGATCACGGGCGAGGCCGACAGCTACGCGGGCGAGGTCCGCAAGGCGCTGGTGGAACGCGGATTGCGGGCCCGCCTCGACATCCGCAACGAGAAGATCGGCTATAAGGTCCGCGAACACAGCCTCGCCAAGGTGCCGGTCATGCTGGTTGTGGGCAAGCGCGAGGCCGAAACCCAGGCCGTGGCAATCCGGCGCCTCGGCGGCAACGCGCAAGAAACGCTTGCGCTTGGCGACGCGCTGGCTAGTTTAGTGGTTGAAGCGACGATGCCGGGCACCTCCGAGGGAGCGACGGCGGGGGCTTGACACTTGGCCGTCGTCCCGCCCCGGCGGGACGCACACAAACGAGGAGAGAATACATATTTAGATCGCGTTTTCCCGCTCCGCCCTCCAAGGAAGGGCCGCGCGTCAACGAGGAGATCGACGTCCCGCAGATTCGTCTGATCGACGCCGACGGCGAAATGATTGGCGTGGTAACGCGCGCGGCGGCACTCGCCGCGGCCGAGGCCGCCGGGCTCGACCTGGTCGAGGTGTCGCCCGGCGCCGATCCGCCGGTCTGCAAGATTCTCGATGTCGGCAAGTTCAAGTACGAGGCCCAGAAAAAGAAGAACGAGGCCCGCAAGCGCCAGAAAGTCATCGAGGTCAAAGAGATCAAGATGCGGCCCGGCATCGACACCCACGACTATGATATCAAGATGCGGGCCGTCCGGCGCTTCCTCGGCGAGGGCGACAAGGTCAAGGTGACCCTGCGCTTCCGCGGTCGCGAGATGGTGCATCAAGATATCGGCGTCAATCTCCTGGAGAAGGTGCGCAACGAACTGGAAGAGATCGCCAAGGTCGAACAGTTCCCGCGCATGGAAGGCCGGCAATTGATCATGGTGGTGGCACCGAAATAGGCGGTGCGCCGCGCGGCACTTTCCTACGCGGCCGATCGGCCGGCGCCCGCGTCGTAAAGGTGGCAGGCCACCAAGCGGCCGTCGGCCGCACCCAGCAGGGGCTCGTCGCGCCCGCACCGTTCCATGACGTGCGGGCAGCGTGGGTGGAACCGGCAACCCAATGGCGGGTTCAGCGGGCTCGGCACCTCGCCCTGGAGCGTGAAATTGTCCTGCCGATCGTCGGGATGGCTCGGCAAGGCGGCCGCGAACAGCGCCGCCGTGTAGGGGTGCTTCGGCGCTTCGGCGATGGTGCGTGCGTCACCCGCTTCCACGATCTTGCCGAGATACATGACCACGATCTGGTGGCTCATATGGGCCACGGCCGCGAGGTCGTGGGCGATGAAGAGATAGGAGAGGCCGAGCTGGTCCTGGAGATCGCGCAACAGGTTCAGGATCTGCGCCCGGATCGAGACGTCGAGCGCCGAGACGGGCTCGTCGAGCACGATGAGCTTGGGCGACAAGGACAGTGCCCGGGCAATGGCGATGCGCTGGCGCTGGCCGCCGGAGAATTCATGCGGATAGAGATCGGCCGAGCGGCTCGGCAAGCCGACGAGATCGAGCAATTCGAGGACGCGCCGGCGCACGGTTTCGGGCGTGAGCTTCTCGTTGGTGGTGAGCGGTTCGGCGATAATCGAATCGATCCGCATGCGCGGGTTGAGCGAGGCATAGGGGTCCTGGAAAACCGCCTGCACGGATTTGCGATAATGCCGGCGCTGGTCGGTGTCGAGCCCTTGCAGGTCGCGACCCTCGAAGCGGATGGCGCCGCCGGTCGGCTGTTCCAGGCCGAGCACGAGCTTGGCCGTCGTCGTCTTGCCGCAACCGGACTCGCCGACGACGCCGAGCGTTTGCCCGCTCTCGATGCTGAACGAGATGCCGTCGACCGCCCGCACGACGCCGCGATCGCCGCCGAATAGGCCGCGCTTGGCCAGGAAATGCTTTTGCAGCCCCGCCACCTCGAGCACCGGCATCAGACCGCTCCACTCACGCGCGCGGCGGCGGGCAGGTTGGCTTCGGTCCCGGCCAGCCAGCAGCGCACCGTCCGGTTCGCCTCCAGCCGGGTTTCCGGCGGCGCTTCGGCCCGGCAATGATCGGTGGCACTGGGGCAACGTGCCGCGAAGGAACAGCCGGGCGCGAGCGACACCATGTCGGGCGGCTGGCCTTCGATGGCGACGAGCCGCCGGTTGTTGCTGCCCATGCGCGGGATCGAGTTGAGCAGCGCCCGGGTATAGGGGTGGGCGGGTGCGTTAAAGATGCGCGAGACGGGACCCGACTCCACCACGCGTCCGGCATACATAACCGCCAACTGGTCGCACATCTTGGCGACAATGCCGAGATTATGGGTGATGAAGATGAGGGCGAGGCCATGTTCGCGCTGCAGGTCGCGCAGCAGATTGAGATATTGCGCCTGGATCGTCAGGTCGAGGCTGGTGGTGGGCTCGTCGGCGATCAGAAGGCGCGGTCCGCAAGATATGGCGATGGCGCCGACGATGCGCTGGCGCATGCCGCCCGACATCTCGTGCGGGAACTGGCTCACGCGCGTCTCCGGCGCCGGGATGCGCACCGACTTCAGCAACTCGATCGCCCGGCTCCAGGCACTCCGGCGCGTGGCACCCTCATGCACGCGGATCGGCTCTCCGACCTGGTCGCCGATGCTGAACAGCGGGTTCAGGGACGCCATGGGATCCTGGAGGATCATGGCAATCCGCTTGCCGCGAATGCGCCGCATCTCGAGGTCGGACTTCCGCAACAAGTCCTCGCCCTCGAACAGCATCCGGCCGGAGACGATGCGGCCGGCCGGCGGCAGCAGGCGCAGGATCGTGAGCGCCAGCGTGCTCTTGCCCGAGCCCGATTCGCCGACGATGCCGAGCGTCTCGCCGGCGTTGATTTTGAGCGACACCTGGTCGACCGCCGGTACGACCCGGGTTCCCTGGGCCGAAACATAATGGGTCGACACACCGTCGAGCTCGAGCAGCGGACCCGCTGTCGTCATGGCCTTCGTATGTCCGGCGGCGAGCGGCTTAAAGCTGGCGGAGTTGGGGATCGAGCTTGTCACGCAACCAGTCTCCTAACAGGTTCGCCGAGAGGACCATGAGCATGATGCAGCAGCCCGGCAGCACGGTGAGCCACCAATAGCCGACCATCATGCCCTTCTTGCCGTCCGCCAGCATGAGACCCCAAGCCGGTTTGGGGGGTGGCACGCCCACGCCCAGGAAGGAGAGCGAGGCCTCGGTCACCACGACGACACCGAGCATCAGGGTGCCCAGCACGATGGCCGAGTTGATGACGTTGGGCAGGATGTGCCGCCGCATGATGGTACCCTTGGAACAGCCCGCGACAATCGCGAGGCGCACGAACTCCCGTTCCTTGAGGGAGAGCACCTCGCCGCGAATGACCCGCGCGTAGCGCGTCCAGTAGACGGCGCCCAGGATGATGATGATGTTCAGCTCGCTCGGCCCCACGATAGCGGCGAGGAAAATGGCGAACGTCAGTGCCGGGAGTGCCAGCCACGCGTCCGTCAACCGCATGATAACCATGTCGACCCAGCCGCCCAAATAGCCCGACACGATGCCGAGGGTGGTGCCCATCACGCCCGCCACCATGACCGCCGTGAAGCCGACGATCACCGAGACCCTGGCGCCGAAGATGAGCCGCGACAGCACGTCGCGGCCGACATGGTCGGTGCCGAGAAGGAAGGCCATGCTGCCGCCCTCCTGCCAGGCGGGTGGCTTGAAGCGGAGCTGCAGGCTGCCGATCTCGGGATCGTAGGGCGCCAACTGGTTGGCGAAGACCGCGACGAACCCGATGCCCGCCAGAATGAGTGCCGGGATGACGGGGAAGTCGGCGAAGCGTATGAAGGCAAATCGTGTGGGAACCGCCGCGCTTTCCGTGCGCATGACCATGGCTGTTACCTCTCCAGTCGAATGCGTGGGTCGATCACCGCGTACAGGATGTCGATCAACAGGTTCACGAACACGATCATGCCGCCGCCCAGGATGACGACGCCTTGCACCACGGGAAAGTCGCGAAAGGCGATGCCCTCATAGAGCAGGCGGCCGATGCCGGGCCAGGCGAACACCGTCTCCACCACCACCGCCACGTTGACCATCACCACCAGATTGATGCCGGCGAGCGTGAGGACGGGGATGACGGCATTCTTCAGCGCGTGCTTGGCGATGACAATGGCTTCGGGCAGGCCCTTGAGGCGGGCAAGCTTGACATATTCCGAGCCGAGGACCTCCAGCATGGAGGAGCGCGTCAGGCGCATATGGGCGGCGGCGAAATACCAGCCGAGCGCGAAGGCCGGCATGATGATGTGCAGCACCGTACCCGAGCCCGATGAAGGCAGCCATTCCAGGAAGACGGAAAAGAACAGGATCATCACCAGGCCGACCCAGAAGGCCGGCATGGACAGACCGAGCAACGCGAACACCTTGCCGGCCTTGTCCCAGAAGCGGCCGACCCTGACCGCGGCGAGGACGCCGCTCGGGATGCCGATCACGAGCGAGAAAATCATGGCGCAGGCGGCGAGCAGCAGGGAATTGGGCAGCCGCGAGAGATAGAGTTCCGAGACCGGCATGCGGTAGTAGAAGGATTGGCCGAAATCGCCCATCGACAGGTTCGCCATGAAGGTCGCGTATTGCACCCAGATCGGCCGGTCGAGGCCGAGCTGCTCGCGGATGGCCTCGATTTCCGACTGACTGGCGCCTGGCTCGACCAGAAGCGTAGTCGGGTCGCCGGTCAGGCGCACGAACATGAAAATCGTGACCGACAGGAGCAGGATCGAGATCATCGAATAGCCAAGCCGCCGGGCGATATAGCTTTTCATCCGAACCTCGGCCGATCGCTTGCGGGACTATCTTGCATGTCCTGTCTCCCTGGGCTCAAGGCGGCTATTTGGCTTTCAACGTCACATCTTCGTAGGGCGCGGTATAGGGGAAGCGCGATATCAGGCCGAAGCCCGACTGGCCGACGCGGGGTCCCACCCCATTGAGGAATCCCAACTGCCAGATCGGTGCGTAGATGGTGCGTTCATGCACGATCTGCTGCATCTTGTGCAGCAGGGCCACGCGTTGCGTCTGATTGAGTTCGGCCGCCTGCCGGGATTGGAGCGCGTCAATGTCCGGATAGCTGCCATAGGCATAGGCACCGTCCTTGACGACGAAGGCTTCGAGGCGGGTCGCGGCGTTGCCGAAGGCGCCGCTCGCGCCGTAAATGAGGTTCTTGAACTTCTTGTCGGAATATCCCTTGCTGAAAGCCGCCCGCTCGATCGGGCGCAGGGTGACGCGGATGCCGGCAGACCTGAGGCCATCCAGAATGGCTTCGCAGAACGGCGTGTTTGAGGCGTCGCAATAGAAGTCGCCGCCGTCGAAGCCATTGGGGAAGCCTGCTTCGGCGAGGAGCTTCTTGGCCCTAGCCGGGTCATGGACCGGGGCCGGCGGCTGCCAAAAAAACTCGAAACTGTCCGGGATGATGCTGCCCGTGATGAGCGAGTGGCCAAGGGTGATCGCCTCGTTCATGCCCGGGCGGTTGACGGCCAGGCTCGCCGCGTTGCGCACCCTCTGGTCGTGCCACGGCGACTTCGTATCCCACTGGTCGGGAAAATACAGCCATGACGAGGCCTGGAGGACGACGGGCTTCAGGGTGAGGCCTGGCGTGCGCATCAGTTCCTCGCCGAGCTCGCCCCGGATCGAATAGGCGATATCGACCTCGCCGCGTTTGAGTGCCGCGAGGCGCGTCGCCTCGTCGGGGATCACCTTGAATACCAGGCGCTTGACGCTCGGCACCTTGCGCCAATATTGCTCGTTCGCCTCGAACACCAGCTCGACGCCGGGCGCGAAGGAGACGAACTTGTAGGGGCCGGCGCCGATCGGCGCCTTCTTGTATTTATCCTCGCCGACCTTCTCGACATAGGCCTTGGGCACGATCCAGCCGGCGCCGGAGGCGGTCGCATAGAAGGTGAGGAAGTCCGGCCAGGGCGCCTTCATGAGGAAGCGGACATGGCGGGCATCGGGCGTTTCCACCGACGCCACCCGCTCTTTCATCAGTCCCGCCGAGGCACCGCGATAGCGTTCGAAGGAGAATTTTACGTCCTCGGCGGTGACCGGCTCGCCGTTGTGGAACTTGGTGCCCGGCCTGAGGACGAACTCATAGACCATGCCGTCTTCCGAAACCGACCAGGATTCGGCGAGGCTGGGTGACAGCAGCTTCTCCGGCATCGGCTTCACCAGGGCGTCGTGCAGCGCGTACATCACCATGAAGGGGGTGATGATACCGGCCGTCTCAGCCGGATCGAACCAAGTGGGCGCCAGCGTAACATGCACCGCGTAGGTAAGCTGGCCTTCCGGTTTGGCGGCGTCGAGCGAGGCGGGCGCCAGGATCGCCAGGCCAAATGCCAAGACAGCGGCCAACAATCTCTGCCCGTGGGAGTAACGATATCGGCTCATACGCGTCTCCTCCTCTCGCTTTGAGATTGGCTCTGGCTTTGAGATTGGCTCTGGCTTTGAGATGCGAACCATGCGCTTAGCGTAAATACGGCATGCATCCTTGTCTTGCCTTTTTGCGCCGCGCTAGCGTGGCGCCATTCCCGGCCGGCTATTTGGCCTTTAAGGTCACGTCCTCGTAAGGCGCGGAGTAGGCAAAGCGCGAGATCAGGCCGAGGCCCGACTGGCCGACACGGGGTCCCACCCCGTTGATGAAGGCCAACTGCCAGATCGGCGCGTAGATCGCTTGCTCGTGAACCATCCGTTGCATGCGATGCAGCAACTCGGCGCGTTTCTTCTGGTCGAATTCGGCCGCCTGGCTGGCGTAAAGCGCATCGATTTCCGGGTAGTTGCCATAGACGTAGGCACCGCCCTTGACGACGAATGCCTCGAGCCGGGTCGCCGCGTTGCCGAAGGCGCCGCTGGCAGCCTGGATGATATTCTTGAATTTCTTCTCGGAATAACCCTTGAAGAAGGCCGCCCGCTCGAGGGGGCGCAGATTAACGCGAATACCCGCCGCCCGGAGATTGTCGAGCACGGCCTCGCCGAGATTGGCGTAGGAGGAGTCGCAATAATAATCGCCGCCGTCGAAGCCTTTCGGGAAGCCTGCCTC
>SHVR01000002.1 GCA_009694185.1 Alphaproteobacteria bacterium | reverse complement strand
AGTCTCGACCCTGCTCGCGCGCCTCAGCTCTATCGGAATTGGAACCCGATGCTATAATGTTGAACCACATGTGCGCCTGTACATAGTCCCTCTGCCCGCCTCCGCCATTCACGTAGAGTATGCCGAGGATGTGCTGGGCGTCGATATGGCCCTGGTTGGCGGCCCTCCGGTACCACGCCGCCTCCGTTGCATAGTCCTGAGGCACGCCCCAGCCGTTTCCGTACATGGAGGCGAGGTTGAACTGGGCGACGGCATTGCCCTGCTCGGCGGCCTTTCGATACCACGACACCGCCTGCGCGTCGTCCTTCGGCACGACGTGGCCCAAATGATACCACCAGCCGAGGTTGTGCTGAGCACGAGCATTCCCCTGGTCGGCGGCCTTGCGATACCACGACAGCGCTGCCGCATAGTCCTGCGTCACGCCCCAGCCGTTGGCGTACATCAGGCCGAGATTGTACTGGGCGCCGGCCTCGCCCTGATCGGCGAGCGGACGCAATAAGCGCAGCGCCGTCGCGTAGTCCTTCGCGGCAAGGGCGGCAGTCGCTTCTTCACGCGGCCCAGCATCCGCAGGCGTAGCATTGGCACAAGCGAACAACACCAACAGCAGCTTCAGCAGACGCATGGCGGCCTCCCTACGGTAGCCTGTCATGCCCGGTGCTACGCCGCCAACAACCTCGACACTGGCATTGTCACGTTGGCGCTTGTGCGCCATTTCTGGCCTCTGCCCGAGCCTGCTAAGCCATTGGAAATGCTACAGCGCCATGAAGCGGAGCGGTCGGAGTTTGGGGGTGAACTCTGCCAATGTGACAATGCCTTCGGCCGCCATGCTGGCCGCCGTTAGGCCCCAAGGGGCAACAGACAGCGTCTTGGGGGTATGGTTGGGGGTAGTGAAAAAATATGGCTTCTAATCCATTGTAATATATAGAGTAATTGGCGGAGGGGGTGGCAGCTTTTTCGACATATTCTTCGAGCTCAGCATCGAGGCCCTTATCCAAGATCCAGACGACTTCGAGTGGCATATCGAAAACATCTGGGGCTCCATCGAGGGCCATGTCGGTCTGAACACGCTGGTGCGCGTGCCCGACCTTTACATGCTCGACGCGAACGGTTTGCTGGTGCCAGATCTCGGCCCTACCGGCCCGCGGCTCTACGGCTTGGTCGATCTGAATATCTACTTGCACAACCCCTATGCCTTCGCGCCCAGCGATATCTTTTACATCCAGAACGGGCTGAACCCGCTGCTGCCGGGCATGTCATTCAGCACGACGCCGTTCACCTTCACGCCTCAAGGTGGCTTCACTGGCACGCCCTACACCGGCAACACCTACACTCTGACCGAACACGGCTTGGAGGTCTCCGAACCCGCCACGCTCGCCCTGCTCGGCTTCGGCCTCGCGGGCCTCGGCTGGCTGCGACGGCGGCTCGGCGCGGCATAACCGGGACACCACCTTCGAACCCGCTGCGACGGCGGCCTTCGGGCCGCCGTTGGCTTTTTGGCGTGGCCAACGAGACCGGCGGGCGCACCCGCCATGCGGCTTGGCGCGGCGCCGGAGGCCCGCTAGGCTCCGGCACCTTTCATGAATTTGAGGAGACGCAGCATGGCCACGAGTGCCAACTACAAAAAGGGACGCCAGATCCGCGCCAAGCTCATGGGCCCCGCCATGGTCAAGCAAATGGCGAAGAACGTCTATGACGACCCGATCATGCAGAAGTTCGGCGACTATGCGAGCGAGGCCGTGTTCGGCATGTTGTGGGGCCGGCCGGGCCTCGATCTCAAGACCCGCACGCTGATCTGTGTCGTCTCCGACACCTCGACCGGCCGCTGGCCGGAACTCGCCATCCATCTCCGCATGGCCCGCCGCCAGGGCTGGACCGAGAACCAGTTGACCGAGGTGCTGATGCATCTCTCGGGCTATATCGGCCTGCCGCTGGTGCGCGAGGCGATGCTGACGGCGAAGGAAGTGTTCCACGCCATGAAGGTGGAAAAATAGCCGCCGCACGGGGCCAGGGCGCCGCCGATCCGCGCCGGATCGAGTCACACCGGGTCGAGTCACACCGGGTCGCGGCGCTCGGCGAGGTCGTTTCTCAATGAAATATCCGTCCGGAGTCGATAACGACCGTCTGCCCGGTCATCGTCTCGGTGCGGCACATGGTGACCACCATGTCGGCGCAGTCATCCTTGTCGGCGGCCTTCTTCAGGAGCGAGCCGGACGCGGAGCGCTCAATCACATCGGGCCGGAGATTGGCGGTCGCGCGCGTGCCCTCCAGAAGTCCCGGTGCCACGCAGTTGACGAGCGTCTCGGGCGCCATGGCCACCGCCATGCAGCGCGTGAGGTGGTTGAGGCCCGCCTTCGACACCGCATAAGCGATGGAAGAGCCTGTCGGCGCGATCCCCGCCACGGACGAGATGTTTACGATGCGGCCCCGCCCTTGGGCCTTCATGACGGGTGCCACGGCCTTGATGAGGCGCATCGGTCCCGTCAGGTTGACGGCCATGATCTTGTCCCACAGCTCGAGCGTCAGATTGTCGAGGTCGGTGAACGGGATCGATTTATTGTAGGCGGCGTCGTTGACGAGAATGTCGAGACGGCCGAAGTGCCGTGTCACATTGCCAACCAGCCTCTCCACGGCCACGCCATCGGTGATGTCGCAGGCAAACGCGACGGCGTTGATCTGATAGCGCGATGCCAGCTCGCGGGCGACGCCCTCGGCCTGGTCGCGGCTCTCCGCATACATGACGGCGATATGCGCGCCTTCCTTCGCCAGCGCGTGACAGATGCGCTGCCCGAGGCCGCCATTGCCGCCCGTCACCAGTGCAACCACGCCCTTGAGGTCCATGAGCGTTCTCCTGCTTGCGGGGTGCGCGGTCGTGCGGCGGCACCCACCCTTGTGGGCGGACAGATTGCTACCCAACCGACCGCGTAGGCAACAGCGATCGCGAGTGCATGACGAGACCACGGGGAAACGCGACCGCCGACCGCGCAATCCCCGTCATCTTGTCGTACGTCCGCGCCGACCGCGGATTACGGGCCCGGATCGTTCAAACGATAAAAGCGCGCGGCCGTGCCGTGGAACAAGGTGGCTTTCTCCGCCATCGAGCAGCCGGCCGCGAGGCGCTTGAACGCATTCCAGACGACGACATAGGAGCACAACGCCTTGTCGACCGGGAAGTTGCTCTCGAACATGCAGCGCTCGGCGCCGAAGGTTTCGATGCAGGTTTCCATCAGCGGCCGCCAGGCCGCCACCAATTCGCCCGAGGATGGCGGCAGGACTTGTTCGTGGAACGCCACACCGCGAATGGGCATCGCCTGCCCGCCGAGTTTCAGGGAGACATTCGGACAGCGGGCGAGGTCGCGGAGGTTGGCGCGCCAGCGGTCGAACGTTGCGCCCAGGTTCTCCGCGTGCGGCCCGACGGCGATGTAGCCGGCGCAATGATTGACGAGGATGGGTTGGTCCGGCAGCGCCCGCGCCAGCGCCGCCATTTCCGGTAGCTGCGGATAATAGAGCGAGCACTCGTAGGTCAGCCCGAACCGCCCCAGCCGCGCCAGACCGGCGCGAAATGCCGGATCCATGAGTAGGCCCGGCGGCGCGGGGGTGGAGGTCAAAAGCTGGACTGCCGGATCCCAGCCGGCGCTTTGACGGATGCCACGGAACCGGCCCTTGCCGGCCGTGACATGCGCTGCCAATACATCCTCCACCCGCTCGCCCAGGCGGAAATCCGTATGGCCGACAATACCGGCGCAGGGGCCGGCGCCGGCGCCGGCGGTGATCCTCACCACGGTTTCGGTCTCCCCCACCGGGCGCAACTCGGCCGGTCCGTCTGGGCGGTATCCGTAACCGCACTGGATATAGACCGTCTGGCGCACATTGTGTCCGGCGCCGAGGTCCGATTGCAGTTGCGGCAGCAAATAAACGCCCGTGTCGCGTTCCCACAGATGGTGATGGGCGTCGATGATCGCCAGTTCCGGTTCCAGCACGTCCTCGCTGAGCCGCGCCAGCCACGCCTCGTTCACATGCGGATGCTGAAAGGGTTTCGGTGGCACGCTCATGGGACCCTCCTCCTCGGGTGCGTCATATGTTGCCCGGTCATAGCCCATCGAACCAGTCCCATCGCGTCCTCGTGGGTCCCGGCACGGACCGACAACACCAGTCTGTGAATATCCGTGAGAATTGGTATAAAGCGCCATGCGCCCGCGCGCTTCGCTTGGCATTCGACCGGACCAAGTGGTGGGGACAGATCAGTGGAGCAAGGTAACAAATCATGAATATCGACACGCCCAATAATAAATGGATCGGTCGGCGTACGCTCCGGCCCGACGGCGCCGACAAGGTTACGGGACGGGCCGCCTATGCCGCCGATACCACCATGCCCGGCATGATCTGGGCCAAGGTCCTGCGCAGTCCCGTGCCCCATGCCCGGATCAAGTCTATCGACACAGCGAAAGCGACCGCCCTGCCCGGCGTCAAGGCCGTCATGACCGGCAAGGACCTGGTGGAGTTCCCGCTCGACAAGTCCGTGATGTTGGGCATCCAGGACATGCGGTGGATGTCGCGCAACGTGATGGCGCGCGACAAAGTTCTGTTCGCGGGTCATCCCGTCGCCGCCGTCGCCGCGACCACTGTCGAGATTGCCTCGGAGGCTCTGCGGCTCATCGAGGTCGACTATGAGGTTCTGCCCTGGGTCATCGACGTCGACCAGGCGATGCAGCCCGATGCGCCGATCCTGCACGATCACATCCGCTTCGAGGGTAAGCCGTCCAACATCGCCGGCAAGATCGAGCACAAGCTCGGCGACGTCGACGCCGGCTTTGCCGCGGCGGACGTCATTGTCGAGCGCGCCTTCAAGACCGAGCCCGTGCACCAGGGATATATCGAGCCGCATGCCTGCCTCGTCAGCGTCTCGGGGGATGGCAAGGCCACGATCTGGAGCTCGAGCCAGGGTCAGTTCATGGTGCGCGCCATGTGCGCCTACCTGACAGGCGTCGCGCAAAGCGATATCCGCGCCATTCCGGCGGAGATCGGCGGCGGGTTCGGCGGCAAGACAATCGTCTATCTGGAACCGTTGGCGCTGATTCTGGCACGCATGTCGGGGCGTCCGGTCAAGATGGTGATGTCGCGGGAGGAAATCTTCCATGCCACCGGGCCGACGTCCGGTTCATCGAGCACGGTCAAAATCGGCGCTACCAAGGATGGCAAGATCGTCGCCGCGACGGGCGTCTTCCGCCTCCAGGCCGGCGCACTTCCGGGCTCGCCAATTCGGGGTGCTACCGGTTGCGCGTTTGGGCCATACAATATTCCGAACGTGCTCTCCCAGGGTTTCGACGTCGTCTCGAACCGGTCGAAGGTTGCCGCGTACCGCGCGCCGGGAGCGCCGATCGGCGCCCACGCGGTCGAGTGCGTGCTCGACGAGGTGGCCCAAGCCCTCAAAATGGATCCTCTGGAACTCAGGCTGAAGAACGCCGCCAAACAGGGAACGAAGGCGGCCCATGGCCCGACCTACCCGGTGATCGGTTACGAGGAGACCCTGAAGGCGGCCCTGGCCCATCCCCATTACAAGGCGCCACTCGGCCCCAATCAGGGCCGGGGCGTCGCCAGCGGCTATTGGTTCAACGCCGGCGGCGAGTCGAGCGCCCAAATCAATATCAACGAGGACGGCACCGTTGTCGTGATCACGGGCCATCCGGATATCGGTGGCTCGCGCGCGTCGACTGCCAACATCGCGGCCGAGTTGCTGGGCATCGACCATGGCAAGGTGCAGGTTCTGATCGGCGACACGAGCACGATCGGTTTCAGCAACCTGACCGGCGGCAGCCGTGTCACTTTTGCCTCGGCGATCGTGGTGACGCAGTCGGCGGAACAGGTCATCGGAATTCTGCGCCAACGGGCGGCAAAGATCTGGAAGATCGATCTCGACGCGGTCGCCTGGGAGAACGGCGAAGCGCGTCCCGCCGGCGCCAACGCGGGCAAGTTCGAGCCGCTGTCGCTGACCCAGATTGCGGCTAAGGCCAGCGAAACGGGCGGCCCGATCGGTGCCGGCGTATCGTTGAATACCACCGGTGCCGAGGGTGGTTTTGCGACCCATATCTGCGACGTCGAGGTCGATCAAGCGACGGGAAGGGTTGGGGTCACCCGCTACACGGCCATTCAGGACGTCGGCCGGGCGATCCACCCAAGCTATGTCGAGGGTCAGATGCAAGGTGGCGTGGCGCAGGGCATCGGCTGGGCGCTCAGCGAGGAGTATGTTTACGACAAGAACGGCTATGTCGATAACCCAGGCTTTCTTGACTACCGGATGCCTGTCGCCTCCGACTTGCCGATGCTCGATACGGTCATGATCGAAGTGCCGAACCCGAAACACCCGCAGGGTGTCCGGGGCGTGGGCGAAGTGCCGCTGGTGCCGGCGCTTGCCGCCGTTGCCAATGCCATCCACAACGTCCTGGGTCGGCGCTTGGACAGCCTGCCCATGTCGCCACCGAAAGTGCTGGCGGCGATCGATCCAAGCTGAAGCGACATGATGGCCATCTCGACCCGACTGTCGAGACCAGGGTCGATCCGCACCGCCTGGTCGATGCCATCAAAGAGGCGTCGGACAATCGCCGTGAGGTGACCTTCGGATAGCGATCGCTGGGCAAAGGGGTTGGCCGCCGAAAGGAGCGGTGCGACATGGACTGGTATCGCAAACGCCGCTTGGGTGACTTGGCCGCCGAGATGGCCGAGCGGCTTCCGAATGCCGAGGCGCTGGTCTTCAACGACCGGCGCTATTCCTTTGCCGAGGTGGCCGCGCGCATCGACGATGCGGCCAAGCGACTCATGGTGGCCGGCGTCGGCCATGGCGATCATGTGGCACTCTGGCTGAACAACTGCGACGACTGGATCTTCATCGCTTTCGGCGCCTTCAAGATTGGCGCGGTGCTTGTGCCCGTCAATACGCGCTTTCGGGCCCGCGACCTCGCCTATGTCCTCAAGCAGTCCGACAGCCGCGTTCTCATCACCCACGACCGCTCCGGGCCTGTCGCCTATCTGGACTTGGTGCGCGAGGTGGCCGCGTTGCCCCCGTCCGGCACCGAAGTGCGCGATGGGAACTTTCCGGTCTTGCGCCGGGTCATCGTCCTGGATGCGGCACCGCATCCCGGCACCATACACTGGGCCCAGCTCGCCGCGGCGGCCGAGGGGGTCGCGGACCATGCTCTCGCGGCCCGGTCGCGCGCGGTCGACCCCGACGCACCGGCATTCATCATGTACACGTCTGGGACCACCGGTTTTCCCAAAGGCGTTTTGCACTCCCACATCCTGATCCGGAACGTCGAGGAGCGTGCCTTCCGGATGGCGATCGGCCGCGCGGACGTCATCTTGAACTATCTGCCGCTGTTTCATGCCTTCGGCTTTTCCGAGGGCGCGATGATGTCGCTCGTGACGGGCGCCCGACAGATCGTGACCCGCGCTTTCGATCCCGATGAGAGTCTGGATCTCATCCAGCGGGAGCGCGCGACGGTCATTCACGGCTTCGAGGCGCATATGAAGGGGCTGGCCGAGGCGCAGGAAGCCCAGCCGCGCGACATCTCGAGCCTGCGCACCGGCGTCTTCGCCGCCGGCATGCAGAGCGCCACGCCGGTTGCGCGCCGGGGCGCGAGGGCGCTGGCGCCGCTCAAGAACCTGTCGGGCTACGGCATGACCGAGTGCTGGATTGGCGTCGCGCTTGGCGGGCTCGACGACGATATGGCGCACCGCTGCGAAACCTCCGGCTATCCGGCGCCAGGTTATGAGCTGCGCGTCGTCGATCCGGGCACGGGCGCCGTCCTGCCGGCGGGTGTTCAGGGTGAGTTGCAAGTGCGCGGCTACAGCATCATGCGCGAATACTACAAGAAGCCGGAGGAAACGGCCGCCACGTTCACCGAGGATGGCTGGCTGCGCACCGGTGATACGGCCGTATGGCTCGCAGATGGTTACATCCGCTTTCTCGGTCGCACCAACGACATGCTCAAGGTCGGCGGCGAGAACGTCGATCCGATGGAAACCGAGTGTCTGCTGCTCGAGCATCCCCTGATCCATCAGGTTGCCGTGGTCGGCCTACCCGATGCGCGCTTGAGCGAGGTGCCCGTGGCCTATGTCGAGCGCGCGCCCGGTGCCCACATCGATGGCGACGCCGTGATCGCCTATTGCCGGGGCAAGGTCGCGAGCTTCAAGGTGCCGCGGCATGTGATTTTCGTCGACGCCTTTCCGATGACCGAGTCCGGCAAGATCAGAAAGGCCGAGTTGCGCCGAGACGCGCAACGGCGTCTGGAAACGCAACAGCTCAAGTCCTGAGCTTCGGGTCGCGAACGCGCCGAGCCCGCGAAGTCCGGGACGATCATGCGCTAAATAACGCCGCGCTTATGCAACTCCAAAAGCGCGGCCGCGTCCAATTCGAGCAGCCGCCCGTAGACGTCCGCGTTATGATGGCCAAGTTTTGCCCCGCCTTCGAGCCTTGGCAGTGGACCGCCGGAGAAGGTTACGGGAAAGCCCGCCAGGACCCCCCGTTCCACGGGCTCGTCCGATCCTTGGCGGTACATCGGCCTCAAGGTGCCGCGATCGCGGAAGTGCCCGTCCCCGATGACTTCCGACAGCGAGCGAACGCGGGCGACGGGGATATCGGCCCCCGACAGTAACGAGATACCTTCGGCACAGGTCAACTTGCCGAGGCGGCCTTGAATAGCGGCGCGCAGCTCCTTGACATGCGCCTTTCGACCTCCGGCCGTCCTGAACCGTGGGGTCTCGAGCAATTCGTTCGCGCCGAGAGCCTTGCACAATCGTTGCCACCTGGGCTCGCCCCCAACCGTGATGATGATGTCGCCATCGGTGAGCCGATAGAGCCCGGTGACGTCGGTGCGGCTTTCGTTGCCGGCGCGGAGCGGCAATCCCTCATGAAGGACAAACTCCATGGGTTCCATAAACATCAACGTGGCCAGCGTATCGATCATTGAGGCATCGAGATATTGTCCCCGGCCCGTCCTTTCCTTGAGGCGGAGGGCACCCAGAATGGAATAGGCGGCGTAAAGCGGGGTCACCAGATCGCCAACGAAAACACCGATCCGCGTCGGTGGCCCGTTGGGATCGCCGTTCATATCCATGATGCCGGACATCGCCTGGATCTGATGGTCGTGGGCGGGCAGATCCTTGTAGGGACCGGTTTGTCCGTAACCGGCGATGGAGCAGTAGACGATGGCCGGATTGACGCGCTCGATGTCCGCGTAGCCCAGGCCCAGTCGGGTCATCGTTCCCGGCGCCAGGTTCTCGATCACGACGTCGGACCGCGTCGCCAGCTCCAGGAACATCCGTCTCCCCTCGGGATCCTTCAGGTTCAACGTCACGCTCTTCACCCCCTCGGAGCGTTTCAGGAACGGGATCGAGAGATCCTCGCCGGTGCGCCGATCCGGGCTGATGCCTTGCGGGCCCGTATAGGGGCCGATACCGCGGATCGGATCGCCGGTACCCGGCATCTCAACCTTGATAACCTCGGCCCCGAAGCGGGCCAGGGTCATGCCGAGGAAAGGTCCGGCAAGGTAGACGGTTACGGAAAGAACGCGGATGTCGCCAAGGGGCTGCATGACATGTCCTCTTTGGAGGTGGTTTATCCTGTGCCAGACCGGGGTCTGTCGTCAAAATCCTTGCGCGGGGTCGGGCTTGTACGTTGGATGCGGATGACGCCGCCAACCTGAACCAAGAACGAAATCGACATCCGTTGGGCAAGCTGCGAATCTATGCTTAGACCATGCGATCGACCGGCTCGACGCGGTGTTGCCCGGGGGATCCGCGAAGCGGCAGGGGGAACGTGCAAGCAATCGATAGGCAAACCTTCGACTACATCGTTGTCGGCGCCGGATCGGCCGGCGCGGTTATCGCGAACCGGCTTTCGGCGGATGCGCGTAACAGGGTCCTGCTGCTCGAAGCCGGTCCCGCCAGCCATCCCTGGTCGCGTATTCCCGTCGGCTCCGCCAGGTTAATCAAAAACCCGGCGGCCAATTGGTGCTACACGGCCGAGCCCGAGCCCAACACCAACGGCCGTGGGATACCGGTACCGCGCGGCCGGTTGCTCGGCGGCTCCAGCTCGATCAACGGCATGGCGTTCGTGCGCGGTCAGGCGCAGGATTTCGATAGCTGGGCGCAAGCGGGCAATCGCGGTTGGAGCTACGAAGACGTGCTCCCCTTCTTCAAGCGCATGGAAAGCTATGACGGTGGCGATGACGCCTTTCGCGGCCGGCAGGGTCCACTCCGCGTCACCAACCCGGACGCGGGCGACCCGCTTTTCGCCGCGTTGATCAAGGCCGCGGGCGAGGTCGGTATCGCGCACAACCCCGATTACAACGGCGCCACGCAAGATGGCATCGCCATGAGCCAGGCGACGATCTCAGGCGGCCGCCGGATGAGCACGGCCCGTTGCTATCTGGACCCGATCGGCAAACGCGGAAATCTGCGTATCGAGACGGGGGCGTTGACCGAGGCGCTCCTGCTAGAAGGCAAGCGCTGCACCGGCGTCCGGTATTCCGTCGGGGGCCAATTGCGGGAGGCCCATGCCGCGCGCGAGGTCGTGGTGAGCGCCGGGACCATCAACTCCCCGCAATTGCTGGAGCTCTCCGGCATCGGCCAACCCGACCGCCTGCAAAGTCTGGGCATCGCCGTGCGCCATGTCTTGCCGGGTGTGGGCGAGAATCTGCGCGACCATTACGCGCCCCGGACACGGTGGGCCGTTGGTGCCAAGGGGATCACCTTTAACGACCGCGCCCGCGGGTTTGGCCTCGTGCGGCAAGCGCTCAGCTATGCGCTCTTCGGCCAGGGCCTGCTCGGCGCGGTGGGGGCGCCGCTCCGCGCATTCGTCCGCTCCCGCGCGGGTCTCGATGCGCCGGACGTCATGCTGGGGTGGGTTCCGATGCTGACCGAGCCTGGCCCGAAGGGCCCGAAGATTGCCCGCCAGTCGGGCGTGACTTGCTACGCCCACCCGATGCGGCCGGAAAGCAAGGGGCATATCCACATCGTCGCGGCGGATCCGCATCGGCCGCCCGCGATCAACTTCAATTTCCTATCGTCTCCGATCGATGCGGAGATTACCGTGCGCGCCGTCCGCATCGCCCGCGCCGTCATGACCGCGCCCGCGCTGGCTCCCATGCGGGTGACGGAGATTGGGCCCGGCGAGTCGCGAACAACGGACGGCGAAATACTCGACTGGGTCAAACAGGTGGCGGAAACGACCTACCACCCGGTCGGGACCTGCAAGATGGGCTCGGACGGCATGGCTGTCGTCGATGCCGAGCTTCGCGTCCGTGGCATCGCGGCGCTGCGCATAGCCGACGCCTCGATCATGCCCTCTCTCACATCGGGCAACACCAACGCGCCCTCGATCATGATTGGCGAAAAGGCGGCGGACATGGTGCTCAACGCCGGCTGACCGTCGGGAGGCCTGCCGGCAGTGGGGTAATCAGGCCACCCACTGTTCGCGCGCCGAGATGAGGTCCTCGCTGGTGGTGCGCCGGAGCTCGCGGCGCGCGGCGAGGTCGTAGCGGCGGCCGCGGTGGAGGGTGCAGCGGTTGTCCCACATCACGACGTCGCCCGGCCGCCACTGGTGGCGGTAGACGAAGGCTGGCTGGGTCGCGTGCTCCGTCAGCTCGCGCAGCAGCATGCGCCCTTCCGCCCGCGACATTCCCACCACCGCCTGGGCATGGGCGCCGAGGAAGAGCGTCCGGCGCCCCGAGCCCGGGTGGGTGCGCACCAGCGGCCAGCGCACCAGCGGCATGATGGCAAGCTCGGCCTCGCTGTAGGTGTCGCCGAGCCACAGGCGCGTGTAGAAGGCCGAGTGCTCGGCCACCCGTCCTTCGGCCAGCGCCCGGAGATCCTCGGGCAGCGCGTCATGGGCGGCGCGCTGGTCCACCCATTCGGTGTCGCCGCCGCTCGCCGGCACGACCTGAGCCGCGAGGATCGAGTATTTGCCGGGCACGCGCTGAAAGGAGGAGTCGCTGTGCCAGAGCTGGTTCGCCATCTGCGAGACGATCAGCCGCTCGCCTGGCTCCACCACCTCTCCGTCGGCATTGACGTTGCCGATCGCGATCATCGCCCCGTGCTTGAACCGGCTCTTGCGCTTGAAGACCTTGAGGAGGCCGGTGTCGAGCGGGCCGAACCATTCGGTGAACGCCACCTGCTGGTCCTCGTCGATCGGCTGGTCTGGGAACACCAGCACAGCGTGCCTGTCCATCGCCGCCTCGATCTCGGCGGCGAGGTCCGCCGTCAGCTTCCGCGTGAGGTCGATCCCTCTTGCTTCGGCGACGAACAGCTTGTGCAGCGGTCGCAAGCTCGGGGCCATGGCAAGCGTCCTTTCCGCGTCCGCCACGCGCTTGGTGGTACGGACCCCAGCTATGCCCGGAGTCCGAATGCTCAGCCGACAACATAGGAGATCAGCTCGCCGGGGGCAACGGCGCCGCTGGCATTGTTGGAGAGCCCTTCGGTATAGAGCCGCTGCATCAGGCGATCGCGAGTCTGCCGGCCGATGTCCTCGAAGCGGATGCTGCCGCGGCCGCCGGATATCCGGACCATTTGGCCGGCCACCACGCCGACGCTCGGAATGTCGAGTAGGATCTGCTGCCCGGCTTCGAGCGTCACACCGTCATCGAGGGTGACGGCTGCCCCGCTGGTGGACGCATCGACGATCCGGCAGGGTTGCCGGACCGCGCCCACGATGCAGGTGGCCGGCAGGTCGAGGCGGGCGCGCGGCGCCTGGCGGCGCTCGTTCGGCCTGGGTTTTGCCATTGTCGAACGCCGCAGCGAAAGGCGCAGCCGGTCGGCAACCCCGGGCGAGTCGTCGAAGCTGACGCTGGCCTCGTCGTGGCGGCGCCAGCGGACCGTCGCCCACAGCAGGCCCATTGTGCCGATGTCGACCGCCACTTGGGCGCCGATGGCGGGAACCGGGTGGTTGCCGAAGGCGATGCGAGCACCCCGAAACGACAGGTCGACGATGGTCACCGGCGCCCGCAAGCCGCCGGTGAAGAACTGGCTCGGCGCGTCGAGCACGAAGCGCTCCTGCTGGCGGAAGCGCGGCGCTTCCAACGACATCATCAGGACAATGACGAAGGCGATGGCGTTGAGCAGCGCCCAAACGACGGCTGTCGCGAAGTTGAGACGGTTCTCGATCACCCGCAGATCGACGTCGAGGTTTATCCAGATGCCGCCGACCGCGAGCGCGAGCCCGGCCAGGCTGACGGCGGCGGTGACCCGGTCGTAGACGAGTTGCTGATTGCTAAAGCCTTTCGGAGTCACCTTGAAGCCCACGCCGAACGGCTTGATCAGGCTCGCCACCGCCTTCGGCGTGACGCGGATGGCGGTGAAGAGGTTCGACGCCGTGGTGAGGAACGGCATGAACGAGCGCGAGGCCACCCACCGCATGGCGGCGATATGGGCGATGATCAGCGGCAGGGTTTGCGAGATCAGCATCTCGACCGAGCCGATATCGAAGGGCGCCAGGTCAAACCACAGGAACACCAACGGCACGGTCATCATAAAGAGGCGGCTCGGCAACTGGACGAACCAGTATGCCGGGATGAAGAACAGCCGCTGCAACAAGGTGAGGCCGGGTCCAAACGGTCCCATCTTGAGGAACATGGTCTGGATCTGGCCACGGCACCAGCGATGGCGCTGCACGAAATAGGCGTTCACCGATTCCGGCGCGAGCCCGAGGCTCAACTGCTCGTCGAGATAGCGGGTGATCCAGCCATGCCGGAGCTGCACCAGGGTGGGGAGCATGTCTTCGGTGATCGACTCCGTGGGCATGCCGCCGATGGCTGTGAACGCCTCCCGCCGGGAGATGGCGCCGCTGCCGCAATTGAACGCCACATCCCACGCGTGGCGGCGCGGGAGGACCGCATCGAAGAACAGCCGCTGCTCGTCCGGCCAAAGGTCGGTGATCTTGAGGTTGCTCTGAATCGGATCCTTGTTGAAGAAATGATGCGGCGTTTGCACGCAACCGATCTTGGGGTCCTGGAAGAACCCGACCGTGCGAATGAGGAACTTGCGATTGGGCACGAAATCGGCGTCGAAGATCGCGACCAGATCGCCCGAGGTGTGCCGGAGGGCATGATTGATGTTGCCCGCCTTGTGGTGCTTGTTGTCCGGTCGGATGAGGTAGCCGACGTCGCGCTCGGCGCAAAAGTCGCGCAGCCACTCGCGCCGGCCGTCGTCAAGCACCCAGACCTTGAAGTTCGGATAGTCGAGATTGAGGGCGCCGACGATCGTCCGCTCGAGAATATCCACTTCCTCATTGTAGGTGGCGATGAAGATGTCGACACTCGGCAGGTTCGCCGCCGGCGTCGCCCGGAGGCGCCGCTCATGGACGTCCGCTTCGGGCGTGCGGTTGCTGCGGCGGGTGAGAATGAAGTGGCCGAGCGCCACCTCGGCGAAAGCCGCTATCTCGACCACGAGATAGATCAGCATCCAGGCGGCCTGGATCCCCGTCGCGCGATCGAAATCCATCGTCCATTCCAGGCGCCAGTCGAGATAGCGGAGGGTGACGAGCGTGGCGATACCGAGAACGAGGCTGCGCGCCCAGGTCCGCTCGCGCGGCAATAGGGGCGCGATGGCGATATAGAATCCCAGGACCACGAAGCTGGGCGCGAATGCGTCCAGCCAGGTCATCGAACGGCGGGCGGGCGCGGCGGATTTGCGGTTCCGTCGTCGCCCGCGTTTTGCTGGGCGAGCGCCTTGGCGGGTTGCAGGAACAGGACGAGCCGCTGGAACCAGCTTGCCTGCCCGGTTCCGCCATCGAGGACGACCTCGACCCGGCGCCCGACGTCGCAGAAGGCGCGGCCTTCGAGATGACCATTGTTGTCGGTTAGCGAGAGGGTGGCCACGAGCTCGTCGGCGCGCGCCGCTGGGATGGGCGCCGCGAGCCGGTCTTGCTGCTCCTTGGCGCCCATGCCGCGTACATCCTGGATCACGGCGTTCTCGACCCGGGCGGCGCCCAGCACATGCACACTCGCGCCAATGCCCGGTTGCAGGTGCTGAAAGTTGCGGCCCGGCAAGCGCACGTTGACAAAGCGCGAGCGGCAATCGATCAGGGTGACGATCGGGCTGCTCGCCGCCACCCATGTGCCTTCGGAAATCTGCGAGCGCCAGACCACGCTGTCGATCGGCGCCACCACTTGGGTCGCCGCCATCAGGTCCAGGGGATCTTGCTCGGCCTCGAGCGAGATGGCGATCGCGCCAAGCCGTGCCGTCAACTCGCGGCTCTGCGCCGCAATTTCGATGCGGCGAAGCGCCAGCTCGTCGAGACGTTGGCGCGTGTAGGGTACGTCGTTGCGCGCCTCGAGCAAATAAAGGCCTTTGCGCGCCGCGTCGAGTTCCTGACCAAGCCGTTGGGTATAGAGCTGGGCGCGGCTGGCCTCGGCCATCGCGCGCGTGGCGCGGTCCTCGCTCGACTCGACCACTGAGGGGCTGACCACGCCGTTTGCCGCCAGCTGCCGCTTGCGGCCGGCGTCGCGGTCGGCCTCGCGGTGGCCCGCACTCGCCGATTCGGCCTCGGCCCGCGCCTCGCGAACCATGGTTTGCAGACGCTGGACGCTGGCGTCGCGGAAGGCCTGCAAATCGCCCGAGAGCCGCGCGCTCAACTGCGCGAACTCGCCGTCGGTACCCCGGAGCGCCGCCAGCCGCTGCTGGACCCCATGCGCATCGCTCAGGAGCTGCTGTTCGCGGCTTCGGTCGATGGCGCGGTTCTCGATCACCGTCAAGATGGTGCCGGCTTTCACATAGGTGCCGTCGTCCGGTAGGGGTTTCGAGACCGTGCCCTCGATCGGCGTGACCAGTAGCACCGTCCGGGCGTTGATCACCGCCTGGTCGCTGATCGTGTAGAGCGCATGCGTTAGATAGACCGCGGCACCAAGGCCGAGCAGGACCACGCCGATGGCTGCCCGCACGTAGCGCCCGTTGCGCGCAAAGTTCTTGAACGCCGCGAGTGCCATGATCGTCCTTGGTCCATCCTGGAAAGAACAGGATGGAAGGATCGGTCAAAACCGTTAGCGAGGACTTAATTTTTAGTCGCTGCCAGCCGTTTAGCCCCGCAACGGTGGGCTACGGTTCAGCGGCGCTCCCGGAACCGAAGGCCAAGCCACGCGACGCCGAACGGGCCGCCGATCAAGATGGCGATCCCCAGGCGCGCGCCCAGGACCATGCTGGCAATGGCGAGGGGCGCCGAGATCGCCAGCAGGGATGCGGCCGTGAGGCCCTGTCCGATAGTGCAGCCGCCGGCACAGATGCCGCCGAACCCCATCAGCGCCGCGCCCAACAGATGCCGGCGCATCTCGCGCTGGTCGTCGAATGCCTCCCAACGGAACTCGCCAGCCCGCCATGCCGCGAGCCCCGCGCCGGCGATGGCGCCACCCACCGTCGCGACGCCGAAATCGCCATGATCCCCCGTGCCGAGCAGCAAGCCAAACAACGCCCGCCCATCCCGCCACTACGGCGAGACCCAGCACCAAGCCGGCCCGCGCCAGGCGCCGGGCGGCCATGAGCCGCCGGTCGTGGAAGGCCCAGACCAGCAGGCCCGCCGCCATGGCCAAGCCGAGCGGGAGGCGGACCGGGAACGGCAAGGCGAAATCGAGGGCGGCGATGAGGTCGCCTCGATCCAGCATCGGTAGGGGAAGGGTCGCCCACTCCACCAGCGCCAGGCGGACGGGCGCGAGCACGCCGCGCTGGGTCGCGAAGGCGACCGCCCCGATCGGCAGCAGCACCACCAGGCTGCGCAGATCACCGCCGCCGAGCCGCACCAGCGTGCCGAAGCCGCATGTGCCAACCAGCGCCATGCCGAGCCCGAACAGCAGACCGCCCAGCACCAGGCTGAGCCAGGGTATAGCCGCCGGCACATAGACGGTGAGCCCCGGATCGAACAGGTCCCAGGCAACGAGAAGCTGGGTTCCGGCGAGCACCACCGCGAGCGCCAGGGCAAAGGCCCGGAGCCGGCGCCGGTCGCCGCTAACGAGCACATCCTCGATCGCGCCAAAGCTACAGAGTTGCCCGCGCCGCGCGGCATAGCCGATCGCCATGCCAGCGATCAGGCCCGCCACCCCCTTTGCGTAGGACGGCATCCCTTTCACGCCGCGGACTCTCCTGGGTTTCGTGCCGACGCCGTTAGCCGGCGTCGCTCGCCCCGTCCGGCACCGCGCCGGGTCGCCTAGCCTTGCAGAATATCCCGTAGATGACCCGGATCACGTCCCGCACATGCTCGTTGGCGAGGCTGTAATAGATCGTCTTGCCGTCGCGGCGCGTGTTCACCAAATTGTCGTAGCGCAGCCGGGCGAGCTGCTGGGAGACCGAGGGCTGGCGCAGGGAGAGTATCTCCTCCAGTTCGCCCACCGACCGCTCGCGCTCGGACAAGAGACAGAGCAGCAGCAAGCGATTCTCGTGCGACAGCGCCTTGAGGAAATCGCTCGCCTTGCGTGCATTGCCCATGAGCTCTTCGAGTTCGGGCGAATGCTCATCGGTCGAGCGCAGCTTGTCCTCGATCGATTGCGGAATCATCCTGTCGGCCGTCACGCTGGGTTCGCCCTTCTTCACGCGCCGCGCTCCGAACTACTGATTGACCGGCGATGCCGGGTCGAACAGATAGGCCACCACATCCTTGATCTGCTGCTCCGTCAGCACGTTATGATAGCCAAAGCGCGGCATGTTCGAGCAGGCGAGGACGGCGTTCGAGTTGAACACCCTGGTGTAGGCCGCCTTGGCCTCATCGGGGTCGAATTTGCGGGCGCGCCCGTAATGGACGAGCGGCGGGCCGAGCGTGCCGAAGCTGAGCTCGGCCGGGCTCATCTGGTGGCAGGCATAGCAATTGCCGCCGCTCGCCGTTCCGGGCGGATCGGAGAACTGGCCGCCCCGGCCGCTTTGGGCGATACGCTGGCCGGCCTTCCAGTCGCCGATCAATTTGCCGTCGGCGGGGAATATCACCGTTGTTTTCTCGCGCGCCACGATCTTGTCCGCCTCCGGGGCCGGCGGTTCGTTGCGATATTGGGTGCAGACGCGCTGGGTCTCGTCTTGCTGGACGCGGTTCTCCCAGCCGTCCTTGGCCTTGCCGAAGGCACTCTTCACATAGCTCTCGACGGTTGCCGGATCGATCTTGCCGGCCGGCTGTGCCGCGGCCGAAAGCGCGAACATCAGGACCAGGGCGGCGATCGGTATTAGGCTCCACATGGCTCTCTCCCGTGTCAGCGCTTGATCGAGGGGACTTGGATCGTTCCCCCAGCCGCATTGTTCATAAGGTAGAGCGTGAGGGCGGTCAGGCCGTCCGAGGCATAGTCGGGCGCCGGCATGCGCATCTGGCGATAGCAGTCCCAGAGCCGATGCTGCATGGTCCTGGTCGCACTTTGCGAGACCCGGTAGGTGGGCCATGAGCCCATGGTATCCCGCGCCTGCTGGCCCGGCTCATGCAAGGGCGGCAGGACCTGGAGACGGATGCGTTTGCCGTCCTCGGCATGACAGGTGGCGCAGGAGAAATCCATGGTTCCCGAGCGCCGGAAGAAGATCGCCTCGCCGGCCGCCAGCGCTTCCAGCTCCTTGGGATGGGCGATCTGGGGCTGGATTTTCATGCCGTTCGACTTATTGGCGATGAACGCCACCAGATCCTCCATCTCGGAGAACCGGCCGGTGCTGGAGAACGGCCGCTTGAGCAATTCGGTGGCATCGAACCCTTGCAGCTTATCCATGCACCAGAGCAGGCGCTGCTCCAGGTCCATGACCCGATCGGCATCGGCGAAGTAGCGCGGCAGCTTGCCATAGGCGGCCTCAAGCTTACCGGGTCCCTCACCCAAATCGCAGCGCTCCAGCGAGACATTCCTGCCGCCGCGCGCCGTCGACCACAATGTCTCGCCCCGATCGACGTTCAGATAGCCGGGATTGGCCATCGGATCGCCGATCATGGCGCGATACCGCTCGATCTCGCGCTCGCTGGCGTCGTCGCTGGCCGCCTGACTCAGCGCCGCCGGCGGCGCCAGCAACAGGGCTGCCACCAGTATGGCCAACAGCGTGTGGACGTTCATGCCGTTTCCTCCCAGTCTTGGTGTCGAGCGTGTTTTGGTCATTGTATTCATGAAATCAGATATGTTAATTTGTCGCAACGCCGCTCGGTCGTCAAGGGCCGAAGCGCCTGCCTGAGGGAGGTAACGAGCCGTGCCTGACTGTGCAAATCCGGTGGAACCCCTATCGCGCCGCAAGGCGCTCGCCATGGCGGCGGCTGGTGCCGCGTTCGCGGTGCTGCTGCCACACATCGCCCATGGCGATCCGGCAGCGATCGAGGCCGAGCTGAAGAAGCTCTATGGGGACAAACCATTAGTGGCCGGCAAGATCAAGCTGGACGTGCCGCAGATCGCCGAGAACGGGCTGGTCGTGCCGATCAATGTCGAGGTCGAGAGCGCCATGACCGGACAGGATTTCGTTAAGGCGGTGCATGTGTTCGCCGATGGCAATCCGCTTCCGGGCGTCGTCAGCTACCGGTTTACGGCCGCGGCGGGCAAGGCCGCCGCTTCGACCCGCATGCGGCTTGCTCAGACCCAGAACATCGTTTGTGTCGCCGAAATGTCGAGCGGCGCGCTGCACTCAACGAAAGCCGAAGTCAAAGTGACGATCGGCGGCTGCGGCGGCTGAGCGGACGGAGGAAACATCATGAGCACCCAATCCAAGCCGCGCGTCCGGGTTCCCACCACGGCGACCAAGGGCGAGCTGATCGAGATCAAGACCCTGATCTCGCACGACATGGAGACCGGCCAGCGCAATGATAGCGCCGGCAAGACCATCCCGCGCCGGATCATCAACCGGTTCACCGCCGCCTTCGCCGGCAAGACCTTCTTCGAGGCGGACTGGCACCCGTCGATCTCGGCCAACCCCTACCAGTCGTTCTTCTACCGGGCCGAGCAGTCGGGCGAATTCACCTTCACTTGGAAGGACGATGACGGCTCGGAATATGCCGCGACGGCGAAGCTGACGGTCGCCTGAAGGCAGGTAGAGAGCCCGTGATCACGCGACGCGATTTCGTCCGGGCGGGGTCGGCGGCGGCGGCCATCATGGGCGTGGCGGGCTTTCGCCGGGCGCTCGCCCAAGCGCGCCTCACCCAGTCCGATATCCTCGCCTTTCAGCCGGTCGGCACGGTCACTTTGTTGCATGTGACCGACCTGCACGCGCAATTGCGGCCGGTCTATTACCGTGAGCCCGACGTCAATATCGGCGTCGGCGCGGCCAAGGGCGAGCCGCCGCACCTGACCGGTGCGGCGCTGCGCCGGCGCTACGGCATCGCCGCCGGAACCGCCGACGCCCATGCCTTGAGCAACGAGGATTTCGTCAGCCTGACCCGGCAATATGGGCGCATGGGCGGGCTCGACCGGATCGCCACGGCGATCAAGGCGATCCGCGCCGAGCGGGGCGCCGACAAGGTGCTGCTGCTGGATGGCGGCGACACCTGGCAGGGTAGCTGGACCGCGCTCCAGACCCGGGGCCAGGACATGATGGACCTCATGGCCCGGCTCAAGGTCGACGCCATGGTCGGCCATTGGGAGTTTACTTACGGTGCCGAGCGGGTGAAGGCGGCGGCCGAATCCTTGCCCTTCGCCTTCTTGGCCCAGAACATTCGCGACAAAGAGTGGCGTGAGCCGGTGTTTCCCGCCCGCAAGACGTTCGAGCGCGGCGGCGCCAGGATCGCCGTGATCGGCCAGGCATTTCCCTACACGCCGATCGCCAACCCCCGTTGGATGATGCCGGAATGGGAATTCGGGGTGCGCGAAGACGAGATGCAACAGCAGGTCGACGAAGCGCGCCGCGACGGCGCCGACCTGGTCGTGCTCCTCTCCCACAACGGCTTCGACGTCGACCGCAAGATGGCGGCCCGGGTGAAGGGGATCGACGTCATCCTCACGGCCCATACCCATGATGCGCTCCCTGAAGTGGTGACGGTTGGCAACACCCTGTTGGTTGCCTCGGGCTCCCATGGCAAGTTCGTCTCGCGCCTCGACATCGAGGTTCGCGACCGCCGGATCGCGGGCTATCGCTATCGCTTGATCCCGATCTTCGCCGACGCGATCACGCCCGACGCCGACATGTCGGCGGCGATTACCCAGATGCGCCAGCCCTACGAGGCGGCGCTTGGCCGCGAACTTGGCCGGACCGAGTCGGTCCTTTATCGCCGCGGCAATTTCAACGGCACCTTTGACGATCTGATTTGCCAGGCGATCCTCGCGGAGCGCGACGCGGAGATCGCGCTCTCGCCGGGCTTTCGCTGGGGTGCCTCGCTGTTGCCGGGCGATGCGATCACCTTCGAGGCGCTGACCAATGCCACCGCCATGACCTATCCGAACGTCTACCGGACCCCGATGACGGGCGCGCAGCTCAAGGCGATTCTGGAGGATGTGGCCGACAACATCTTCCACCCCGATCCTTATTTCCAGGGCGGCGGTGACATGGTCCGGGTGGGTGGGCTTGGCTATACCGTCGACATCGACAAGGCGATCGGCAGCCGCATTTCCGATCTGACCATGCTCAAATCCGGCCAACCACTCGATCCGGCGCGGCGCTATGTGGTCGCCGGTTGGGCGAGCGTCGCCGAGAGCGTCGAGGGCCCGCCGATCTGGGAGCTGGTGGAGCGCCATCTAGCACGCGTCCGGACGGTACGCCTGGAGCCCACCAACGCCGTGAAGGTCAAGGGCGCTTAAGTTTAGGCAGGCCCGGGAGGAGCGAGTGGAGAGCGATCGTTCGCACCGCGCCAGCCGGCGGCGGTTCTTGGGTGGGGTTGGCGCCGCCGTGGCGCTGCTGGGCAGTGGTCGCCGCGCTGGCGCGGCCACGCCCGATCCCGCGATCACCGAACTGCCCGACTGGACCCGCTATCTGGGCGAAGGGGTCGCGTCCCGGCCGTATGGACGCCCGTCCGAATTCGAGGCGCATGTGGTGCGCCGCAACGTGGCGTGGCTGACCGCGAGCCCGGAGTCCTCAGTCAACTTCACGCCGCTGCATGACCTCGACGGCACGATTACGCCGAACGGCCTCTGCTTCGAACGGCACCATAGCGGCGTTGCCGAGGTCGACCCCGCCAAACACCGCCTGATGGTGCATGGTCTGGTGGAGCGGCCACGAGTTTTTACCGTCGCCGACTTGAAGCGTTTTCCCGGCCGCGCCAACCGCGTCTATTTCATGGAGTGCGCGGCCAATTCCGGCATGGAGTGGCGTGGCGCGCAGCTCAATGGCTGCCAGTTCACCCACGGCATGGTCCACAATGTCATGTATACGGGCGTGCCCCTCAAGGCGGTGCTCGAGGCGTGCGGTCTCGGCCCGAACGCAAGTTGGCTGTTGGCCGAAGGCGCCGACGCGGCGGCGATGACCCGCTCGGTGCCGCTCGCCAAGGCGCTCGACGACTGCCTCCTGGCCTGGGCGATGAACGGCGAGGCGCTCCGCCCCGAGCAGGGCTATCCGCTTCGCCTGGTCGTGCCCGGCTGGGAAGGCAATATGTGGATCAAGTGGCTGCGCCGGATCGAAGTTGGCGATCGGCCCTGGCATCACCGCGAAGAGACCGCGAAATATACCGACCTCATGGCCGACGGCCGGGCGCGGCGTTTCACCTTCATCATGGACGCGAAGTCGGTGGTTACCAACCCGAGCCCGCAGGCGCCGCTCGTCCACAAGGGGACGAACTTGCTGTCCGGGCTCGCCTGGTCCGGGCGCGGACGGGTGAAGCGGGTCGACGTCACCCTGGATGGCGGGCGCAACTGGCGCCATGCGCGCCTTGACGGTCCGGTGCTGCCGCTCTCGCTCACGCGCTTTTATTTCCCGTTCAATTGGAACGGCCGTGAACTGCTGATCCAGTCGCGTGTCATCGATGAGACGGGCTATGTGCAGCCGACCAAGCAGGCGCTCCGCCAGGTGCGCGGCACCAGCTCGATCTATCATAATAACGGCATCCAGACCTGGCATGTCCACGCCGGGGGAGAGACCGAGAATGTCGAGATTTCTTAGTCTCGCCCCTGCCTTGCTGGTGCTTGTCGGCGTACTCGCGCTGGCGTTGCCGGCGCTCGGCCAAACGCGAGGCCTGGGACGCCCGGCCTTGCCCGAGGAGATCAAGGCTTGGGATATCGACCTTCGCCCCGACGGCCATGGCGTGCCGCCAGGGCAAGGATCGGTCAAGGAAGGCGAGGCGATCTTCCTAAAGCAATGCGCCGCCTGCCACGGCGAATTCGGCGAAGGCGCGGGGCGCTGGCCGGTGGTCGCCGGCCGCGAGTCGCTGGTCAACGAGAACCCCGAAAAGACGGTCGGTTCCTACTGGCCGCACGTTACGACGGTGTTCGACTATGTGCGGCGCACCATGCCGTTCGGCAATGCCCAGTCGCTCACCGACGGCGAGGTCTATGCGCTGACCGCGTTTCTCTTGCACATGAACGACCTGGTGAAGGAGGATTTCGTCCTCGCGTCCGACACGATCGCGGCGGTCGCACTGCCAAACGCCGGCGGCTTCTACGACGATGACCGCGAGACGACGGAAAAGCATTTCTGGGGCACCGAACCCTGTATGAAGAATTGCAAGGCCGAGGTTACGATCCTCAATCGTGCGCGGGCGCTCGATGTGACGCCCGACGACAAGGGAGCGCCGAAGGTCGAATGAACCGGCCTTGTGCCTTCACCACTGCCCTGATCCTGGCCGCGGGTTTGGCGCGAGCGCAGGCAGCGGGCGCCCTAGGGGGCGATGTGGCGCTCGGTGAACATCTCTCGGCCGAATGCGTGACGTGCCATCAGCTGAGCGGCAAGGCAGTGGGCGCCATCCCGCCGATCGTCGGCTGGGCCACGGACCAGTTCGTCGCGGTCATGCGGTCCTATCGCGCCAAAGAGCGCGATAATCCGGTGATGCAGACCATTACGGGCGGTTTGAGCGACGAGGACCTGGCGGCGCTCGCCGCCTTCTTCGGCCGGCTGACACCGGTGGCGAACTGAACAGCGGCGCCGATGCCGCGTGGCTAGGGAGGAAACCATGTCCGAGATCGACCGACGCACCTTGTTGACATCGCTGGCCGCGGCCGGCGTCGGCGCGGTGGCCCTTGCCGGCCCGACGAGCGCCGCCAAGGCGGACGCGCTCAAGAAAGAAGCCGAAATCGCGTGTCTCTATCACTGCGATTTCGGCGACCCGGCGCGCTTCGGGCAGCTCCTCAACAACATCTCCAATCACTATTCCGTTTATGGCGCCAACCCGTTCGACATCCAACTGGTCATGGTGGTCCACAGCGTCGGCGTGAAGTTCTTCTTCGCGACGCTTGAGGGAACGCCCTGGGCGGAGGAGGCGAGCAAGGTCGCTCCCTTGTTCGAGCGGGTGGCCGCCCTGGCCAAGAACGGCCTGAAGGTCTATCTCTGCGAGATCACGTTCGAGCGGCTCAAGCTCGACCGCGACAAGCTGCGCAAGGCGGAGTTCGTGAGCTTTGTTCCGTCCGGTGTCGCCACGGTCGCGGTCTTGCAGAGCAAGGGCTTCGCCTATCTCAAAGTAGGCTGAGCGTCGGGGTCGCCGCTGTTGATGACGGGAGCGGTCTTGGGCAGACTCATGTCCGGTGCTCGGAAAATCCGAGCGACCGAAACGGGGAGGGAGGGATGACCATGCGGATGGACAGACGCGCATTTGTGCTGGGCGCCTCGGCATCGCTGGGGGCACTCGCCTTGGGGGCACCGGCCGTCCTTGGGCAGGCCAAGCCCCGGGTCGTGGTGGTGGGTGGCGGCGCCGGGGGTGCCACGGCGGCGAAGTACATCGCCCGCGACTCCCAGGGCGCCATCGAGGTAACCCTGGTGGAACCGCTGCGGGCCTACGTCACTTGCTTCCACTCCAACCTCTTTCTCGGCGGCTATCGCAGCCTCGCATCCATCACCCACGGCTATGACAAGCTGGCCGCGGCCCATGGCGTGAAACTCAACCACCAGATGGCGAGCGCCATCGACCGCGAGAAGAAACAAGTCGTGCTCGCCGACGGCAACCGGCTCGACTATGACCGGCTGATCTTGGCCCCCGGCATCGACCTGAAATATGACAGCGTGCCGGGCTGGGGACAGGCTCATGAGCAGACCATGCCGCACGCCTGGAAACCCGGTGCGCAAACCCAGCTCTTGGCCGACCGCCTCAAGGCGGTGCCCGATGGCGGCGTGATCGTCATGATCGCGCCCCCCAATCCCTATCGCTGCCCGCCCGGCCCCTATGAGCGCGTCTCGATGATGGCGCATCAGCTCAAGAGCAGCGGCCGCGGCAAAGCCAAGATCGTGGTGCTCGACCCGAAGGAGACCTTCTCCAAGCAGGGCCTCTTCCAGGAAGGCTGGGAAAAGCATTACCCCGGCATGGTCGAGTGGCTGGATCCGAAGATTCATAATGGTATCAAGTCGGTCGATCCGGCGACCAACACGGTCACCACCGGCTTCGAGACCTATAAGAATTGCGCGCTCGTGAACGTCATCCCGGCGCAGACCGCGGGCAAGATCGCCCTCGACGCCGGCCTCGCCAACCAGAGCGGCTTCTGCCCGATCAACCCCGAGAATATGCAGTCGACCATGGACGCCGGCATTCATGTCCTTGGCGATGCCTCGATTGCCGGCGACATGCCGAAATCGGCCTTCTCGGCGAACAGCCAGGCCAAGGTCGCGGCCATGACGGTGCGCGGCGAACTGACGGCCGCGCGCACCTTTCCGGCGCGCTACACCAACACCTGCTGGAGCCTGATCGAGACCGACGATGCCGTGAAGGTGGGCGGGCGCTACGAGCCCAAGGACGGCAAGATCGCCGCCGCCGAGACCTTTGTCTCCAAGACCGGGGAGTCGGCCGACTTGCGCAAGGCGACCCAAGAGGAAAACCTGGGCTGGTATGCCGGCATCACCAGCGACATTTTCGGCTGAGCCTGTTTTGGGAAAGTATCGCATGTTTCGTATCGCGCTGATCGGGGCGGCCGTCACGCTCTTTGCGGCGACCGCCAGCGCCCAGGACATCGCCTTGGGCGAGAAGTCGTTCGCCAAGTGCCGGGCCTGCCATCAGGTGGGCGAGACGGCCAAGAACGCCGTCGGGCCGGTACTCAATGGCATCTTCGGCCGCAAGGCCGGCACGATCCCGGGCTTCAAATATTCCGATGCCAACCAGAAGTCGGGCGTGGTCTGGGACCCGGCGTTCTTCGCCACTTATATCAAGGACCCGAAGGCCGCTATGCCCGGCAACAAGATGGCTTTTCCCGGCATCAAGAACGATACCGAGATCGCCAATTTGACCGCCTTCCTCGCCCAGTTCGACGCGAGCGGCAAGAAGCCCTAGGCCGCCGCCAGAGCCGGCCGGCGCGCTCGCCACTCGGTCGCGCGCTCATAGGCATGGGCGGCGCGAAAGAGGGTCGGCTCCTGGAAGGGCAAGGCAGCGAGCTGGATGGCGACCGGCAGCCCGCTCGCGCCGAAGCCCGTGCAGACGCTGATCGCCGGAAAGCCCGTCACATTGAACGGCATGGTGAACGAAGGCTTTTCCATGCTGGTCCATTTCGGCAGATCGGCGATCTTGGGCGCCTCGCCGGGCGCCGACGCCGAGACGATGATATCGAGGCCGGCCATGGCGGCGCGCATTTCAGCGGCCAGCACGCGGCGCCGGCGCTGCGCCTGGCTCATGTCGGGGCCGCTCATCAGCGCCGCGGGTGCGACGCGATGACGGAACATCTCGGCATAGTCGCCGAAACGCTCTTGCAGCCAGGGCAGATGCAGCGCGAACGCCTCGCCGATCATGATCAGGAAACCGCACGCGTGATAGTCCGCCGCCGGTGATAATTGGATGTCGCGGACGGTGGCGCCCTCCTGGCGGAAGAAGTCCAAGGCCGCGTCGATGCCTTTGAGTGTGGCGGCGGAGACGGGGTGGTCCTGCTCGAAGAAATGCCGGACGACGCCGATGCGAAGGCCCTTCGCGCCTTTGCCGAGATCGCCGGTGAAGTCCGGGATCGGCCGCCGGGCGCTCGCCGGGTCGCGCGCGTCATGGCCCGCCATGGCCTGGAGCAGGAGGGCGCAGTCCTCGGCGGTCCACGCCATGGGGCCGGCGGTGTCGAGCGAGAAGGCGAGCGGCAGGATGCCGGCGCGGCTCGAGAGGCCATAAGTCGGCTTGATGCCGGCGATGCCGCAGAACGCCGCCGGCCCCCGGATCGAGCCGCCGGTGTCCGAGCCGGTGCCGCCGAGGATGAGGCCGGCCGCCACAGCGGCACCCGTGCCGGACGAGGAGCCCGCCGTGAAATGCTCGATGTTCCAAGGATTGCGCGACGGCGGCCAGGGCAGGTCGAACGATGGGCCGCCGAAGGCGAATTCGTGGGTCGCGAGCTTGCCGAGCAGCACCGTCCCGGCATCGGCCCAGCGCTTGACCGTGTGGGCGTCCTCGGCCGGAACATTGTCCTTGAGGAAGCGGGAATGGGCCGTCGTGCGGATGCCGGCGGTGTTGTAGATGTCCTTGTGGGCGATCGGGATGCCGTCGAGCGGCCCCTTGAGGGTGCCGGCAAGCATGCGCGCCTCCGCCGCGCGGGCGTCGGCCAGCGCCCGCTCTTCGGTCACCAGCAGGAAGGCGTTGAGTTGGCCGTCGAGCGCCTTGACGCGGGCAAGCCGCGACTTTGTCAGTTCGACGGGTGAGAGCTTTTTTGCGGCGATCAGTTTGGCCGCCTCGGCGATGGTCGGGATCTCGCTCATCGGCCGGGCTCCGCTTCGAAGATGACCGCCGGCTCCGCCTCGCGTGGCAAGGGCCGGCGCACGCGCTCGATCATGGCGGCAACGATCGCCGCACCCGGCAGGATGGCGCGGACTTCCTCGGCCGCGAGTGCCAGGCCGGCCTGCTTGAGAATGCGGGCCAATTCCGTCGCGTCGATTTCGGGATTGCTCAAGGCCGGGCTCCTTTCGGCGCTGTGGCGGGCTTGCAGCCTATCACGGCGATGCGTGGCTAGCCGGGCGATTTCGTCGACAATGCGGTTACGGAGAGCGCCAAGCGCACCGCCCGCCGGTTGAGCGAGGCGGGACCGAATTCTGGCCGATACGGGCAAGTCGGGTAAGCTGAAGATCATTGCCGCTCGTTACGACCTCGACGATGGTAAGGTCGAGTTTTACACATAATTCAGTAACTAGCGGGCCGCTCCCCCTGGATAGGTCTTGTCGTGTCGCGCCGGTCTTGGTAACACCCTCGAACGTTGAAAATTTCGATTGCCCGCTAAGGGGTCTGGGTAGCCGAAAGGGGGGGGCGTGGTCAGGCGGTGGAACCGGCCGGTGCTGGTCGTGGGGTTATGGGCATCGGGTCTGGTCTTGCACGCCGCGCCCAGCCATGGCGAGGAAAATGGCCCGTCGCTTTCGGCCGCTATCGAGATCGAAATGCAGCTCGATCGCCGCTCCGGCCGGCGTGGCGGCGATCTCACCGACACCTTCACCGACACCAAGCTCGAGCTGGAGTTGGGCGTGGGCGGGGGTTTCGCGCTCAAGGCGACGCTGCACGCGGAGCCGGTTCGCGATCCGACAGCGAGCCGCGCATTCCAGGATCACGGCCTTTATGCCGAGCAGCTCTTCGTCGAATACGAGCAGGGACCCGCGACCCTTTTTGCCGGCAAATATAACCCGACCTTCGGTACCGTCTGGGACATCAACGACAGCCTCTACGCCAAGAACTTCGCCGAGGATTACGAGCGCAACGAGGCGATCGGCTTCGGCGGCAGGCTCAAGCAGAGCCTGGAGGGCCTTGGCGCGCATGAGGCCGGTATCCAGGTCTTCTTCTTCGACAGCGGTCCCTTGAGCAACAGCGCCTTCACACGGCCGGCGTTCGGCGAACCGGGCCGGATGGCGCGGCCGGGCCGGGTACGCCGCTCCGACCCGTTTGCCGGCAACACCAGGTCGCCGAACAATGTGAACTTGACCCTCAAGGGCGGGGAGTTCGAAGTCCTGCCCGACCTTGCCTATCATGTCGGCTATATTCATTTGGCCGGCGGCGAGGGACAGTCGCGGGACGAGAACGGCGTCGTCCTCAATCTGACCTACGAGATCGCCCTGAGCGAATCCCTCAAGCTGACCCCGCTCGTGGAATATGCCCGCTTCGCCGATTTTCAAGGCTTCGCCCAGGACGCCGATTATCTGACCCTCGGGGTCACGGCGGCGTACGACAACTGGATCGGCCTCGCCAGCTATACCGCCCGCCGGCTCGACGAGGCGGCCGATGGCTCGGGCCCCAATGGCCGCGACTCACACGAGCGGCTGATCAGCGCCTCGCTCGGCTACCGCTTCGATTTCGGCCTCGGCGTCTATGCCGGCTGGAAGCACGAGCGGCTGCTGGACGACAGCCTGAGCACGGCCGGCGTCAAGCTCCGCTACGAGCGGAATTTCTGACACGGGGGCGGACCGAACGGTCCGCCCCGGCCATGAATATGGTTAGCGACTACGCCGCCCTGATGGCCGCGAGGAACGTGCCCACCTCGGCCCTGAGCTTTTCCGACTGGACCGACAATTCGCCCGCCGCCTGGGTCACGCCGCCGATATTGGCCGAGACCTCGGACGTGCCGGCCGAGGCCTGCTGCACGCTGTGGGAGATCTCCCGTGTCGCCATCGTCTGTTCCTGCACCGCCGAGGCGATGGAGGTGGAAATCTCGTGCATCTCGTTGATGGTTTTCGAGATGCCCTCGATGGCCTGGACCGAGTCCGCGGTCGCTCCTTGCAGGGCATTGATCTGAGAGGCGATCTCTTCCGTCGCCTTGACCGCGTCGGCCTTCTCGATGATCAGGGTGCCGTCCTTGTCGAGCACGTCGGCGCGGATTTTGTTGCGCTCGGTAATGGCGGTCGCCAACTCGTCGAACGCCTTCACATAGACCGGCATGCCGGCGCGGACGGCGGCGAGCATCTGGCGTCGCGCCGGATTTTCCAGCGACTCGGTAATTCAGGGGACACAATACTTAATTGAATATCAAATTAAGTATTGTGTCCCTGAAATTAACCGACGGCGCGGCGGGGAAGCCCGGCTATACTGGCGCTCCAAGACGTCTAACCGGGAGACGCGCGGCATGGCCGATGGACTTCTCGACGTGGTCGGCATCGGCAACGCGATCGTCGACGTTCTGAGCCATGCCGATGACGGGTTCCTCTCGCGCCACAGCCTCGCCAAGGGCGTCATGTCGCTGATCGACGCCCGGCGCGCCGCCTCGCTCTACGCGGCCATGGGGCCGGCGATCGAGGCGTCCGGTGGCTCCGCCGGCAACACGGTGGCGGGGCTCGCCGGCCTCGGCAGCCCGGCGGCCTATATCGGCCGAGTGCGCGACGACCAGCTCGGCGGCATCTTTCGCCATGATATCCAGTCATTGGGCGTCGAATTCGACAACCCGCCGGCAACCGAGGGACCGGCCACCGGGCGCTGCCTCATCTTCGTGACACCCGATGCGCAGCGCACCATGCAGACTTACCTCGGTGCCGCCATCGAGCTCGGTCCCGAGGACGTGGACCCGGCCCTCATCGCCCGCGCCCAGGTGACCTATCTCGAGGGCTATCTCTGGGACCCGCCCAGGGCCAAGGCGGCGTTCCTGAAGGCGGCGGAGGTGGCGCACCAGGCCGGCCGCAAGGTAGCGCTCTCGCTCTCCGACCCCTTCTGCGTCGACCGCCACCGGGCCGATTTCCGCGATCTCGTGGCCCGTCACGTCGACATCCTGTTCGCCAACGAGGCCGAGATCATGGCGCTCTACGAGGTGCCGGACTTCGATGCGGCGCTGCAACAAGTGCGCGGGCATTGCGAGGTGGTAGCGCTCACCCGCGGTGAAAAGGGCTCGGTCGTCCTGGCGGGCGACGAGGTGCATGTGATCGACGCCGAGCCGGTGCCACGCGTCGTCGATACCACCGGTGCCGGCGATCTCTATGCCGCCGGCTTCCTGCATGGCTATACGCAGGGATACGGCCTCGCCCGCGCGGGCCGCATCGCCAGCATCGCGGCCAGCGAGGTGATCGGCCACCTGGGTCCGCGCCCGGAAACGCCGCTTGGCGAGCTGGTGCGCCAGCGCCTCGCCTGACATGACCGGCCACGCAAGCCATGCTCTCTAACGGCCCCCTGGTGCAGCGCCTGCGCCTTTGGAGCGGGCTTGTACTCTTTATCTATGTGACGCTGCATCTCCTCAACCACAGCCTCGGCATCGTCTCGCTCGAAGCCATGGAGGCGATGCGCCTCTGGCAAGTCTGGCTGTGGCGGAGTGTGCCCGGAACGCTGCTGCTGGCGGGCGCCGCCCTGACCCACGCCGCCATGGCGCTCGCCAAGCTCTATCGCCGCCGCACGCTCCGCATGCCCGCCTGGGAAGCGGTGCAGTTGGTCCTCGGCCTGCTGATTCCCTTGCTGTTGACCCAACATGTGCTGGGTACGCGCGGCGTCGTTGAAATGTTCGCTGTCCGGGACACCTACGCCTATGTCCTCCTCGCCCACTGGTCGGACGATTTGAAGGCCATCCGCCAGGCGGCGCTGTTGGCTATCGTCTGGGTGCATGGCTGCATCGGCCTGCATTTCTGGCTGCGCCTGAAGCCCTGGTATCGCCGGCTGGTCCCGGGTGCCTACGCCGTGGCCGTGCTGTTGCCGGCCACGTCGCTGATCGGCTGGTGGGACGGCGGTCGCGCCATCCGGGCGCTTGCCCTGGACCGCGCCTGGGTGCGCGCCCTCTTTCGCGACATTGGCTGGCCGGGCGATGTCGGCGGCAATTTCGTCTATGGCAACGAACCCTACATCGTCGCCGGCTTCCTGGTGCTGGTTGGATGCATTGCGGTGGCCCGTTTGGTGCGCGCGCGACTGGCGGCGCTGGAGCCGGGTGCCAGGATCACCTATCCGGGCGGCCGCACAGCCTTCGCGCTGCCGGGTATGACGGTGCTCGAGGCGAGCCGTGCCGCCGGCATTCCCCATGCCTCGGTCTGCGGCGGGCGGGGCCGCTGTTCCACCTGCCGCGTGCGGCTTGGCGCCGGCCGCGATCGGCTGCCGTCCGCCGATGCCGACGAGCAACTTGTGCTCGACCGTGTGGGCGCTCCACCCAATGTCCGCCTCGCCTGTCAGATCCGACCGGTCGCGCCGCTCGATGTCATGCCGCTCATTCCCGCCGCCGCGACGCCCAACCACGCGCAGCCGGGTGCCGCCCATGTCCAAGGGGCGGAGCGCGTCATCGCCATCATGTTCGCCGATCTGCGCGCCTTCACCAGCCTCTCCGAGGCCAAGCTGCCCTATGATGTGGTGTTCCTGTTGAACCAGTATTTCCGCGCCATGGGCGAGGCAATCGAGCAATCGGGCGGCCATGTGGACAAGTTCATCGGCGACGGCATCATGGCGCTGTTCGGCATCGAGGCGGGGGCGGCGGGCTGCCGCCAGGCGCTGGCCGCGACCCGGTCCATGGCGATGATGCTGGACCGGCTCAACCGCGAGCTGGCGGGCGATTTGCCGGTGCCGCTTCGCATGGGCATCGGCCTGCACGCCGGTCGCGTGGTGGTGGGCGAGATGGGCTACAAGCAGGCGACGACGCTGACCGCCATCGGCGACGCGGTCAATGTCGCGAGCCGACTCGAAGCCCTGACCAAGGACTTTGCCTGCCAGGCCGTGATCTCGCGCCGGGTGGCGCGCGAGGCCGGCATCGACTTGTCGGCATTTCCGAAGCACGCGGTACCGATCCGGGGTCGCGCCACCGAGCTTCGCGTGCATGTGGTGGTCGACGCCTCGGCCCTGCCGGAGATGGCACTGCCTGGCGATCATGCCCGCCCGAGCTGATCTGCCCGCCGGCGGCTGGCTCCGGGCGGCCTCGGTCTATCTCGACCGGCGGGTGATCGCCGTCCTCTTTCTCGGATTCGCGAGCGGCCTGCCGCTGCTGCTGACCGCCTCCACCCTCTCGGTCCGTCTCGCGACACTGGGCGTGGACCTGACGACCATCGGCCTCTTCGCACTGGTGGGCGTGCCCTACAGCTTGAAGTTCCTCTGGGCGCCGCTCATCGACCGTATGACGCTCCCCTATCTCGGCGCCTGGCTCGGGCGCCGGCGGGCCTGGGCGATCCTCACCCAGCTCGCATTGATGGCCTGTCTCGTGAGCCTCGGCGCGGTCGACCCGCTGGCGGCGCCGGTCGCCACCGCGGCGCTGGCGTTCGCGGTCGCCTTCTGGTCGGCGAGCCAGGACATCGTCATCGACGCCTACCGGGTGGAGATCCTGGAGGAGCGCCAGTTTGGCGCCGGTGCCGCGGCCGTGGTGCTCGGCTACCGGATGGCCATCCTGGTGGCGGGAGCGGGCGCGCTCCACCTCGCCGAGGCCGTGAGCTGGTTCCATGTCTACGCCGTCATGGCGGCCCTTGTGACGGTTGGCATCGTGACTTTACTGCTGGCCGGCGAGCCGGCGGCGTCGGCCGTTGTTGCGCCTCCGGGCCGCCCGGCCACGGGCGCCTTGGCGGCCCGCCTCGTCGCCTGGCTCAACGACGCGATGGTCGGGCCGTTCGTCGATTTCATGCGCCGGCCGGGCTGGCTCGCGATCTTGGCTTTCATCATGCTCTACAAGTTCGGCGACGCGCTCGCCGGCGTGATGGCCAACCCGTTCTATGTGGCGATCGGCTTCACCAAGGCCGAGATCGCCAATGTCAGCAAGATCTTCGGGCTCGCCGCCACACTGGTGGGCGGGCTAGTGGGCGGCATCATGGTGAACCGCCTCGGTATTTCCCGCAGCCTGTTGATCGCGGGCGTGCTGCAAATGGGCTCGAACCTGATGTTCGCGGTACAGGCGGCGGCGGGCCACGACATCGTCATGCTGATGGCGACCATTGGCATCGAGAACCTGGCGGGCGGCATGGGAACCGCCGCCTTCGTGGCTTACCTCTCCAGCCTCTGCAATGTGGCCTACACGGCGACCCAATATGCGCTGCTCTCCTCGCTGATGTCGGTGGCGCGCACCACCTTCGCCGCCCCCGGCGGCTGGCTCGCCTTGCAACTCGATTGGATCGGCTTTTTCCTGGTAACGACCGTGGCGGCGCTGCCGGGCTTGCTGCTGCTGGTCTGGCTGCGGCGGCGCTTTCCGCCGCGTCCGGCTTTGGAGTGAGATACATGGCCATGGAAGTGGTCGAAGGCGACATCACCGGCCTTGCCGTCGATGCCATCGTGAACGCGGCGAATGAAAGCCTGCTGGGTGGCGGCGGCGTCGATGGCGCCATCCACCGCGCCGCCGGTCCCGGCCTGCTGGCCGAATGCCGCGCCGTCGGCGGCTGCCCGACGGGCGAGGCGCGCATCACCGGCGGCCATCGCCTCCTTGCCCGCCATGTCATTCACACGGTCGGACCCGTCTGGCGGGGCGGCAATTTTGGCGAGGACGGCCTGCTCGCCCTCTGCTACCGCAACTCACTCGCGCTGGCCCGCCAGCATGGGTTGCGGAGCATCGCCTTTCCGGCCATCGGCACCGGCGTCTACGCCTTCCCGGTGGCGCGCGCGGCCGGCATTGCCATCCAGACGGTGGCGGCGACACTGGACAGCGTGCCGGGCATCGAGCGGGCGATCTTCTGTGCCTTTGGCGCCGACATGGCGGCGCTCTACCGGGCGCTGCTGGCCGCGCCGGCGTCGTCCGGATCGAGGGCATAGCCGGCTTCGCGGACGGTGCGGATGAGATCGGATTCGCCGGCACCATTCAGCGCCTTGCGCAAGCGCCAGATATAAACGTCGACCGTGCGCGGCTCAACGTCGCCATCCTGGCCCCAGACCGAATCGAGCAGGCGTTCGCGCGAGAACACCCGCCTCGGATGTTCCATCAGACGGCGGAGCAAGCGAAACTCGGTCGGGCCCAAATGCACGAGCCGGCCGTCGCGGCTGACCCGGTAGGCCACCAGGTCCATGACCAGATCGGCGAAGCGGAGCTCCGTGGCGCCAAGCGCCGGACGGTTACGACGAATGACCGCGTGCACGCGCGAGATCAGCTCGTTCGGCGAGAAGGGTTTGGTGATGTAGTCGTCGGCGCCATTATCGAGACCGCGCACCTTGTCGCCTTCCTCGCCGCGCGCCGTCAGCATGATGACCGGCAGGTCGCGGGTTTCCGCCTGCCGGCGCAGCCGCCGGCACACCTCGATTCCCGATGTTCGGGGCAGCATCCAGTCGAGCAGAATCAAATCGGGCCGATGTTCCGCCACCATCAGCAGGGCCTCGTCGCCATCCTCCGCGACGGCCGGATCGAACCCCGCCTTGTCGAGATTGTAGCGAAGCAGTTCCACGATCGCGGGATCGTCCTCGACGATCAGAATGCGGGGTTTCACGCGGGCATCATCCTTTCTTGTCGCCGAGAGCGGTACCCAGCTCGAAGCTGCTGGTGTCGCGTTTCGGGCGTTTCTCGGCGAGCGGATGGCCGCGCACCACATAATGCACCATCTCGGCGATGTTGGTGGCGTGGTCGCCGATCCGCTCCAGGTTCTTGGCGACGAACAACAGATGGGTGCAGGCCGTGATGTTGCGCGCGTCCTCCATCATGTAGGTGAGGAGCGAGCGGAAGAGATTGGTGTAGAGCCCGTCCACTTCCTCGTCCCGGTGCCAGACGTCGATCGCCAGCGCCACGTCGTCCCTGAGATAGGCGTCGAGCACGTCCCTAATCATGCCCTCGGCGAGGCGGCTGATGTTCACGACGGCGCGGATGTCGTCCCAGGCGCGGCTCTGGCTCAGGGCGAAGGTACGCTTGGCGATATTGGCCGCATAGTCGGCGATGCGCTCGATTTCGCTCGCGATCTTGATGGCGGAGACGAGACCGCGCAGGTCGATCGCCACCGGCTGGCGGCGGGCAATGATGCTAACGGTCAAACTCTCGACCTCGATCTCGATGGCGTCGACCTTGGCGTCGGCCTTGACGACCCGGTCGGCGAGTACCGTGTCGCGGCGGGCAAGCGCCTCCGTGGCATCGGAGAGCTGCGCCTCGGCGAGGCCGCCCATCGCCGCGATCAGCTCCTTGACCTTGGCCAGCTCTTCGTCGAACGACCTGACGATATGCTCCGGCATCTCCCTGGCTCCTGTCGGTGGTATCGCTTCGTCGCCGCTCAGCCGAACCGGCCCGTCACATAGGCGAGTGTTTGCGCCTCGGTCGGGTTGGTGAAGATGCCGTCGGTGTCGCCATATTCGATCAGGCGGCCGAGATACATGAAGGCGGTGTTGTTCGACACCCGCGCCGCCTGCTGCATGTTGTGGGTGACGATGACGATCGTATAGTCGGCCTTCAATCCGTCGATCAGCTCCTCGATGCGCGAGGTCGCCATCGGGTCGAGGGCCGAGCAAGGCTCGTCCATCAGCAATATTTCGGGATTGCCGGCGATGGCGCGGGCGATGCAGAGCCGTTGCTGCTGGCCGCCGGAAAGGCTGAGGGCGCTCTCGTACAGGCGGTCCTTCGCTTCTTCCCAGAGTGCGGCGCTCTTGAGCGCCTGCTCGCAGGTCTCCACCAACAAGCGTCGATCCCGGACGCCGTCGACCCGGAGCGGATAGACCACATTGTCGAAGATCGACATGGGAAACGGGTTCGGCTTCTGGAACACCATGCCCATGCGCTTGCGCAGTTGAATCACGTCCGTGCCGCGATCGAGAATGTCTTGCGGGCCTATGGCGATCTTGCCGGTGATCCTCACGCCGTCGATCAGGTCATTCATGCGGTTGAGCGCGCGCAGCAGGGTCGACTTGCCGCAACCCGAGGGGCCGATCAGGGCGGTCACCATGCGCTTCTCGATCGCCAGGCTCACGTCAAAAAGCGCCTGGCTCTTGCCATACCAGAGATTGAACTTGTCGATCTCCACCGCGATGCCGTGCCCGCCCGCCGCTGGGTGGTAGGCGGTGCCGGCCACCTCCGGCGATCGGTGGCTCGTGACGACGGTCATGCGCGCGTCCCTCGGCATTAGAACTGACTACCCGCGAATTTCCGACTCAGGCGGGCGCGGACGACGATCGCCGTGGCGGTCATTGCGGTGATCAAGGTTATCAGAAGCAGGGTGGTGACGAAGACCATCGGCTTACCGGCCTCGGAATTTCTCGACTGGAAACCCACGTCGTAGATGTGAAACCCCAGATGCATGAAGCTCCGCTCCGGATGCAGATACGGGAAGGTGCCATCGATCGGGAGTTCGGGCGCCAGCTTGACGACGCCCACCAGCATCAAGGGCGCCACCTCGCTGGCGCCCCGCGCCATCGCCAGGATGATGCCGGTCATGATACCCGGCATGGCGCGGGGCAGGACGATGTGACGAATGGTCTGCCATTTTGAGGCGCCGCAGGCGAGCGAGCCCTCGCGCATCGAGCGCGGGACGGCGGCGATCGCCTCTTCGGTCGCCACGATGACGACCGGGACCGTGAGGAGTGCCAGCGTCAGCGACGACCACAGGAGGCCGCCCGTCCCGAATGTCGGCGACGGCAGGCGTTCGGGAAAGAACAATTGGTCGATCGAGCCGCCGAGGAAATAGGCGAAAAAGCCGAGCCCGAAGACCCCGTAGACGATCGAGGGCACACCCGCCAGATTGTTGACCGAAATGCGCACGATCGAGACTAGGCGGCCCTGCTTGGCATATTCACGGAGATAAAGGGCGGTCACGACACCGAAGGGGGCAACGACGACGACCATCAGCAGGGTCATGGCAAGGGTGCCGAAAATCGCCGGCCACACGCCGCCCTCGGTGTTGGCCTCGCGCGGCTCGTCGGACACGAACTCCCACCAGCGCGCCAGGTAGATGGCAACCTGTTGGACGGCATTGAGGTCGTTGGCCGCGTAGAGGCGCACGATCTGGGAAAGTGGCATCTCCTTCTCGCGTCCGCCCACATCGGCGAATCGCGCGCGGTCTTGGGCATCCATGGCCTTGAGGCGTTCGACCTCGCGGGCGAGGCCCGCATAGTCCTGCTCCAGCCGGCTTGTCAGGGATGCGAGGCGGGCCAGCGCCGCCTGGTGCTCGCCACTCCCCTCGCCATGGTCGAACGCGACGCGCCGGGCGCCGAGGCGTTCGCGTTCGAGGGTATTGTTGATGCGGCCGATCTCGTGGCGCTCGATAGCGCGGATGCTTTGCGCCCGCGCCCGGGCGACCGCATGGGCCGCCTGAAACGCGGCATCCGAGACCGCGGCCTGGACGGGCTCGCCCGCGCCGACCTGAAAGCTCCGAAGCCGGCCGATGAAGACGCCCCATTCCAGGCGCTCGACGAACAGCATGTCCGTTGGATACTGGATGCCGGCGATCTGGAATGAGGAGACCCAGCGGAAATCGTCGCCGTAAAGATCGAAATTGCCGGTGCGGTAGAGGGTCCGCTCGACGAGGCCCCGGTTCTGGGCAACGACCGCCTGGGCGGTGGGGGGCAGAGCCGCGACGACATCGGGCCGCGGGCGATAGGTGCCGCCGCGGGTCTCGACCCCAGCCAGCCGCTCGCCACCCGCCAGCTCCAGCACGGCGATCGGCTGTGGCCAGAACGTCAGGGCGCCGTTCCAGAACACCAGCAGCAGGAGCCCCGCGACCATGGCGATGCCGAGTGCTAGGCAGCCGCCGAGCGTCCAAAGATAGGGCTCGCCCAGCGCGGCCAAATCGGTGCTGGCGTGGCGCGGGCGAGCCGCCGGCGCGCGCGACGGCGCCGGGACCCGCAGGGTCGCCCGCCCGTCCATCATAGCTGGGCCGCCCGGCGTCGAAAACGCAAGCGGATCACCTCCGCCACGGTGTTGACCGCGAAGGTCACGGCGAACAGCACCAGTGCCGCCAGGAACAGCAGGCGATAGAGCGTGCCGTCGCGCACCGCCTCGGGCAGTTCGACCGCGATATTGGCCGAAAGCGCCCGGAGCCCGTTGAAGACGTTCATCTCGATGAGCGGTGTGTTGCCGGCCGCCATGACCACGATCATCGTCTCGCCGACGGCCCGGCCCATGCCCACCATGACGGCGGCGAAGACGCCGGAGAGCGCCGTCGGCAAGATGACCGAGACGGCCGTCTGCCAGGCCGAGGCGCCGCAGGCGAGGCTCGCCGCGCGCAGATGCTCCGGCACCGCCGAGAGCGCGTCCTCGGCGATGGTATAGACGATCGGGATGACGGCGAAACCCATGGCGAAGCCGACCACCAGGGTATTGCGCTGGGTATAGGTGTCGACGATGCCGCCGCGCGCGCCGAGGCCGATGGCGGCGAGTCCCAGGCCGAGGACATAGGCGAGCAACAGGCTGGCGAGCGCGACGGCGAGCCAACGGCCGATGTCGAGCAAGCCCGCCTGGTGGCGTGGCAGGCCGCGTTGCCGGGCGTGAAAGCGGTCGCCCAGGCTACGCGTGAAGGCGGCCTCGACCATGAAAAAGCTCGGTACCGCCAGCAGCACCAGCATGAAGGGTCCCTCGCCGCCGATGTCGCCATTGGCCCAGGCCATCACGTCGCCCGCGAACAGCAGATACTCGACCAGCGGGCCACAGAGGATGGCGAGCCCCACCGCCGCGCCGATCGTGGCGAACATGAGCAAGAATTTGAGCGCGCCCCCGTGGCGCAACGCCCATTCCGCCGGCAAGAGCTGCCAGAGATAGGCGGCGGCCAAGAGGCCGAAGGGTATGGCGATCGCCGCCGCGACGACGGCGGCGAGCCAAGTCTCGACGAACGGCGCCAGGATGAGCGCGGCGATGAAGCCCAACACCACCGAGGGCAGCGAGGCCATCATTTCCATGGCGGGCTTTACGGTGGCGCGCACCCGGTGATGGGTGAATTCCGACGTGTAGATCGCGGCACCCAGCGCGATGGGAACCGCGAACAGAAGTGAGTAAAGCGTCGCCTTGAAGGTGCCGAAGATCAGCGGCACCAGCGAGAATTTGGGCTCGAAGCTGTCGGTCCCCGCCGATGACTGCCAGGTGTAGACCGGTTCGCCATAGCCCTCGTACCAGACCTTGCCGAAAATCGTCCGCAAGGTGGTTTCCGGGTGGGGAATGTCGACGGCCCATGCATGGTAGCGACCGCCCGCCGCCGCGAGCACGCCATCGTCGCGGGGCGCCAGCATCAGGGCCGTATAAGCGCTGCCCTCACCCGCCGCCGGCGGCAGTTTCAGGAGGGTCTGGTTGCTGGTCGAATGGCGAATCCAGACATGGCCGCCGGCGTCGGCCGTGGCCAACATCTTGCTGCGCTGGCTCATCGACATAAGCGTGACCGGGCCGGCATGCGGCGCCATCGCATGCGCGCGCACCAGGGCAAAACCGTCCTGGGTGCGGGCGTCCGCCCGGGGTAGCCGAAAATAGACATCGACCGTGCCGGCGGAAGAGCCGACGACCAGCGACTGCTCGCCGTTCAGGAAGGCGAACGTCGTGAGGGTGGCGCCTGACGGCACCAGCTGGACCGCTTCCACCAGGCGGGGCGCCGCGAAATCGCGGGTGTCGAAGCGGTAGACCATGCCGCCCCGGTCGGCGGCGTAGAACTGATCGGCCTTGTCGGTGATCGCCACGGCGACGATCGAGAGGCTCGGGGGGAGCGCCGGCAGCACCGTGGTGCCGGTGGTGGTGCGGGCCTGGCCGGTCAGGAGATTGGTGCGCGTCTCGGCCTGGCTCAACCGGGCGATGCCGTTGCCGTCCACCGTCGCGAAAACCGTGGTTGGCCGCTCGGCGGCACCGCCCTTGCGCAGATCGATGGCAACGATGGGGACGCCCGCGCCGATGGTCACGGGTGACCCAATATCGACCGCGACCGACAGGCGGCGGACCTGCGCGCCGGGCAGGCTCGAATAGACGGCCGTGCCGTCGCTCCGATCGCGCGCGTCGAGGCGGGCAAGGCCAGCCGGTACCCGGTCCTCGGCTAGAATCGCCACCTTGATGTCGAGCCGGGCGAAACGCACCGTGCCATCGGCAAAACCGAAGGCAAGGTCGTCGCCCGAGAGGGTGCGGGCGACCGCTGTTGCGCGGTTGCCGCCGAAATCGAGCTGGGGCACCTCGACCGGGGTGCCGGTGGCGAGGTGGAAGGCGCTGACGCCACCCCCGTCGTCGATCCGGATGGCGAGTGTGCGATAGTCGTCGAGGCGGTCGACGATGGTCGGGCCGGCGGGTACGGCAGAGGTGGTCCGAGCGAACTCGGCCGTGACCCCGCCCCCAGTAAACAGCGGCACGACCATTTGGGCCAGATAGAGCATGATGGCAAAGACGGCGACGATGACGCAGAGCCCGCCCACGCGAATGATCCCGTCCGCCAGGCGGTCGATCACGATGACCGACCGCCGGGTGCGGAGATCGCGCCGGGCTGGGAGTTTCAACTTGCGGGGTTCGGTCGTCATCGCTGGACCCGTGTCTCAGTTGGCGAGACCCAGCTCCTTCAGGTCCTGGCTGGCGATCGGGGCGGTGATCGGGAAGTACCCGTCCTTCAGGGTCGCCGCCTGGCCTTGCTTGGAATAGACGAACTTGATGAACTCGCCACGCAATGGATCGATCTTCTGGTTCGGGTTGATGTTGACGTAGATGTAGAGGAGACGCGCCAACGGGTAATCGCCGGAATATGTCGCCTCCTCGCTCGCATCATGGCAGGTGGCGCCGGCTTTGGCGGCGATCGGCACGGTGCGCACGTCCGCTGTCTTGTAACCGATGCCGGAATAGCCGATGGCGAACTTGTCCGATGCCACACCTTGGACCACGGTCGACGAGCCCGGCTGCTCCTTGACGCTATCCTTGTAGTCGCCATTGAACAGCGCGACCTCCTTGAAATAGCCATAGGTGCCGGACGCCGAATTGCGGCCGTAGAGCGAGATCGGCTTGTCGGCGAAGGTCTCGGTCAGGCCAAGCTGGCTCCAGTTCGTGACATCCTTGTCGACGCCACCCTTACGGGTTTTGGAGAAAACCGCGTCGACCTGTTGCAAGGTCAGGCACTGGATCGGGTTGTCCTTGTGCACGAACACCGCCAGCGCGTCGATGGCACCCCGGACGGCCATCGGCTTGTAGCCGAACTTCTTCTCGAATTGGTCGGTCTCCGCCGCCTTCATGGGCCGCGACATGGGGCCGAATTGCGCCGTTCCCGCGATCAACGCTGGTGGTGCCGTCGACGACCCCTTGCCCTCGATCTCGATCTTGACGTTGGAATAACGCTGCTGGAAGCCTTCGGCCCAGAGCGTCATCAGGTTGTTCAGCGTGTCCGAGCCGATCGACTTCAGATTGCCCGAGACACCCGATACCGTCTGGTAGGACGCGAGCTTGGGATCGACCTGTTGCGCGTTCGCCGCGGCCAGGGCGAGGATGCCGCATACAATCGTCGTCGCGGCTGGGAGAATGAGCCTGCCCATGGGTTATGGCTCCATTGTGGGGTGAGTGCGGCCTCATTCTAGGGGGCTTCCGTGACAGTTTGATGACAGGCCCCCTTTTCCACGGGGAGGGTGACGGTGAAGCAGCTCCCCCAGCCGGGCGTGCTCTCGATGGCGAGCTGGCCGCGATGGCGGTTGACGATGTGCTTGACGATGGCGAGACCGAGCCCGGTGCCGCCGAGCGCCCGCGAGCGGCCGGCATCGACCCGGTAGAAGCGTTCGGTCAGGCGGGGCAGGTGCTCCTCGGGAATGCCGTCGCCATGGTCGCGCACGGCCACGCGGATCGCCGGACGGGCCAACCCGCCGCCGGTGGGCACGCTTGCCCCGACCGTGACGCTCACCTCGACCGCGCTGCCCGGCCGGCCATATTTGATCGCATTGTCGATCAGGTTCTGCAGCACCTGGGCGATCTGGTCGCGATCGCCGATCACCATGGGCAGTGGGTTCGGGCAATCGAGCGCGATGGTCATCTGGCGCCGTTCGGCGGCGATGGCAAGCGATGCGGACACGGTTCCGAGCAGACCGGCCAGATCGAGCCGCCCTTCGGGCGCGATATGCTCGTCGAGCTCGATCCGCGAGAGCGACAACAGGTCGGCCACCAGGCGCGACATGCGTGTCGCCTGCTCATGCATGATGGCGAGGAAGCGCTCGCGGGACGCGGCGTCGTCCTTGGCGGCACCCTGCAACGTCTCGATGAAGCCCTGCACCGCCGCGAGCGGCGTGCGCAACTCATGGCTGACATTGGCGACGAAGTCGACCCGCATCGCTTCGAGGCGCCGGATGGTGGTCAGGTCCTCCAGCACCAGAATGATGGCCTGGCCGGCCTCGCTAGGTTGTGGCAGTGGCGCCAGGCGGGCGCGCATATGCCGCTCAAGCGGCCCCTTCAACTCGAAGTCGACGGCCCGGGGCTGGCCGTCGCCGAGCACGCCGTCGGTGGCCGCGAGCACGGCCGGATTGCGAATCGTCTCGGCCAGATCGCGCGCCACCAGGGGCGCGCCGAGCAGGGTTTCGGCGGCGAGGTTGGCCTGGACGATGCGGCGCCGGCGATCGAGCACCAGGAGGGGCTGCGGCACGCTATCGAGGACCGACTCGGCGGCGACGGCCCGAGCTTCAAGCGCATGCTGGCTCGATCGGATGGCGCGTTGGGCGCGGCCGAGGGCGACGGCAAGATCGGTGGCGAGCAGTGTGTTGTCAGCTCTTGGTTGTTCTGGGTCACCGACCGCCAGTCCCTCGGCCCATGCCGCCAAGACGGCCAATACCCGCATATGCGCCATGCCGGCCACGGCCGCCACGATCAGGGTAAGACAAATGCCGGCGAGGAGCGCGCCGGTCTCGATCCAGCCGAGCGCGCGCAAGACCATGAGCGCCACGCCGCCGGCGAGCGCGAAGCCGGCGGTCGCTTCGATGATGCCGCGCCGAGATGGCGTGGCCATTCCGCTGCGCTGTCGCGGCGCCGCTTACCGCCCCACCTCATGGGCGGCCAGGGCGGCGATATTGACGATGTCGGAGACGTTGCTGCCCATGGGCATGATCTGCATCGGCTTGGTGAGGCCGGTCAGGATCGGCCCGACCACGGTGCCGCCACCGAGCTGGGCCATCAATTTGGCCGCGATATTGGCGGCATTGAGCGCCGGCATGATCAGCACATTGGCCGCCCCCGATAGGCGGCAGAATGGAAAGACCGATTTCATCAATTCGTGATCCAAGGCCACATCGGCCTGCATTTCGCCGTCATACTCGAAGTCGACACGCCGTTCGTCCAGCAGGCGCACGGCCTCGCGCACGCGTTTTGCGGCGCCGCCCCAGGAGGTGCCGAAATTGGCGTAGGAGAGCATGGCGATCCGGGGTTCGTGGCCAAGGCGCCTGGCGAAGGCGGCGCTCTGGATCACGATATCGACCATGGCCTCGGGCGTCGGCACTTCATGGACGGCGGTATCGGCCATGAACACGGTGCGCCCGCGCGCGATCACCATGGTGAGGCCGAACACCCGGGCACCCGGCTTGGTGTCGATGACGTTGGCAATGTCCTCGAAGGCCGACGCGAACGGGCGCGTCACCCCGGTCACCATGGCGTCGGCATCGCCCATCGCCACCATGCAGGCGCCGAAAACGTTGCGGTCCTGGTTCACCAGGCGCAGGCAGTCGCGTTGCAAATACCCCTTCCGCTGCATGCGCTTATAGAGGAACTCGGTGTAGCGGGCATTGTCCTTGCTGAGGCGCGCGTTATGCACCTCGAGGCTGTCGGCGCCGTGCAGCCCCAAGCGCTGGACCACTTCCTTGACCCGCTCCTCGCGGCCGATCAGCACCGGAATGCCGTACCCCTGGTCCTGGAAGGCGAGTGCCGCCCGGATCACCCGTTCCTCCTCGCCCTCGGCGAAGACGATGCGGCGGGGAACGGCCGAAACAGTCGCCAACATCTGCGCCAGGATGCCGGCCGCGGGATCGAGGCGGGCGCGCAGTTCGACGCGATACTGCCCCATGTCGGCAATCGGCCGCCGGGCGACGCCGGTCCGCATCGCCGCCTCGGCGACGGCCGCCGGGATGGTCACGATCAGGCGCGGATCGAAGGGCGCCGGGATCAGATAGTCGGGGCCATAGCGCAGGCGCCGCCCCGAATAGGCGGCCGCCACCTCGTCCGGCACGTCCTCGCGGGCTAGCGCCGCCAACGCTTCGGCGGCGGCGAGTTTCATGGCGTCGTTGATGGTCGTGGCGCGCACGTCGAGGGCGCCACGAAAAATGTAGGGAAAGCCCAGGACGTTATTGATCTGGTTGGGATAATCGGACCGTCCGGTGGCAATGATCGCGTCGGACCGGACCGCCTTCGCGTCTTCCGGCGAGATTTCCGGGTCGGGATTGGCGAGCGCGAAAATGATCGGCTTGGCGGCCATGCTCTTGACCATGGCCTGGGTGATGGCGCCCTTGGCCGAAAGCCCCATGACCACGTCGCAGCCTTGCATGGCCTCGGCGAGCGTGCGGGCCTTGGTCGCCACCAAATGCGCCGACTTCCACTGGTTCATGCCCTCGGTGCGGCCTTCATAGAGCACACCCTTGGTATCGCACAGGATGACATTCTGGTTCGGCATGCCCATCAGCTTAAAGAGCTCGACGCAGGCGATGCCCGAGGCGCCGGCGCCGTTCACCACCAGCTTGCAGGTCGTGATATCGCGCCCCGTCAGGTGCAGCGCGTTGATCAGGCCGGCGGCGGCGATGATCGCCGTGCCATGCTGGTCGTCATGGAAGACCGGGATGTCGAGCAGTTCCTTGAGGCGCTCCTCGATGACGAAGCATTCGGGCGCCTTGATGTCCTCGAGATTGATGCCGCCCCAACTGGCGCCCAGATAGCGCACGCAATTGATGAATTCGTCCACGTCGCGCGTCGACACTTCGAGATCGATACCGTCCACATCGGCAAAACGCTTGAAGAGGACCGCCTTGCCCTCCATCACCGGCTTGGAGGCGAGCGCCCCCAGATCGCCGAGGCCGAGCACGGCCGTGCCGTTGGAAATGACGGCGACCAGATTGCCCTTGGCCGTGTAGTCGTAGGCGAGCGCCGGATCCTTCTCGATCTCGAGGCAGGGGGCGGCAACGCCCGGCGAATAGGCGAGCGAGAGGTGATATTGGGTGGTGAGCGGCTTGGTCGCCACGACCTCGATCTTGCCGGGCCGGCCTTGGGCGTGCATGCGGAGCGCCTCGCGGTCGAGCGCCGAATAGCCGTCATCGTTCATGAAAAATACCTCCCCGAATGTCGCGCGCCGATTGGCGTGCCCGCGCGCCTTTTGTTCCAACCGTCGAAATGGCACTCTAGCCTGGAATTCCCGCCATGGACATGACCTCAGCCGGCCCAAGACGCCGCCCTGGCACGTCCGCATTGCTAGCCGATTGGAGCCGGCCCTGCCCGACAGTCCCGCCGCCGCCGCCGATACCGCCGCCCCGCTCGGCGCCCGAATTGGTGCCGAAGAGACGACACCGCTGTTGGCGCAATATCTCGATATCAAGCGCCGCCATCCCGACCATCTCCTATTTTATCGCATGGGCGATTTCTACGAGCTGTTCTTCGACGACGCGGTCAAGGCCGCCGCTGCCCTCGACATCGTGCTGACCAAGCGCGGCCGCCATGGCGGCGCCGAGGTGGCGATGGCGGGCGTGCCGGTCAAGGCTCATGAAGTCTATCTGGAGCGCCTCATTCGCAAGGGCTTCAAGGTCGCCGTCTGCGAGCAGATGGAGGACCCAGCGCTGGCGCGCAGGCGCGGCGGCGTGGTGGCGCGCGACGTGGTGCGGGTGATTACCGCCGGCACGCTGACCGAAGACACGCTCCTCGATGCCCGCCGGCACAACTACCTGGCGGCGCTGGCCGAGGCGGCGGGGGGATTCGGCCTCGCCTGGCTCGACATGTCGACCGGCGATTTCGTCACCGAGCCGCTGGCGCCGGACGAGATCGGGACGGCCCTCGCCAGGCTCGATCCCGGGGAACTGTTGCTGGCGGATCGCCTGGTCGAGCGGCCCGATCTCAGGGGTCCGCTCGCCGACTGGCGGCCCATCCTCACGCCCTTGCCGGCCAGCCGCTTCGACAGCGAGAACGGCCGCCGCCGCCTGGAAGCCCTCTATCGGGTCCAGGCCCTCGACGGCTTCGCCAGCTTCGGGCGCGCCGAGATCGCCGCGGCGGGGGCGCTGGTCGACTATGTCGAGCTGACCCAGAGCGGCCGGCTGCCGCATTTGGCGCCACCCCGGCGCATGGCGGCGGGTGGTAGCCTCGCGATCGATGCCGCGACCCGCCGCAATCTGGAATTGACACGGACCCTCGCGGGCGAGCGGGCCGGCAGTCTCTTGGCCGGCATGGACCGCAGTGTGACGGGCGGCGGTGCCCGCTTGCTCAGCCAATGGCTGGCCGCGCCGCTGGCCGATGCCGCGCCGATCAACGAGCGGCTCGACATGGTCGATTTCTTCGTCCGCGACGAGCGCCTGCGCACCGATTTGCGCCGGCTGTTGGCTGGCATGCCGGACTTGGAGCGGGCCCTCTCCCGGCTCAGCCTCGCCCGGGGCGGCCCGCGCGACTTGGCGGCCGTGCGCGACGGCCTCGCCGTGGCGGCGGCCATCCATGGCCGCGTCGGCCAGGCCGGGCTCGCCACACCGCCCGCCGGAGTCACGCGGGCGGTGGCGACGCTCGATCGCCATGGCGCGCTCATCGACCGTCTTGGCGGGACGTTGGCGCCCGATCTGCCGCTCATGGCGCGCGACGGCGGCTTCATTCGCCCGGGCTGTTCGGGCGAACTCGATGCCCAGAAGACGCTCCGCGACGAAAGCCGCCGCCTGATCGCCGATATGCAGGCCCGCTACGCGGGCGAAACCCAGCTCGCGTCCCTTAAGATCAAGCACAACAATGTGCTGGGCTTTTTCGTCGAGGTCGGCCAGGCGCATGGCGAGCGGCTCGCCCGCGACAGCCGGTTCATCCATCGCCAAAGCATGGCGAACGCGATGCGCTACACGACGGTCGAACTGGGCGAACTCGAAAGCCGGATTTCGGAAGCAGGCGAGCGGGCACTCGCCCTCGAACTCGAGCTGTTCCAGCTATTGGCGAACGAAGTCGCGGCAGCGGCCGATGGCGTCGCCGAGGCGGCCCGCGCCGTGGCATTGCTCGACGTGGTGGCGGGGCTGGGCGAGCTGGCGGAAGTCGGGCGCCATGTGCGGCCCGTGGTCGATGGGAGCCTTGCCTTCAGCGTCACCCAGGGCCGCCATCCGGTGGTGGAGGCGGCGCTCGAAGAGAGGCAAGTACCGTTCGTCGCCAATGACTGCGATCTCGGGCCGGATCGCCGGCTGTGGCTGGTCACCGGCCCCAACATGGCCGGCAAGAGCACTTTCCTCCGGCAGAACGCGCTGATTGCCATCATGGCGCAGATGGGCGCCTTCGTGCCGGCGGCATCGGCCCATATCGGCGTCGTCGACCGGCTCTTCAGCCGGGTCGGTGCCGCCGACGATCTGGCGCGCGGGCGGTCGACCTTCATGGTCGAGATGGTGGAAACCGCCGCCATCCTGAACCAGGCCGGCCCCCGCTCGCTCGTCATCCTCGACGAGATCGGGCGTGGTACGGCGACCTTCGACGGGCTCTCGATCGCCTGGGCCACGGTCGAGCATCTTTGCGAAGTCAACCGCTGTCGCGGCCTATTTGCGACCCATTTTCACGAGCTGACGGCGCTCGCGGCGCGCTTGGCCGTGTTGCAGCCCTACACCATGCGGGTGAAGGAATGGCGGGGCGACGTGGTGTTCCTGCATGAAGTGGCACCCGGTGCCGCCGACCGCTCCTATGGCGTACATGTGGCACGCCTCGCCGGCCTGCCGGCCGCCGTCATCGCCCGGGCCGAAGCGGTTCTTCAGGCGCTCGAAGCGGGCGACCAGGCGGGCGCTGTCCAGCGCCTCGCCCAGGATTTGCCACTCTTTGCCGCCCTCCGCGCACCCCTCACCCGTCTCGCTCTGCTCGACTCCCTCTCCCCCGTGGGGGAGAGGGTTGGGGTGAGGGGTGTTTCCGGCCCTGTTGAAACCGCCCTGGAAGCAGCCGTTGCGGCGATCGAGCCGGACAGCCTCAGCCCCCGCGAGGCGCTGGAGCTGATCTACCGCCTGAAGGCCCTCGCGCGTGGCGAGGCGTGAGCCCGCGCCGCATCCGGTGCGTGACAAATCGCGAAAGATGGTGTATAGGGGTATTCGAAATTTAACGGGATTTCGGAAATAATTTGGAAATTAAAATTTCTTATCGTTTAAAATCAATAGGTTATTGGGTTTGCTTTGGCTTCGTTTAGGGAAAGGGCGCCCATCGGCGGCCTTGCCGCCTGGGCGAATGATTCCGGGCGCCATGAAAATCCTCTAATCTTGCCGCCATGACCATCGTGATTCCGAGCCTATCGTCGAACGAGATCGTCAATGTCGGCACGCTTCAGGCGGGGCTGTGGGCGGCGACGGCCGATAGCGCGCGGCACGGCCCCGAGGCGCGCGGGCGCGTCTTGGCCCTTGCCAAGGACTCGCTCAACGGCGCCCGCGCCCGCATCCGGCGCCGCTTCGAGGCGGGCATGCCGGTCGCCGCCCTGATGGCGGCCGAGGCCCTGGCCGTCGATCGGCTGATTACGGTCCTGTTGGATTTCGCCGCGACCCATGTCTACCCGGCGGCCAATCCGACCACGGCCGACCGGCTCGCCGTGATCGCGGTCGGCGGCTATGGGCGGGGCGAACTAGCACCCTATTCCGACGTCGATCTCTTGTTCCTGATCCCCTACAAGCGCACACCCCGCGTCGAGCAGATCGTCGAGTTTGCGCTTTATCTGCTGTGGGACATGGGTCTCAAGGTCGGCCACGCGACGCGCTCGATCGAGGATTGCATCCGCCTCGCCCGCGCCGACATGGTCATCCGCACCAGCCTTTTGGAAGCGCGGTATCTGTGGGGTGCGCCGGATCTCCATGACGAGTTGCGGCGGCGTTTCAATGCCGACATCGTGGCCGGCACCAGCCAGGCCTTCATTGCCGCCAAACTCGCCGAGCGGGACGAGCGGCATCGGCGCATGGGCGACTCGCGTTATGTACTCGAGCCGAACGTGAAAGACGGCAAGGGGGGCCTGCGCGACCTGCACACCCTCTATTGGATCGCCAAATACCACCATCGGGTCGAGAATTTGGCGGGCCTGGTGGCGCAGGGCGTCTTCACGGCGGCGGAAGCCCAGCGCTTCACCAAGTCGCACGACTTCCTCGCGGCGGTCCGCTGCCGGCTCCACTATCTGACGGGGCGCGGCGATGACCGGCTAACCTTCGATGCCCAGTCCGCGATCAGTGCCCAGCTCGGCTACAAGGAGCGGGCCGGGTTGCGCGCGGTCGAACGCTTCATGAAGCATTATTACCTGGTCGCCAAGCATGTCGGCGACCTGACGCGCATCTTCTGCGCGGCCATCGAAGCCTCCGAGCGGAAGGGGCCGCGCTCTGCGCTCGCCCGCCTCTGGACGCGCGGGCGCGCCATCGATGGCTTCACGGTCGACGGCGACCGGCTGAACGTTGCCGACGCCAGCCGGTTCCTGGCCGACCCGGTCAACATTCTGCGCCTTTTCCATACCGCCCAGGCGCACGACCTGGACGTCCACCCCAGGGCGCTGCATCTCATCACCCAGAACATTAGGCTGGTGGATGCCGAGCTTCGAGCCAACCCCGAGGCCAACCGGCTGTTCCTCGACATGCTGACGTCACTGAAGGATCCGGAGACGACGCTCCGCCGCCTCAACGAAGCGGGTGTGTTCGGCCGCCTCATCCCGGCCTTCGGGCGGGTGGTGGCGCAGATGCAATACGACATGTACCACGTCTACACGGTGGACGAGCACACCATCCGGGCGATCGGCATTCTGCATGCCATCGAAGCGGGCCGCCTGCGAGACGAGTTGCCGCTGTCGAGCGAGGTGGTCCATAAGCTCCCTTCGCGGCGCGTTCTCTATCTGTCGGTCCTCCTGCACGACATCGCCAAGGGTCGGGGCGGCGATCATTCGGTGCTGGGCGCCGGCATCGCCAACGAACTTTGCCCACACCTTGGCCTCAGCGAAGAGGAGACCGAGACGGTCGCCTGGCTTGTCCTCCATCACCTGGCGATGAGCCGCACCGCCTTCCGGCGCGATCTCGCCGATCCTCAGACAGTCAGGGACTTCGTCGCCCTCGTGCAGTCCCGCGAGCGGCTCCGCCTGCTGCTGGTGCTGACCGTGGTCGACATTCGCGCCGTGGGACCCCAGGTCTGGAATGGCTGGAAGGCGGCGCTGTTGCGCGACCTCCACCTCCGGGCCGACGAGCTGATGTCCGGCGCCGCCCGGACGGCGGGTGTCGGCGCCCGGACCGCCGCTGTCCAGGAAGCGGTGCGCCCGCTGGTACCCGGCTGGGACGATGCGGCATTCAAGCGCCACGCGGAACGCTGCCCGAGCGCCTATTGGCTGGCCTGGGACGTGGAGACCTTGGCCCGGCACGCGCACTTGCTCATGGGCGTCGCGGCGGGCGCGGCACCGCTCCTGATCGAGACGCGCGTCGACCTGGCGCGGGCCGTGACCGAGGTGACCATCTGCACCCAGGACCATCCGGGCCTCTTCTCGCGCATCGCGGGCGCCATGGCGGTGTCGGGCGCCAATATTGTCGACGCCCGCATTTTCACCCTGCTGGACGGGCTCGCCCTCGATAGTTTCTGGATCCAGGACGCCGAGGGCCGCGCCTTCGATCGCGCCGACCGCCTGGCGCGGCTCACGTCGCGCATCCGAGAGGCGCTGGGCGACCGCCTCAACCTCATGGCCGAGTTCGCCACGGCGCCGCCTTGGCGGAGCCGCGCCGAACCGTTCGCCGTGGTGCCCCGCGTGCTGATCGACAACCAAGCGAGCGCCACCCAGACCGTGATCGAGGTGAATGGCCGCGACCGGCCCGGCTTTCTCTACGACGTGACCGGGTCGCTGACCCAGCTCGGTCTGCAAATTTCCGCCGCCCGCATTTCCACCTACGGCGAGCGGGTCGCCGATGTGTTTTACGTCAAGGATGCGTTTGGCATGAAGGTGGAGCATGAGGGCAAGCTGAAGCAGATCCAGGAGACGCTGCGGGCGGCCATAGCGACCTCCGGCTCGACCGAAGCGGCGCCGGTCGTCGCGGGCGAGAGCGAGCAGGCGGCGGCCGAGTGACGCGGCCGGGGACATTTCCAATCCATGCGCCTGCTCCATTCGATCTTCACGGTCGGCGCCTATACCATGGCGAGCCGCGTGCTGGGTTTCGCGCGCGACCTGCTGATCGCGACGGTCCTCGGCGCCGGGCCGGTGGCGGACGCGTTTTTCGTGGCCTTCCGCCTGCCCAACCTGTTTCGCCGGTTGATCGCCGAAGGGGCGTTCGGCGCGGCCTTCATTCCGCATTACGCCGGCATTCTCGAACGCCGCGGCGAGGCGGCGGCGAGGGCCTTTGCCGAAGAGACGCTGGCGCTCCTGCTCGGCGTCCTGGTGCTTCTGACGCTGGCGGCGGAGCTCGCCATGCCGGCGCTCATCTTGGTGCTGGCGCCGGGCTTCGCCGATGAGCCGGAACGCTTCGATCTCGCCGTCCAGTTCGCCCGCTTGACCTTTCCCTACCTGCTGCTGGTCACGCTGACGGCCGTCTTTGGCGGCATCCTCAACACGCTCTACCGCTTCGCCGCCGCCGCCGCCGCGCCGATCGCCCTGAACATCGCCATGATCGTGGCGCTCGTCTGGTTTCGCCACGCGGCGGCGACACCGGGCCATGTGCTGGCGCTCGCCGTGACCGTGGGTGGCATCGGCCAGTGCGTGCTGCTGGCACTGGCGTGCGCGCGCGCCGGCATGCCGCTTCGCCTCACCCGGCCGCGCCTCTCGCTGGAAGTGCGGCGGCTTTGGGCGCGCGTTCTACCCGGTATTTTTGGCGCTGGCGTTATCCAAATCAACCTTTTGGTCGGCACGATGATTGCCTCGCTGCTGCCGACCGGGGCCGTCTCCTATCTCTATTATGCCGATCGCATCTATCAGCTACCGCTCGGTGTCGTCGGTATCGCGGTTGGCACGGCGCTGTTGCCCCAGCTCGCCCGGGAACTGCAACAGGGCGAGACCGAGGCCGCGCGGACGAGCCAGAACCGGGCGGTCGAGCTCGCCCTCCTGGTCAGCCTGCCCGCCGCCCTGGCGCTACTGGCGATCCCGGAGCCGATCATCGCCGTGCTGTTCGGCCGGGGCGCCTTTCAGGCGGCGAGCGTGGTTGCGACCTCCGACGCGCTGGCTGCCTATGCGATCGGCTTGCCGGCCTTCGTGCTGGTCAGGGTGTTGTCACCGGGCTTCTTCGCGCGCGCCGACACGGCGACACCGATGCGCATCGGCATGCTCGCGGTCGCCGCCAACCTGGCCTTGAGCCTGGCCCTCGCCTGGCCGCTCGCCCATGTGGGCTTGGCGCTGGCAACCTCGCTCGCGGCCTGGCTGAACGCGGGCCTGCTCTATTTCCGCTTGTGGCGCGATCATGGCGTTCGGGTCGACGATCGCCTGCGCCGCCGCCTGCCGCGCGTGGCAGCCGCCAGCCTCGCCATGGCGCTCATGCTGGTGGCGGCCGAACGCCTGGCCCGGCCGCTGCTCGCCGAGGGCGAGCTCACGCGGGCGGCCACGCTGGCCCTGATCGTGCTCGCCGCGCTCGGCGCCTTCGCGTTCCTGGCGCATGTTTTTGGCGCGGCCAGGTTTGGCGAACTTGCCCGTTTGTTGCGGCGTCGTTAGTAGTGAGCCGGCATCCGCCAGCCCAGAGCCAGCCCAGAGAGCGTCATGAACCGCATCTTCTCCGGCATCCAGCCGACCGGAAACCTGCATCTCGGCAACTATCTGGGCGCCATCCGCAACTGGGTGGCGATGCAGCGCGACTATGATTGCATCTTCTGCATCGTCGATCTGCACGCCTTGACCCAGCCGCAGGTCCCGGCCGAACTGCTCGCCAGCACCCGCGAGGTGACCGCCGCCTACATCGCGGCCGGCATCGACCCGGAGCGCTGCATCATCTTCAACCAGAGCGCGGTTCCGGGACATGCCGAACTCAGCTGGATTCTGGGCTGTCACGCGCCGCTCGGCTGGCTGAACCGCATGACCCAGTTCAAGGAGAAGGCCGGCAAGCAGCGCGATAACGCGGTCCTCGGTCTGTTCGCCTACCCGGTGCTGATGGCGGCCGACATCCTACTCTATAAGGCTACTCATGTGCCGGTCGGCGAAGACCAGAAGCAGCATCTGGAGTTGGCCCGCGACATCGCCGGCGCCTTCAACCGGCACTATGGGCACGACTATTTTCCCTTGCCGGAGCCGCAAATCCTGGGGGTCGCGGCGCGAGTCATGAGCTTGCGCGACGGCACCAGGAAGATGAGCAAGTCGGACCCCTCCGAGCAGTCGCGCATCAACCTGACCGACGATGCCGACGCCATCGCCACCAAGATCCGCCGCGCCAAGACCGATCCCCACCCCCTACCCGATACCCCAGAGGGCTTGGCCGGGCGGCCGGAGGCGGAGAATTTGATCGGCATCTACGCCGCGCTCGCCGGCATGAACGAGGCCGATGCCTGCCGCCGGTTCCAGGGTGCCCTCTTTTCGGACTTCAAGGGGGCACTGGTCGATCTGGCGGTGGCGGTGCTCGGCCCGATTGGCGCCGAGATGCGGCGGCTGACCAGCGAGCTCGGCTATATCGACGCCATCCTCAGGCGTGGCGCCGAGCGCGCCGGCGCCATCGCCGGGGTCCATCTCGATGAGGTGCGCGGCATCGTCGGCCTGCTGCGGCCATGAACGCGGCTTTCGCTTGCGCGCCGTGCCCGGCGGCTGCAAAGCTGTGGGCCGCCGTTCGGGTGGCTCGCGCGACCCGAGGTCAACTGCCGGTCACATGATGCAGATCTATTTGCCGATCGCCGAAATCTCCGTCGATGTCGTCCTGTTGTTGGCGATGGGGGCGGCTGTCGGCGTGCTCTCGGGGCTGTTTGGCGTGGGCGGCGGGTTTCTCATGACGCCGATCCTGATCTTCATGGGCATCCCGCCGAGTGTGGCCGTGGCGAGCGAGGCCAATCATCTGATCGCCTCCTCGGTTATGGGCGTGCTGGGGCACTGGCGGCGTGGCACGCTCGACGTCAAGATGGGCCTGGTGCTGTTGATCGGCGGCGTCGCCGGATCGGGGATCGGCGTCGGCCTGCTCGGCATCTTGCGCGCCGCGGGCCAAGTCGACCTGGTCATCAACCTCTGCTATGTGGTCTTCCTCGGCACTATCGGCGGCCTGATGTTCATCGAGAGCGTGCGGGCGCTGCTGCGCCAGCGGCGCACGGGCTCGGCGCGCCGCGGCAAGCTGCACACCCATATCTGGCTGCACGGCCTGCCCTTCAAGATGCGGTTCCAGAAATCGCGTCTCTACGTCAGCGCCTTGCTGCCGCTCGCCATCGGCTTTGGCGTCGGCATCCTGGCGGCGATCATGGGGGTGGGCGGCGGCTTCATCATGGTGCCGGCCATGATCTACTTGCTCGGCATGCCGACCTCGATCGTCGCCGGCACCTCGCTCTTTCAGATCCTGTTCGTCAGTGCCAATACGACGTTCCTGCAGGCCATGAACAACCAGACCGTGGACCTTTTCCTCGCCATGCTGCTGGTGGTCGGCGCCGTGGTTGGCGTGCAGATCGGCACGCGCCTCAGCAGCCGGGTGCCGAGCGAGCAGTTCCGCGTGCTGCTGGCGGCGATGGTGCTGGCCGTCGGCGTGAAGATGCTGGTCGACCTGGTGATAACGCCGGGCGATCTCTATTCGCTCCAGCCGGGTCTCGAGCATTGAGACCAAGGCGCCGGTCATTCGCTCTGGCGGTCGTCCTCGCCATCGCTTGGACGGCATCGCCCGCTCGCGCCACGACGCTGGTTGCCGATCTTTCGAGCCATCTGGTGCGCATCACCGCCGGCTTCACCGGCGCCGAGGTGCTGCTGTTCGGCGCGACCGATGGCGAGAGCGATGTCATCGTCGTCGTGCGCGGCCCCGAGGAAACGGCGGTGGTGCGTCGCAAGTTGCGTATCGCCGGCATTTGGGTCAATGCGGAGCGGGTGGTGTTTCCCCGCATGCCAAGCTTCTACCATGTGGCCGCCAACCGCTCGTTGCAGGCCGTGGCCCAGCCCGACGTGCTGGCGAGCGAGATGATCGGCGTCCAGAACTTCCGCTTCGAGCCCACCGACCCCGCGGCCGGCCCCGACAAGGTCGCCGACTATGGCGCGGCCTTCATCCGCAACAAGGAACAAGCCAAGCTCTACCACACCGCACTCGGCCATGTGCGATTCCTCGGCGATCGCCTGTTCCGCACGACCGTTCGCCTGCCGGCGAACGTGCCGACCGGCACCTACAATGTCCAGGTCTTCCAGTTGCGCGAAGGCCGCATTGTCAGCACGACGGCCACGCCGCTGCTCGTCGGCAAGGATGGACTCGGCGCCGAGGTCTATGACTTCGCCCACCGGTACGCCGCCGCCTATGGGGCGATTGCCATCGCCGTCGCCGCGGTGGCAGGATGGTTGGCGGGCGTCGTCTTCCGGAAAGTTTGACGAGATTCTGTTGAGGGGTCGCGGCATGAGCGAGGAAGCGGGCGCGAACACCGGCACGGCGGGCGGACGCAAGCGCGTTCTGCTCTGTGTCGTCGACGAGACCGAAGAGCTCGGCGTTGCCATCGAATTCGCGGCGCTGCGCGCCAAGCGGCATAACAGCCGGGTGGCACTCCTCTACGTCATCAATCAGGCGGCGGAGTTCCAGCATTGGGGGACGGTCGGCGACCTCATGCGCGAGGAAGCGCGCAACGAGGCCGAGCGGCATCTGCAGCGCGCCGCGGCCCAGGCCCAGCGCTGGAGCGGCCAAGTGCCGGTCCTCTATATCCGCGAGGGCTCTTCGAGCGATGAGCTGATCAAGCTGATCAACGAGGACCACAGCATCTCGATCTTGATTCTCGCCGCCAACACGGGGCCCCAGGGTCCGGGGCCCCTGGTCACGGCATTGGCCGGCAAGTATATCGGCCGGCTGCGCGTGCCGCTGGTGGTGGTGCCGGGCAATCTCTCCGACGAAGCCCTCGACTTTCTCGCCTGAACATGGAAAAGAAGTAAATCATGGCGTTTGATTTTCTTGCCGGACCGCCCGAGGCCGTGGACACCTCGCCCCATATCTCCGACGAGGTGAAGACAACCACCTGCTACATGTGCGCCTGCCGCTGCGGCATCAAGGTGCATTTGAAGGACGGGCAGATCCGCTATATCGAGGGCAACCGGGCGCATCCGGTGAACAAGGGTGTGCTCTGCGCCAAGGGCTCCGCCGGTATCATGCAGCATTTTTCGCCGGCCCGCCTCTCCAAGCCCCTGAAGCGCGTCGGTCCGCGCGGCAGCGGCGAGTTCCAGGAGATCGAGTGGCCGGAAGCGTTCGCCATCGCAACCCAGTGGCTCTCCGAAATCCGCGCCCGCGACCCACGCCGGCTCGCCTTCTTCACCGGCCGCGACCAGAGCCAGGCGCTCACCGGCTTCTGGGCCAGCCAGTTCGGCACCCCCAACTTCGCCGCCCATGGCGGATTCTGTTCGGTCAACATGGCGGCGGGCGGCATCTATACGATCGGCGGCTCGTTCTGGGAATTCGGCGAGCCCGACTGGGAACATGCCCGCTATCTCCTCATGTTCGGCGTCGCCGAGGATCATGACTCGAACCCGATCAAGACCGGTCTCTCCAAGCTCAAGGCGCGGGGCGCCAAGTTCGTGTCGGTCAACCCGGTCCGCACCGGCTATTCCGCCGTCGCCGACGAATGGCTTGCCATTCGCCCCGGCACCGACGGCCTTCTGGTGCTGGCGCTGGTGCATGAGTTGCTCAAGGCCGACCGCGTCGATCTCGACTATCTGGTGCGCTACACCAATGCGCCCTGGCTGGTGATCGCGGCACCGGGTGCCGCCGACGACGGGCTCTTCGCGCGCGACGGGAGTGGCGAGCCGCTTTGCTGGGACAAGGCGACGGGCCGGCTCGCGAGCGCGCTCGTCGCCAATGTCCAGCCGGCGCTGGCTGGCGAATTCCAGCTCGCCGATGGCCGCAAGGCGGTGCCGGCCTTCCAGCTCATGGCGGCGCGTTATCTGGATCCCGCTTACGCGCCCGACCGGGTGGCCGAGGCAACGGGTGTTGCCGCGGACGCGATCCGGCGTATCGCCGCCGAGCTCGCCCATGTGGCATTCGAGACGCCGGTGGTGCTCGACGTCGCCTGGGTCGACTGGGCCGGCCGCCGCCACGACCAGATGATCGGCCGGCCGGTCAGCGTGCACGCCATGCGCGGCATCTCCGCCCACTCCAATGGCTTCCATACCTGCCGGGCGCTGCATCTCTTGCAGATGCTCTTGGGCGCCATCGATGTGCCCGGCTCGTTCCGCTACAAGCCGCCTTTCCCGCGGCCGATCCCGCCAGCGCCGAAGCCGGCCGGCCACGCCCATCAGGTCGAGGCGGGCAAGCCCATGGCCGGACCGCCGCTCGGTTTCGTCACCGGCCCCGAGGATTTGCTGGTGGAGGCGGACGGCACGCCCCGGCGCATCGACAAGGCGTTTTCCTGGGAGGCACCCATCGCCGCCCACGGCCTCATGCACATGGTCATCGCCAACGCCCATGCCGGCGATCCCTATCCGATCGACACGCTGTTCATGTACATGGCGAATATGGGCTGGAACTCGGCCATGAATGTGGCCGGGACACTCGCCATGCTGACCGACCGCGACCCGGCCACCGGCGAATACAAGATCCCGCACATCATTTACAGCGACGCCTTCTTCTCCGAGACGGTGCCCTATGCCGACCTGGTGCTGCCCGACACGACATATCTGGAGCGCTGGGACTGCATCTCCCTCTTGGACCGGCCGATCTCCAATGCCGACGGTCCGGGGGACGCCATTCGCCAGCCCGTGGTCGCACCCGACCGCGACGTGCGCCCCTTTCAGGACGTGCTGATCGAGCTCGGGCATCGCCTCGGGCTGCCGGCCTTCAGCAACGCCGATGGAACCGCGAAGTTTCCCGCTGGCTATGCCGACTATCTGGTGGGCCATGAGCGGACGCCGGGTGTGGGCTCGCTTGCCGGCTGGCGCGGCAAGGACGGCACGCTTTATGGCAAGGGGGCAGCCAATCCCGACCAGCTCCAGCGCTATGTCGCCAATGGCTGCTTCTGGAAGCATGAACTGGCGCCCGAGCAACGCTATTTCAAGCATGCCAACCGGTCCTATCTCGATTGGGCGGTGGGCATGGGCTTCATTCCGGACGCCAAGCCCATCGTCTTGCAGCTCTATAGCGAGGTCATGCAGAAGTTCCGCCTGGCGGCCGACGGCCATGGACCCGTGCAGCCCCCGGACGACCGGCGCCAGCACATCCGGACATATTTCGACCCGTTGCCCTTCTGGTACGCGCCCTTCGAGGAGAGCCGGATCGACCAGGCCCGCTATCCCTTGCACGCGATCACCCAGCGGCCCATGGCCATGTACCATTCCTGGGGCTCGCAGAATGCCTGGCTCCGCCAGATCCACGGCCACAATCGCCTCTATGTGAATGCCAAGCTCGGCGCCAAGCTCGGCCTTGCTGACGACGATTGGGCGGAAGTGACGAGCCACCATGGCCGGATCAAGGTGCAGGTAAAGCTGATGGAGGGTGTCAACGCCGACACGGTCTGGACCTGGAACGCGGTGGCCAAGCGCAGCGGCGCCTGGAACCTGGACCCGGAGGCGGCGGAAGCGCGCAAGGGGTTCCTCTTGAACCATCTGATCTCCGAACTGTTGCCGGCCGATGCGGCGGGCGACCGCCTGTTGAACGCCGACCCGGTTACGGGCCAGGCCGCCTGGTACGATCTGCGCGTGCGTCTCGAAAAAGTGGCGCCGGGCGACGCGACCAGCGAGCCGGCGCTGCCGACCTTGGCGCTGGTGCCGGGCGTGGCCGAGCGGCCGGCGATGCTGCGCTATGGTGCCAGCTTTCGCCGGCGCCGTGAGGCGGGACGATGACCGCGTTGCCGGCGGCCAATTCGGGTAAGAAACTCGGCCTCGTCATCGACCTCGATACCTGCGTCGGCTGTCACGCCTGCGCCGTCAATTGCAAGCAGTGGAACAGCGGCGGTCATATGGCACCCTTAACCGACACCGCCCCCTATGGCGCCGATGCCGCCGGGGTCTGGTTCAATCGCATCCACAGCTTCGAGGCGGGCGAGGGAGCGGCCGGCCGCACCGTGCATTTCCCGCGCTCGTGCCTGCATTGCGAGACGCCCGCCTGCGTCACCGTTTGTCCGACGGGTGCCTCCTACAAGCGCGCCGAGGACGGCATCGTCCTTGTCAACGAGGCGACCTGCATCGGCTGCAAGCTCTGTTCCTGGGCCTGTCCTTATGGTGCCCGCGAGTTCGACGACGACAGCGGCACCATGAAGAAGTGCACGCTCTGCATCGACCGCATCTACAACACCAATCTGGCGGAGGTCGATCGGGTGCCGGCCTGTGTCTCCACTTGCCCCGCGAACGCCCGGCATTTCGGCGATCTGGGCGATCCCAATTCCGCCGTCTCGCGTCTGGTCAGGGAGCGCGGCGGCTACGATCTCATGCCCGAGCTGGACTACAAGCCGGTCAACAAATATCTCCCGCCGCGCTCGCGGCCGGCATTGCCCCCGGCCAAGCCGCTGGCGCCGGCTGCTATCGACACGGCGTCGGCGCTGCTGCGCTGGGTCGACCGGGCACTCTCGCGCTGAGCGGCCGATGCACCCCGCCGCGTCCGTCATCATCTTCACCACTCTCACCGGCGCCGGTTACGGCCTCCTAGTGTGGCTCGGCCTGTTCGCGGCCTTCGGTCTGTTGCCGGCGGAGTTCGGTTTCGGCCTACTGGCGTTGGCACTTGCCCTTGGCCTTGTGAGCGCCGGCCTATTGGCATCCACCGCCCATCTCGGCCATCCCGAGCGCGCTTGGCGCGCCCTCTCGCAATGGCGGACATCGTGGCTCTCGCGCGAGGGGGTGATGGCACTCGCGGCCTATGTGCCGGCCGGCTTGTTCGCGATCGGCTGGGTGTTCCTCGGTCGTAACGACGGCATCTGGGCGATGTTCGGCCTCGTCGCCAGTGTCGCTTCGGCAGCCACCGTCTATTGCACGGGCATGATCTACGCGTCTCTCAAGCCCGTGCAGCGCTGGTGCAATGCCTGGGTCGTGCCGGGCTATCTGCTGCTCGCCCTCATGACCGGGGCGCTGCTGCTCAATATTCTGCTGCATCTTTTCGCCTTGCAAGGCGGGTCCGCCATCGGCGTTGCCATTTTGGCGGTTGCGGCCGGTTGGGCCGCCAAGCGGGGCTATTGGCGGTTCATCGACACCACATCGGCCGCCAGCACGCCGGCAAGCGCCACGGGCCTCGGCCGGATCGGCGCCGTTCGCCTCCTCGATGCACCCCACACGGAAGAGAATTACCTCTTGAAGGAGATGGGCTTCCAGCTTGCTCGCAAGCATGCGGCCAAGCTCAGGCGAATCGCGGAACTGGCCGGATTCGCCATGCCCTTTGCCCTCTCGCTCGGCGTGCTTTGGGCCAATTCCCTGGGCGCAGGCGGTGCGGGCCTGGCACTCGCCGTGTTGGCGGCACTGTCGGCGGCACTCGGTGTGGCGGTCGAGCGCTGGCTGTTCTTCGGCGAGGCCAAGCACACGGTCATGCTCTATTACGGGGCCGGCCGCGCTTGACAGCGGTCGGTCGGCGGGCCATCTTGCGATAGTGTAGCAATTTACTCCGTAATTGGGAGAAACAGGCATGTTCATCCAGACCGAGCAGACGCCGAACCCGGCGACGCTGAAGTTCTTGCCGGGTGTGGCGGTGGCGCCGGACGGCAATGCGGATTTCGACCAGGCGTCGGCGGCGGCGCGTTCGCCTCTGGCACTCGCGCTCTTTGACATCGAGGGGGTGAGCCGCGTCTTTTTCGGCGCCGATTTCATTACGGTCAGCAAGACGCCCGACCGCGACTGGTATGTGCTGAAGCCGGAGATTTTGGGCGCGATCATGGACCACTTCACCCAGGGCCGGCCGGTTCTGGTGGCCTCCGAGGAGGTGCCGGCCGAGGCCGGCGAAGATAGCGAAATTGTCACCCAAATCAAAGAGTTGCTCGATACAAGGGTACGCCCGGCCGTGGCCATGGATGGCGGCGATATCGTCTTTAGGCGGTATGAGGAGGGGATCGTCTATCTGCACATGCAGGGTGCGTGCTCCGGCTGCCCGAGTTCGACCGCGACCCTGAAAATGGGCATCGAGAATATGCTCAAGCACTATATTCCGGAAATTTCCGAGGTCCGTCCGGTCGGTTGAGAAGCATCGGGGCTCAAGCGCATAGGTGCGCATCCTCGCCTTCGACGCGGCATTGGCGGGCTGTTCGGCGGCGATTTGGTGCGATAGCCAGATCGAGGCGAGTCGCGCCCAGGCCATGGCGCGCGGCCAGAGCGAGGCGCTCTTGGCGATGGTCCGCGCGGTGCTGGCGGACGCCGGCCAGCATTTCACGGACCTCGACGGCCTCGCCGTCACGGTCGGCCCGGGCTCGTTCACCGGGCTCCGCGCCGGGCTCGCGGCGGCCCGTGGCATGGCGCTCGCGAGCCGCCTGCCGCTGATTGGCGTCACTACCTTCGAAGTGTTGGCCGCGAGCGCCCGGGAGGCAATCCCCACGCCGGGCGCGGTTCTGGTCCTCATCGACACGCACCGGCGCGATGTGTACGCACAGGCATTCGATGCGGCCTTGCGGCCGATGGGCGATGGTCGCGTCCTGGCGCCGGACGATGCGGGCCGCCTCTTGGCTCTCGGCCCGGTGACGCTCGCGGGCGATGCCCAGGCGCTGGTGGCGCCAGGTCTGGTGGCCGGGGGCTGGTCGGTGACGCTGTCGCCGGCGGTGGCGCCGGACGCCCGCCGCTTGGCGGCTTTGGCGGCGGAGCGCCTGGCGCGCGGCGCGCCGGCGGACATGCCGGCGCCGCTCTATCTCCGGCCCCCCGAAGCGACCCCGGCGCTCTTGGGTGGCAAACTACGGCCATGATCGACCTCATTCCCCTGGGCGAAGCGGGGGTGGACGCGGCGGCGGCCGTACACGGGGCGGCGGTCCAAGACGGCGAACGTTGGAGCAGGGCGGCCATTGCCACGCTGCTCGCCATGCCCGGCGCGTTCGGCTTTCTGGCACCCGGCAAATATGGGTCGGCCGGTTTCATCCTCGCTCGGGTGGTCGCGGACGAGGCGGAGATCTTCTACCTGGCGGTGCGGCCGGAAGCGCGCCGGAACGGCATCGGCCGCCGCCTCTTCGCCGCCGCACTCGGCGAGGCCGGGCGGCGCGGCTGCCGGCGGCTTTATCTGGAGGTGGCCGAGGATAATTTGCCCGCCCATGCCCTGTACAGCGGCGCGGGCCTGGCCGCCGTCGGCCGGCGCGCCGGTTATTACCGGCGGAGCGCCGGTCCGGCCGTCGACGCCCTGGTCATGGCGCGCGATATTTGACCGGGCGGCCGCTCCTTAATGCTTGCGCACGGTGAGGCGATAGACGTCGGGCCGGGTCGCCTCGGGCACGATCTCGACAATCTCGTGGCCCAGTTCGCGGAGCGATCGCGGCACGTTCTCAAGCGCCTCGCCGGCCTTGAGGCGCACCTCGGCCGTCTCGCCCGGCGCCATGCGCTCGACCAGAAGCTTGGTGCGCACGAAGGTCATCGGGCAGACTTGAGTCGTGATGTCGAGGAAGTATTCGGACAATTCGTTTGCCATTCCTGATGATATTGCGCCCATAAAGTAGATTCACAGTTGATGGCAGTCAATTTCTCCATTATATGGAATGAAGTGGAACACACGAATCATCGGGCGAAGGACTCCCCCACCATGGCCGAACCGCTATCGAATCCCAAGGAACTGCTTGAATTCACGACCGAGATCGTGGCGGCTCACGTCTCGAACAATTCGGTCACCGTCGCAGATCTGCCGGAATTGATTCAGCAGGTCTTCAAGACCTTGTCCGCCGTCGGATCAATCCCGGCCGCCGGTGCGGAACGGCCGCAACCGGCGGTACCGATCAAGAAGTCGGTGACGCCCGACTTCATCATCTGTCTCGAGGATGGCAAGAGGCTGAAAATGCTGAAGCGGCACCTCAAGACGGCCTACGACATGACACCCGAGGATTATCGCGAGCGCTGGGGTCTCGGCGCGGATTATCCGATGGTGGCGCCCAATTACGCCAAGCAGCGGAGCAATCTCGCCAAGAAAATCGGCCTCGGGACTCGCGCCCGGCGCCGCAAAGTCGCGCTCTGAGAGGAGCCGGCCGCCCGGCGCCCCGGTGCCGCATTGTGTAGGCGGGGTGTAGGCGGGTGGGGTAGTTTCGTCTATCATTGCCAATCGACCGAACCGGCGACAAAAGAATTGCCGGCGGCGGGCGGTACGCACGTTAGCGAGCGTAACGCCGGTGTAACCTAGCTGGCCTAGCCAGGGCGTGCCGGGCACGGCATGGGGCGTTTGGTTCGGGAGGCGTGTACAAATCGTCATGGCGTTTCCCCTGAGACGCGCGCTTCGGCGGACGCGTAGCTGGATGAAGATCCGGCCGCAAGGCCAGCGTGGTATCGTCATCCCGTTCTTCCGCCCGATCTTGAAGCGGCAGCAGCCGGCGGAACCGACCGGCCCCATTGTGAGTTTGCGCGCCGGCGACCTTGAAGTACGCCTGGCCGAGACGGCGAGCGACATCGACGCCGCGCAAGCGTTGCGCTATCGGGTTTTCTATGAAGGCATGGGGGCAAGACCCACGACCGAAATGGCGATCGCGCGCCGCGATTTCGACGCTTATGACCGACACTGCGATCATTTGTTGGTGATCGATCATGGCGGGGGTGTCGGCGCCGTGGTTGGCACCTACCGATTGATTCGCCGGCCCGCGGCGGCCGAAGTCGGCCAGTTCTACTCGGCCGAGGAATATAATATCCGCAAGCTGCTGCGCGGTCGCCAGGAGGTCCTGGAACTCGGCCGGTCCTGCGTCGACGAGGCGCATCGCCGACAACCCACCATGCAGTTGCTCTGGCGCGGAATTGCCCAGTATGTGCTCGCCTACGATATCGCGCTGATGTTCGGCTGCGCCAGCTTCCCGGGCACCGATCCCGAGGCCCACGCCTTGCCGCTCAGCTACCTCTATTACAACCATTTGGCGCCGCCGCCGATCCGGCCGAAGGCGGTCAGGGGGCGTTATGTCGACATGGCGCTCCGGCCAGCCGAAGCGATCGGCCACAAGGCGGCTCTAATGGCGATGCCGCCCCTGATCAAGGGGTATTTGAGGGTCGGGGCCTTCGTGGGCGACGGCGCGGTGATCGACCATCAATTCAATACGATCGACGTCTGTATCGTGGTGAAGACCGATTGGGTGACCGGCAAATATCTCGAGCATTACCGTCGCCACGATCCGTCGCGCAAAGTCGAGTAGAAACATGAATTCGACGTGGCGCGCCGGCCGCCGCCTGCTGGTCTATCTGGCGTGGACGCTGCTGCTCATTCCGGTCCAATTGTTCGCGGTCGCCTTCGGCTTGCGCTTGGCGGAGCGCCTGCCCCGCTTCTACCACCGGTCTTGCTGGCGCTTGCTCGGGATCGAGGTGGAGACCCATGGCATCGTGTCGCCGGCGCGCCCGACGCTGTTCGTCGCCAATCACAGCAGCTATCTCGACATCATCGTGCTGGGCGGCCTGGTGCCGGCATCCTTCGTCGCCAAGACGGAAGTCGCGGATTGGCCCTTCTTCGGCACGCTCGCCAGGTTGCAACGGTCCGTCCTGGTGGATCGCCGCGCGCGCAGCACGGCAACACAGCGCGACGCCCTCCTGAAACGCTTGGAAGCGGGCGACAATCTGATTCTCTTCCCGGAAGGCACCAGTAACGACGGCAACCGGGTGCTGCCGTTCAAGAGTGCGCTGTTCAGCGTGGCGGAACGTCGAATTGGCGGCAACCCGGTCCTGGTTCAGCCCGTTTCGGTGACCTATGCCGGGCTCGATGGCATGCCGCTTGGCTACGCACTTCGCCCGCTCGTGGCCTGGTATGGCGACATGGATCTTGGTGGCCACCTCTGGACCCTGGCGGGTCTCGGCCGGCTGTTGGTGGTCGTCGAATTTCACCCGCCCGTCACCGTGCCCGAATGCGGCTCCAGGCGCGCCTTGGCCGGCCATGCCCATCAGGTCGTCGCGGTCGGTGTCGCCCGGGCGCTGACCGGCCGCCGCCTGGCGCCGGTGGCGGCGGCTTGACAGGCGTGATGCGTACCGCGCAGGTTGTGCCCATTGAAATGAGCGAGGGGCAGGATATTGGGCGCGAGCGCCCGGGCGGAACGGCGTTGGTGAAGACCGTCTTCGTCAAGACTTACGGCTGCCAGATGAACGTCTACGACTCCGCGCGCATGACGGAAGTCCTGGCGCCGCTCGGTTATCGGCCGGTGAGCGTCCCCGACGGCGCCGACTTCATCATCGTCAACACCTGTCATATCCGTGAGAAGGCATCGGAGAAGGTGTTCTCCGAACTCGGCCGCTTGCGTCGGCACAAGGAGGCGCGGGCGGCGGGCGGCGGGCGCATGTTCATCGCCGTTACGGGCTGTGTCGCGCAAGCCGAAGGCGCGGAGATCCTGCGTCGCGCGCCCTATGTCGATATGGTGCTGGGGCCGCAAACCTATCACCGGCTGCCGGAGCTGGTGGCGCGCATGGAACGGGCGGAGACGGGCGGCGCCGGTCGCGTGGCGACCGACTTTCCGGTCGAGGCCAAGTTCGACCATTTGCCGGCGCGCGATGGCGGGCAGACGATCTCGGCGTTTCTCACGGTCCAGGAAGGCTGCGACAAATTCTGCAGCTTTTGTGTCGTGCCCTATACGCGGGGCGCGGAATTTTCGCGGCCCGTGGCGCAAGTCCTGGCCGAGGCAGCGCAACTGGTCCGGGGCGGCGCCAGGGAGATCGTGCTGCTCGGCCAGAACGTTAATGCCTATCGGGGCCAGGGCCCGGATGGCGCGCCATGGGGCCTCGACCGCCTCATTTCGGCACTAGCCCCGATCGCGGGACTGACGCGCCTGCGTTACACCACATCTCATCCCGCCGACATGGACGACAGGCTGATCGCGGCCCACCGCGACGTGCCCATGCTGATGCCCTATCTGCATCTGCCGGTGCAGTCGGGCGCCGATCGCATTTTGCGGGCGATGAACCGCCGCCATACGGGCGACGATTATCGCCGGCTCGTTCGGCGTCTGCGCGCGGCCCGGCCGGATATCGCGCTCTCGTCGGACTTCATCGTCGGTTTTCCGGGCGAAAGCGAGGCGGACTTCGAGCAGACTCTGGCGCTCGTTGGCGAGATCGGATTTACCCAGGCCTACTCGTTCAAATACAGCCCAAGGCCGGGCACGCCGGCATCGCTCATGGACGGGCAGGTGCCCGAGTCGGTCAAGGCCGATCGCCTGGCACGCCTGCAAATCTTATTGGACTCGCAGCAGGCCGCGTTCAATCGCCAAAGCGTTGGGCAAACCATGCCCGTGCTCGTGGAGAGGCCGGGCCGGCGGCCGGGTCAAATGGTCGGGCGCAGCCCCTATTTGCAGGCCGTGCGTACGGCGGCACCCGTCGGCGCCATCGGTTCGACGATCGAACTCCGCATCACGGCGAGCGATGCCCGCGGCCTGGCGGGGGTTCCGGTTGCGCATGCGAGCGAACGGGTGACGGCGTGAACCACGCGCTAGACACCGCCGCGGGCGAGCAGGTCTTCCTCGAGTTCGAGGACAACAGTTTGCTGCCACTGCTCTTTGGCGAGCATGACCGCCATCTTGCCCGCATCGAGGCCGATCTGGGCGTTTCCCTCGTCTCGCGCGGCAATCGCCTGGCCATCAGTGGTCCGCCGTCCGCCACCCGCGCGGCAGAGAGTGCCCTCAATCTATTGTACGATCGTCTGCGGCGCGGCTTGGCCGTGGAGACGGCCGACGTCGAGGGTGCCCTCAAGCTGGCGGCCGCCGGCGGCCAGGCGCCGATCGAAGCCGATCTCATGGTCCGCACGCGCAAGCGCCTGATCGTGCCGCGCTCGCCGGGTCAGGCGGCCTATATCGCGGCCATGCGCGGCCATGATCTGGTGTTCGGGCTTGGGCCCGCCGGCACCGGCAAGACCTATCTCGCCGTTGCCGCGGCGGTGGCCATGATGGCGGAGGGCAAGGTCGACCGGATCGTCCTGTCGCGTCCCGCGGTCGAGGCCGGCGAACGGCTCGGCTTTCTGCCGGGCGACCTGAAGGAAAAGGTCGATCCTTATCTCCGCCCGCTCTATGACGCGCTGCACGATATGTTGCCCGTGGACCAGGTGATTCGCCGCCTCACCAATGGCGAGATCGAGGTGGCGCCGCTCGCCTTCATGCGGGGACGCACACTGGCCCATTCGTTCGTCATTCTGGATGAGGCACAGAACACGACGCCGACCCAGATGAAGATGTTTCTCACGCGGCTCGGCGAAGGCTCCCGCATGGTGGTGACGGGCGATATGACGCAGATCGACCTGCCCAAGGGTGTGCGCTCCGGTCTCGGTGTGGCGCTCGATGTCTTGGACGGCGTGGCCGGCGTGGGTGTCGTCAAGTTTGGCGAACGCGACGTGGTGCGCCACGCCATGGTGACCCGCATCGTGCGCGCCTATGACCGTCACGAGGCCCGCGAGTCTGCGGCGGACAAGGTGCCGGAACGATGAACCCGGACCCGGACATAGGCATTCGCATCACCGCACCCGATTGGCGGCGGGCGGTCCCGGGTGTGCGTGCGCTCTGCCGACGCGCGGCACGCTCGGCGCTCACGGTCGCCCGCCCGCCGGCGGCTTGCGAACTTGCCATCATCCTGGCCGACGATGCCACCCTCAGGCGGCTGAACCACGCCTTTCGCGGCCACGACAAGCCAACCAACGTGCTGGCCTTTCCGGCCGGCGACGCGGTTCGGCCGGTAGGCGCACCCTTGCAACTGGGCGACGTGGTGCTGGCGGTCGAAACGATCCTCGCCGAAGCCCGGAGCCAAGGTAAGACGCCCGCTGCCCATGTCTCGCACCTGGTGATCCACGGCGTCCTGCATTTGCTTGGCTTCGATCATGGGACGGCGGCTGAAGCGCGGCGCATGGAGGCGACCGAGGTCGCGGTGTTGACCTGCCTGGCGATCGCCGACCCCTATTGGGAGGGCACCCGGGCGGCGCCAAGGAGACCATGAACGACCCGGATGGCGGTCCTAGTTCGGCGAAACCCCCCGGCAATGACCCCGGTACCCGCCGCGGCCGATGGCACGATTTGTGGCGGCGCCTCAGGCGGCCCAGGAGTGGCGAGGCCACGCTCCGCGAGACCATCGAGGAACTGATCGAACATGGCGAGCCCGGTGAGGAAACCGCCGTGGCCGCCGAACGGGCACTGCTGTCGAACATTCTGAAGCTCCGCGATATCACGGTTGAGGATGTCAGCGTGCCGCGTGCCGACATCGTCGCGGTGGAAGCGGCGACGCCGCTCTTCGAAGTCATCGAGGTGATGAGCCGTACCCATCATTCGCGCCTGCCCGTCTATCGCGGCCATCTCGACGATGTGATCGGCATGGTGCATGTGAAAGATGTCCTGCCCTATGCGCGCGCCTCGCCGCCGCCCGCGCTCGAGTCGCTGGTTCGCAAGCTCTTGTTCGCGGCGCCGTCCATGCGGCCCCTCGACCTGTTGTTGCAGATGCGGCTCGCGCGCATCCATATCGCGCTCGTGGTCGACGAGTATGGCGGCATCGACGGCCTCGCCACCATCGAGGATCTGGTGGAGGAGATTGTCGGCGAGATCGAGGACGAACACGATGTCGCCAAGGCACCCCGGCTGACGGTGCGTCCCGACGGCACCATGATCGCCGATGGGCGCACCACCCTCGAGGCGTTCGAGAGCCGCGTCGGACCGGTGCTCGGCGCCGAGGAACGCGAGGAAGTCGATACGCTGGGGGGCCTCGTCTCGGGACTGGTCGGGCGGGTTCCCGGCCGGGGCGAGATCATCCCGCATCCGTCGGGCATGGAGTTCGAGGTGATCGACGCCGACCCGCGCCGCATCCGCCGCCTGCGCATCCGCAACATACCGACCTCGCCGGCCGCGGCCGCGGACTGATCCGCCGGTGGTAGACGCCCGGCTTGGTGTCGGCTGGATCGGGGCGCGCGTCTTCGGCCTCGTGGGCTGGCGCCGCGCGCTTGCTGCCATGCTCCTCGGCATCTGCGGGGCGGCGGCGATGGCGCCGGTCTTCGCCCTGGTGCTTTACGCCGTCGCGATCACCGGCCTCGTCTGGCTGATCGACTCCAGCCGCTCCGGGCGGGCCGCCTTCGGCATCGGCTGGTGCTGGGGTTTCGGCTACTTTCTCGCGGGGCTCTATTGGATTGCCAATGCCCTGCTGGTCGACCCGGAGCGGTTCCTCTGGTTGGTGCCGTTCACGGCCGCCGGGCTGCCGGCCGTCTTCGGCGTTTTCCCGGCGCTCGCCGCCCTGGTTCAATACTGGCTGGCACCCCGAGGTCCACGCCGGATCTTCGCCTTCGCATTGATCTGGGGTCTGGTCGAGTGGCTGCGCGGTCATGTGCTGACCGGCTTTCCCTGGAATCTGGCCGGCCATGTTTGGGCGTTCTCCGACGCCATGCTACAGGGCGTGGCGCTGGTCGGCATTTACGGCCTTGGCCTGTTCACGGTGGCGCTGGCGGCGTCGCCGGCGGCGCTTGCCGGCGCGCCGGCAAGCGCCGGTCGAAGCGTGGGCGCGGCTGCAATCTGGCCGGTGGCACTTTTCCTCCCCCTGGTCCTGCTGCTCTGGCTGGGAGGCGCGTTGCGCCTGGCATTTGGCGAATCCGAATTTGTCGCGGGTGTGACCCTGCGCCTCATCCAGCCGAACGTGTCTCAGAACCTGAAATGGCAGCCCGAAGAGCGCGCCCGGATATTCCGCCGTTTGCTCGAACTCACGGCGGCACCCGGCCATGACCGGATAAGCCATGTCATTTGGCCGGAATCCGCCGTGCCGTTCAATCTTACCGCCGAGCCGGAAGCGCTGGCGGCGATGGCCCAGGTGACGCCGCAAGGGGGTGCGATCCTGACCGGCGCGCCGCGCGCCGCGGGCGCGGGTGCGAGTTTTCGAGCATGGAACAGCCTCCTCGCGGTGGACGACCGGGGCCGGGTCGTGGCGGCGTTCGACAAGTTCCACCTGGTGCCGTTCGGCGAATATGTGCCCTGGCGCGGAATGTTGCCGATTGAGAAGATCGTCCCCGGTGGCGTCGACTTTTCGCCGGGCTCGGGGCCCCGGACCCTCGATGTCGTGGGTCTGCCGCCGTTCTCGCCGCTGATTTGTTTCGAGGTGATATTTCCCGGTGCCGTGACCGACCCCGATAATCGCCCGCAATGGCTGCTCAACATCACCAATGATGCGTGGTACGGCAACAGTTCCGGGCCGTACCAGCATTTGGAGATTGCCCGTATTCGCGCCATCGAAGAAGGATTGCCTTTGCTTCGAGTGGCAAATACCGGTATCTCGACCGTGATCGATGGTTATGGCCGGGTGTTGGCGCGCTTGGCGCTCAACCAGAGCGGCGTGCTCGACACGGCGCTGCCGCGGGCGCTGCCGGGATCGACGGTCTATGGGCGGTGGGGAGATTGGGTGTTGGCCCCGGGTTTTTTGATTCTGACGCTCGTCTCTTGGTTGCGAAAAGATCGCCCATGAGGTACGGTATTTATCGCGGAACTTGAACGAATTTCCGAGTCATCGGCGCCAACTGGTCGGGAGGAGAGAGCGTGGAGTATCAGGCTGAAAAAGTTAAGCCGCGGAAGACCCGCGGCGGCCCGAATGCGGTGGATGTGTTCGTCGGCGCCCGTATCCGGCAGCGGCGTACGCTGCTTGGCATGAGCCAGGAGAAGTTGGGCGAAGCCCTGGATTTGACATTTCAGCAGGTGCAGAAGTACGAGCGCGGCGCGAACCGCGTCGGCGCTGGCCGCCTCTTCGAACTCAGTCGGGTCTTGGACGTTCCGATCGCCTATTTCTTCGAGGGCGCACCGGAGGTTGTCCGAGGCGGGGCTGGCGGCACCGGCATGTCCGAGGCGGCGGGCACCTATGAGGCCGATACCATGTCGAAGCGTGAGACACTGGTGTTGGCGCGGGCCTATTACGCGATCAGCGACCCCGCGGTCCGGCGCCGGCTGCTCGACCTGATCAAGTCCCTGGGTCACGGCGGCGAAGCGGCCGAGGAATAGCGGGCGGCGCGGCAGGGTTGCGGGTCGGCCAAGCTGCTTGACCCCCGGGCGGCGAAGCCGCTTGACCCCGGGCGGCGAAGCCGCTTGACGTCATCGACCGGGGCCTGCACAAGTGCGCGTGGTCGCCCGCGCGGCTGTTTTCCTTGGCTTTAGGGCGGCCTCCGGGGCCGTCGTTCGGGGGGGCAAGCGTGACACTGAAAGACTATCTGTTCACCAGCGAATCCGTGTCGGAAGGCCATCCCGACAAGATTTGCGATCGAATTTCCGACGCCATCGTCGATACCTATCTCACCGCCCAGCCGAACGCCCGTGTCGCCGTCGAAACACTGGTCACCACCAACCGGATCGTGCTGGCGGGCGAGGTTCGCGGTCCCGCCTCGATCACCCCGGAACGTCTCGAAGACGTGGCGCGGCAGTGCGTGCGCGACATCGGCTACGAGCAGGAGGGGTTCCACTGGAAGAAGGCGCGGGTGCAGATCTACGTCCATTCCCAGTCGTCCGACATCGCCATGGGCGTGGATGCCACCGGCAACAAGGATGAGGGCGCCGGCGACCAGGGCTTGATGTTCGGCTACGCCTGCCGCGAGACGCCGGTATTGATGCCGGCGCCCATTTATTACGCGCACGCCATCCTGCGCTCGCTCGCCGAGGCGCGCCATTCTGGCGCCGCACCCGGTATCGGCCCGGATTCGAAGAGCCAGGTGACGCTCGAATATCGCAATGGCGTCCCGGTTCGCGCGGCCTCGATCGTGGTCTCGACTCAGCATGACGCCCATCTGGAGCAGAAGCAGGTGCGCGAGATCGTCCGCCCGCATGTGGTGAACGTGTTGCCCGAAGCCTGGATGTGCGGCGAGGACGAGTTCTATGTGAACCCAACGGGCCGTTTCGTGATTGGCGGGCCCGACGGCGACACGGGTGTCACGGGGCGCAAGATCATCGTCGATACCTATGGCGGTGCTTCGCCCCATGGTGGTGGCGCCTTTTCCGGCAAGGATCCGACCAAGGTCGACCGGTCGGCCGCCTATGCCGCGCGCTATGTGGCGAAGAACGTCGTGGCCGCCGGCCTTGCCGACCGCTGTACCATCCAGGTGGCCTATGCCATCGGCGTTGCCAAGCCGCTCTCGGTCTACGTCGAAACCTATGGCACGGCCCATGTGGACGAGGCGAAGCTCGCGCGGGTCGTGCCCCAGATCATGGATCTGTCACCGCGCGGCATCCGCGAGCATCTCAAGCTGAGCCGGCCAATCTATGAGCGCACCGCCGCCTACGGCCATTTCGGCCGCGATCCCGATCCCGATGGCGGCTTTTCCTGGGAACGCACCGACCTCGTGGAGGCCCTCAAGGCGGCCATGTCCTGACCCCGGGGGCGGGATCGATGCCCGCCACATGGGGTTTTCACACCAAGCTCTATGGCCGCCGGCGCGGCCGGGCGCTGCGTCCGGGCATGGCCCGGCTGCTGGCGGTGGCCCTGCCGGAGAGGCTGATCGTCCTCGAAAGCTCGGGCCTGATTGACCCTGGAAGCTGGTTCGATGAGCCTGTTGCGGATGTCTGGTTGGAAATTGGCTTCGGGTCGGGCGAGCATCTGGAGGCTCAGCTCTCGGCCCATCCCGGGGTCGGCCTGATCGGCTGCGAACCCTACCTCAACGGCGTCGCCCATCTACTGTCGCGACTGGCGGGCGAACGGTCGGGACGCGTCCGCATCCTTCCCGACGACGCACGCCCATTGATTGCATCCTTGACGCCCGCCAGTCTTGGTCGAGTCTTCATCCTGTTCCCCGACCCCTGGCCCAAGGCGCGCCATCACAAGCGCCGCCTCGTCAGCCGGTCGACGCTCGATGGGCTGGCACGGGCGATGCGCCCCGGGGCGGAACTCAGGATCGCCACGGACGATGTCGACTATCTGCGCTGGATCCTGGTCGAAACCTTGTCCCATCCGGACTTTTTCTGGCTGGCCGAGCGGCCCTCGGACTGGCGCTCGCGCCCCCTGGATTGGCCGCAAACCCGTTACGAGGCCAAGGCCGTCAAGGCGGGCCGGCCACCCAATTATCTCAGCTTCGAGCGCCGGCGGGTTCCGGGCTCCGCCCACGAAACTGCTTGAAGCGGTGGCTTAACCGGCTATATTCGCGACAGAGTTACATCAACCTCAGACCACGGACCGGTGAAATGGGGTGGGCGTATGCCCACCTTTTGTTGTCGGGCGTGCCCCACGTCAGGTTTTGGGTCGGTGGGCCTGGGCGGACCCGGTGGCGGGAGCCCGCCCCGGCGCCCGAGGCGGCGGCGCAAGGCATGGACAAGGAGCGAACTATCGAAACCTTGATCGGGCCCGCGATAGACGGCATGGGCTACGAGATCGTGCGCATCCGCCAGGGCGGTCGCGGACAACTCGTGCTTCAGGTCATGGTCGAGCGCAAGGACCGGCGCGCCATGACGGTGGACGACTGTGCCGAGATCAGTCGCGCCGTCTCGGCACTCCTGGACGTCGCCGATCCGATTGCCGGCACCTATGTGTTGGAAGTTTCCTCGCCGGGTATCGACCGGCCGCTGACCCGGCGCGAGGACTATGTGCGCTTCGCCGGGTTTGAAGCCAGGGTCGAGTTGACGCGGCCGATCGGCGAGCGGCGGCGCTTACGCGGCCGAATTGTCGGGATCCAGGGCGACCAAGTATCGCTCAGGCTCGGTGACGGCGAACTCAGCCTGCCGTTCGAGGCGATCCAGAACGCCAAGCTTGTGCTGACGGACGAACTGCTGGCTGCCGCCGGCACGCGACATTAGTGGAGATGACCCCGCGATGGTTCTACAGCTCCAAGGTCCCGAACTCCTGCAAGTTGCCGAGAGCGTGGCGCGTGAAAAGGGGATCGACCGCGAAGAAGTCTTGGAAGCCATGGAGCAGGCGATCCAGAAGGCCGGGCGCTCGAAATATGGCCATGAGCACGATATTCGCGCGGCGATCGACCGCAAGACGGGCGACGTGCATCTCGCCCGTTTCCGCGAGGTCGTCGAGGCGGTGGAGAACGAGACGACCCAACTGACGGTCGAGGGCGCCCGGCGCATCAAGCCCGACGCCGGCGTGGGCGACGTCCTCGAGGACAGCTTGCCGCCGATCGACTTTGGCCGCATCGCCGCCCAGACCGCGAAACAGGTGCTCGTCCAGCGCGTGCGCGACGCGGAGCGTCAGCGGCAGTACAAGGAATATGTCGACCGGGTTGGCGAGATCGTGAACGGCTTGGTGAAGCGCCAGGAGTTCGGCAACGTCATCGTCGATTTGAGCCGCGCCGAGGCGGTGCTACGCCGGGACGAGACCTTGCCACGCGAGCATTTCCGTCGCAACGAGCGGGTGCGCGCCTATATCTACGAAGTTCGCGAGGAGTCGCGCGGTCCGCAAATCTCGCTGTCGCGGACGCGGCCGGAATTCTTGATGAAGCTCTTCGCCCAGGAAGTGCCCGAAGTCTATGACGGCATCATCGAAATCAGGGCGGCGGCGCGCGATCCCGGCAGCCGGGCCAAGATCGCCGTGATGTCCAATGATTCGAGTATCGACCCGGTGGGCGCTTGCGTCGGGATGCGGGGCAGCCGCGTCCAGGCCGTCGTCGCGGAATTGCAGGGCGAAAAGATCGACATCATCCCTTGGTCCCAGGATCCGGCGACATTCGTCGTCAACGCGCTGGCCCCGGCGGAAGTCGCGAAAGTTGTGATCGACGAGGACGACCATCGCATCGACGTCGTGGTCCCCGACGAGCAACTGAGCCTGGCGATCGGCCGCCGGGGCCAAAATGTTCGGCTGGCATCGCAACTTACCGGCTGGTCGATCGATATCATGACCGAAAGCGAGGAGTCGGAGCGGCGCCAGGAAGAGTTCCGCTCGCGCTCGCAGATGTTCGTCGATGCGCTTGATATTGACGATGTGATCGCCCATCTATTGGTGACTGAGGGCTTTGCTTCGGTCGAGGACGTGGCCTTCGTGCCGCGCGCGGAGCTGATCGACATCGAAGGATTCGACGAAGACCTCGCCGACGAATTGCGGCGCCGAGCACAGGATTTCTTGCAGCATGAGAACGAGCGGCTCGCCAATCGCCGGCTCGAGTTGGGCGTGAGCGACGAACTGGTCGCGGTCGGCGGCCTGACGCCCGCCATGGTAGTCGCACTCGGCGAGCAGGGCGTGAAGACGCTCGACGATCTGGCCGATCTCGCGGGTGAGGAATTGCGCTTCCTGGTCATTCCCCACCGCGAGGCTAAGTCGCTCGAGGACATGGGATCGCTTGACGAGGCCGCCTTGCGCAAGGTCTTGATCGCAAGCCCGCTCGACGAGGACGCGGCAAACACGATCATCATGGCGGCGCGCGCGCACTGGTTTGCCGACCAGGGCGAGCCGGCCGCCAAGGCGACGGGACACGCTTGACGCGCATGCACATGACTTTCGCTACCGATGCCCGGGTGGACCGGCAACGCGGCAGGGCCGGGCGGCACGACGCCGAGCGCCATGACCCCGAGCGGCGATGTATAGCGAGCGGCGCCGTGGGCGACCGGGACGCGCTCATCCGTTTCGTCGTCGGCCCCGGCGCGACACTGGTCCCGGACCTGGCCGAGCGCCTGCCGGGACGCGGCCTTTGGGTGAAGGCGGACCAGGCAATGCTGCGGCGGGCCGTCGAACGCCATTTGTTCGCCCGGGCCGCGAAGGCGTCGATCCGCGTGCCGGACGACCTGCTGACACGGGTCGAGAAGGGGCTGGCCGATAGCTGTCTCGGCCTGATGGGCATGGCACGCCGCGCCGGCCAGGCGGTGGCGGGCTTTGAGCGGGTGCGCGCGGCCAAGGCGCGCGGCCAGGTGGCGCTGCTGATCGAGGCGAGCGACGGCGCGCCGGTCGCCCGCCGCGGGATTGCGGGGGGTCGGTCCGCCATTGCGGCGATCGACCTCTTCACGGCGGCGGAACTGGGTGCGGTGTTCGGCATGTCCCACGCGGTGCATGTGGGCGTGGCGCCCGGACGGCTCGCCAAGCGTCTGGCGGCCGAGGCAGGGCGCCTTTGGGGTGTCAGGGGCGGGGTTGGAGCAAGGTCGGGGATAAGCAAGGCATGACGAAGACGACGGAGACGGAACAGCCGAAGCTGACCCTTGCGCGTCCCGGGCGGCTCGAACTCAAGAAGACGGTCGAGAGCGGCCAGGTACGGCAAAGTTTCTCGCATGGTCGCTCCAAGACCGTGACCGTGGAGGTGAAGCGCAAGCGCACCTTTACCCAGGATGCCGCCGGCCAAATGGTCCATATCGAGGCCGAGGCCAAGTTGCAGCCGCCGCTCGGGGACGAGCGCGCCATCAGCCGGCTGTCGAAGGAGGAACGGGCGGCGCGCGAGCGGGCGCTGAAGGCGCGCCCGCCGGAGGCATTCGATCATCCGCTTCCCACCGAGCCGGAGACCGTGGAGTCGGAGACGGTTGTTTCGCGGCCCGAGCCCGAGCCTGCCGAGCCGGAGCCGGTCAAGTCGCCGGAGGAAATCGAGATCGCGGCGCTGCGCGCCGCCGAGACCGAAGAGCAGCGCAAGGCCGGTGAGGAAGCCCATCGCCGGGCCGAGGAGGCGGCGCGCCTGCGGGAGCAGGAGGCGGCAAAGCATCCCGAGACCGCGCCCTCGCGACCGGATGGGGTTATGGTCGCCCGGGCGCCACAACCGGGTGCGGCGGTCGCGGATACGGACGCCGACGAACGCGGCCATCGCGGCGCGCGCGCCGAGCAGGCGAAGCGTCCGGGCAGCCCGACCCGGCGCGACGAGCCCCGGCGCCGGTCGGCCAAGATCACGGTTACCCAGGCTCTCGGTGCCGAAGTCGAAGAAATGCGGGTGCGCAGCCTCGCCGCCATGCGCCGCGCCCGCGAACGCGAACGCCAGCGGCAGAAGGATGCGAGCAACGGACCGCAGAAGGTTGTGCGAGAAGTAGTCATCCCGGAATCGATCACGGTCGGCGAGCTCGCCAACCGCATGGCCGCGCGCGGCGCTGACGTCATCAAGGCACTCATGAAAATGGGTGTCATGGCGACGATCACCCAGGTGGTCGACCCGGACACGGCGGAGCTGCTGGTGAACGAGTTCGGTCACAAGATGCGCCGCGTGGCCGAGTCCGATGTGGAGGTCGGCATTCGCGGCGACGTCGATCGGCCGGAGGAGATGCGCCCGCGCCCGCCCGTGGTCACCGTCATGGGGCATGTCGATCATGGCAAGACGTCGCTTCTGGATGCGATCCGCCAGACCACTGTCGCGGCCCACGAAGCCGGCGGCATCACCCAGCATATCGGCGCCTATCAGGTTGCGCTGCCGTCGGGCGAGCGAATCACCTTCCTCGACACGCCCGGCCATGAGGCGTTCTCGGCCATGCGCGCGCGCGGCGCCAAGGTCACCGATATCGTCATCCTCGTGGTGGCGGCGGACGACAGCGTGCAGCCGCAGACCATCGAGGCGATCAATCACGCCAAGGCGGCCAAGGTGCCAATCATCATCGCGATCAACAAGATCGACCGGCCCGAGGCCAACGCGCAGCGCGTCCGGACCGACCTGTTGCAGCACAGCCTGGTGACCGAGGACCTGGGCGGCGACGTGCTCGCCGTCGAGGTGTCGGCGGTCAAGAAGACCAATATCGACAAGCTCCTGGAGACGATCCAACTGCAGTCCGAACTGCTCGAGCTCGGGGCCAATCCGAACCGGCCAGGCCAGGGCACGATCGTCGAGGCGAAACTCGAGCGCGGCCGCGGTGCCGTGGCGACCGTCCTCGTGCAGCGCGGCACGCTCCGGGTCGGCGACGTGATCGTCGCCGGCGGCGAATGGGGCCGCGTCAGGGCCATCCTTGACGAACATGGCCATAACATCGCCGAGGCCGGTCCCAGCATGCCGGTCGAGGTTCTCGGTCTCAACAACGCGCCGCTGGCGGGTGACGAGATGGTGGTGGTCGAGAACGAGGCCAAGGCACGCGAGATCAGCGAATTCCGCCAGCGCCAGGACCGGCGCACGCGCGCCGCCGCGGGCACGCGCGGCACGGTCGAGCAGATGCTCTCCAGGATCGCGACCGGTGTGAGCCATGATCTGCCGGTGGTCATCAAGGCCGATGTCCAGGGCTCGGTCGAGGCGATCGTGGGGGCACTCGACAAGCTCGGCACGGATGAGGTGCGCGTCCAGATGTTGCATGCGGGCGTCGGCGGCATCAACGAATCCGACGTGACTTTGGCCAGCGCATCGAATGCGTTCGTCATCGGCTTCAACGTCCGCGCCAATCCCCAGGCGCGCGAGCTCGCGCGGCGCGATGGAACCGACATCCGCTACTACTCGATCATCTACGAGCTGGTGGATGACATGCGGGCCGCGATGAGCGGGCTGTTGTCGCCCACGGTGCGCGAACGCCAGATCGGCACGGCCGATATCCGCGAGGTGTTCACGATCACCAAGGTCGGCAAGGTCGCCGGCTGCCGGGTCACCGATGGCATCGTCAAGCGCGGCGCGGGCGTGCGCCTGTTGCGCGACAATGTGGTGATCCACGAAGGCAAGCTCTCGACGCTCAAGCATTTCAAGGACGAGGTGCGCGAAGTGCGCGAGGGTTATGAATGCGGCATGTCGTTTGAAACGTACCAGGACATCCGGGTGGGCGACGTCATCGAATGCTACGAGACCGATCAGGTTGCGCGCACTATCTGACCCCGCCCATGGCCCGGTGGCGGGCGTGAGCCGGGAGCGCGCCCGGCCAGCCAGCCAACGCCAGCGGCGCGTCGGCGAACTGCTGCGCCATGCGCTCGCCGAAGTGCTGGCGCGGGGCGAGATGCGCGAGCCGCTGCTGCGCTCGACACCAATCACCGTGACCGAGGTCAAGGTCAGTCCGGACCTCCAGCATGCGAGCGCCTATGTGGTACCGCTCGGCGGCGAGAACATGGCCGAGGCGGTCGCGGCACTCAACCGCGCCCGGCCTTTTTTGCGGGCGCGCATCGCGCCCATGGTGGAGATCCGTCGCGTGCCCGATTTGACTTTCCTCGCGGACGAGACGTTTGAGCAGGCCGAGCGTGTGCGGCAACTTCTTCGCGGCGTCGGCGGCGGCGGTCCCGATGCGTCCTAGACGCAATGCGCCCAAGCTCAACGGCTGGCTGATCGTCGACAAGCCGGCGGGCATGACCTCGACCGCCGTCGTCAACCGGGTGCGCGCCCTGACCCAGGGTGCCAAGGCGGGTCATGCCGGTACACTCGATCCGCTGGCGACGGGCGTGCTGCCGGTCGCCTTTGGCGAGGCCACCAAGACTGTCGCCTACGCCATGGATGGGCTGAAGACCTACCAATTCCGGGTTCGCTGGGGAGAGGCGCGGGCAACCGACGATGCCGATGGCGCGGTTTCCGAGACATGCGAGGCCCGGCCCGAGGCGGCCGCCATCCGCCAGGCGCTAGGGGCCTTCCAGGGCGTGATCGCCCAAGTGCCGCCCGCTTATTCCGCCATCAAGGTGGCGGGCGAGCGGGCCTATGACCTGGCGCGCGCCGATCGGCCGGCGATCCTCGCGGCGCGCCCGGTGACGATCCATCGTTTCGACCTGGTGGCGATCGTCGACCGCGATCATGCCGATTTCGAGGTGGTCGCCGGCAAGGGCGCCTATATGCGGAGCCTGGCGCGGGACCTCGCCAGGGCGCTCGGCACATGCGGGCATATCGCCGTGCTCAGGCGAACCGCCGTCGGCGCGTTTCGCGAATGTGACGCCATCTTGATCGAGACTCTGGGTGGCGCCGGTGAAGACACCGGCGTTGCCCATAAACTGCTTCCGGTGGAGACCGCGCTGGCCGACATCCCGGCGCTAGCCGTCACCGGCAGTGAGGCTGCCCACCTTCGCTCAGGCGAGGCGGTGCACCTATTTCGCACCATGGATCTGGACCGTATCCGCGATCTCGCGGATGGGGCGATGGTCTGCGCCAAGGCGGGCAACAAGCCCGTGGCGCTGGCCCGTCTCGAAGGCGGCCGTCTCCATCCGGTGCGTATTCTCAACCTCTGAAGAAGGGAGACACGATGTCGATCACGGCCGAGCGCAAGCAGGTGCTTATCACGGAGTATGGCACGAAGGAGGGGGACACTGGGTCTCCCGAAGTGCAGGTGGCGATTCTCTCGGAACGTATTCGCAACCTGACCGAGCATTTACAGACACACAAGAAGGATGTCCACTCGCGGCGCGGCCTGTTGATCATGGTCAGCCAGCGGCGGCGTCTGCTGGATTATCTGAACGGCAAGGCTGGGACGCGCTACGAACAGCTCATCCAGCGGCTGGGGCTCCGGCGATAGAACTGTCGGGCGCGCCGGTGTTTGGTGCGTGCCGCCGATACCCCGCCGCGTCGCGGCGGGTCCTGTTGAAGCCGATGTCGGGTGGAATCCTCGGGGGATGCCCCGTGGCCACCGGGCGATCGGGTTCGTCACACTTGTTGCGCGGGCTGATTCCGTGCGGCCAGGCTAAGAGAGCGTCGCCGGCCCGCGCTCGAAAGGAACCGAAGGAATGTTTGATATTACACGCAAGGAAATCACCTGGGGCGGGCGCCAGCTGGTGCTGGAAAGCGGGCGCATGGCGCGCCAAGCGGATGGCGCGGTGCTGGCGACCTATGGCGAAACCTCGGTGCTGTGCACCGTGGTGTTCGAGAAGTCGCCCAAACCCCACCTCGATTTCTTCCCGCTGACCGTCAACTATCAGGAAAAAACCTTTGCCGCCGGCAAGATTCCGGGCGGATTTTTCAAGCGCGAAGGCAGGCCCAGCGAGAAGGAAACGCTGACCTCGCGCCTGATCGACCGGCCGATCCGACCGCTCTTCGCCAAGGGCTTCCGCCACGAGGTCCAGGTGATCTGCACCGTCCTCAGCCACGATCTGGAGAACGATCCCGATGTCGTGGCGCTGATCGGCACATCGGCGGCGCTCACCATCTCCGGCGCGCCCTTCTTCGGGCCGATCGCCGGCGCCCGGGTCGGCTATATCGACGACAAGTTCGTGCTCAACCCGCAGCTCGACGAATTGGCCAACTCGGCTCTCGACTTGGTCGTGGCCGGTACGGGCGAAGGCGTGTTGATGGTCGAGTCCGAGGCGAAACAGCTTTCCGAGCAGATCATGCTGGAGGCGGTCATGTTCGGGCATCGTGAATCCCAGCCGGTGATCGACATGATCATCGCCCTGGCCGAAGCTTGCGCCAAGGAACCCTGGCCGCTGCTGGAAGCCCCGGCGACAGCCGATTTGTCCCAGCGTCTCGGCGCGCTGGCGGGCGCTGGATTGAAGAGCGCCTATGGCGTCCAGGCCAAACAAGAACGCCATGAGGCGATCCAAGCCGCCAAGAAGACGGCGCTCGCCAGCCTGACGGCGGAGGGCGGTGACGCCCTGCTCGGAGCCAAGCTCTTCAAGGATCTGGAGAGCGACATCGTGCGCGGCCAAATTCTGGATACGGGCCGGCGCATCGACGGCCGTGACACCGCGACCGTTCGCCAGATCGTCGCCGAGGTTGGTATCCTGTCCCGCGCCCATGGCAGCGCGCTGTTCACACGCGGCGAGACCCAGGCGCTGGTGGTCACCACGCTCGGCACCGGTCAGGACGAGCAGATCATCGACGCGCTGGAAGGGGAATTTCGCGAGCGTTTCATGCTGCACTATAATTTCCCGCCCTATTCGGTGGGCGAGGCGGGCCGCGTCGGCGCACCCGGCCGGCGCGAGATCGGCCATGGCAAGCTGGCCTGGCGCGCGGTGCGTCCCTTGCTGCCGACCCGCGAGCAGTTCCCCTATACCATCCGCGTCGTCTCGGAAATCACCGAGTCGAACGGCTCCTCCTCCATGGCAACGGTCTGCGGCACGTCGCTGGCGCTGATGGACGCGGGGGTGCCGCTCAGCCATCCCGTCGCCGGCATCGCCATGGGCCTGATCAAGGACGGCGGGCGCTTTGCCGTGCTCTCCGACATCCTGGGCGACGAGGACCATCTCGGCGACATGGACTTCAAGGTGGCCGGCACCGAGAACGGCATCACCTCGTTGCAGATGGACATCAAGATCACCAGCATCACCGAAGAGATCATGCGGATCGCGCTCAACCAAGCGCGCGACGGGCGGCTGCATATCCTGGGCGAGATGGCGCGGGCATTGACCAATGCGCGCGGCGAGGTCAGCAGCAACGCGCCGCGCATCACTACCTTGACGATCCCCAAGGACAAGATCCGCGAGGTCATCGGCACCGGCGGCAAGGTCATCCGCGAGATCACCGAAGTGACCGGCGCCAAGATCGACATCCAGGACGACGGCACGGTCAAGGTATCGGCGGTGGACGCCAGCGCCTCCCAGGCGGCGGTCGACTGGATCCGTAACATCGTCGCCGAGCCGGAGTTGGGCGTGATCTATACCGGCAAGGTGGTCAAGACCTTGGACTTCGGCGCCTTCGTCAATTTCCTCGGCAGCCGGGACGGGCTGGTCCATATCAGCGAGTTGGCCCCTAGCCGGGTGAAGCAGGTGACCGACGTGGTCAAGGTGGGCGATCAGGTCAAGGTCAAGGTCCTGGGTTTCGACGACCGGGGTAAAATTCGCCTCAGCATGAAGGTGGTCGACCAGGCAACCGGGGCTGATCTGGGGGCCAGGGATGGGGCCGAGGGCACGCCGCAACAAGGCGCGGTCTGAGCCGGTTCGGCGGAACGCGGGGATAATGGGGAATCGGCGGCATCGCCGCCGATTTTTCATGGCTGGATTGGTCAATTCAAGGTCGCGTGTACATATGCTTGGGTAGACTTCCGCCAACACATCCGCAAGGCGGGGGTCGTCAAGTCGATGGGTGAGGCGTGCTGTGATCAGCGTTGAGCCGTTGGTGATTTCTGGTCGTGCCGTGTTGCCCCTCGTCGAGGGTGGCAAGGGCATATCGATCTCCAATGGCGAGAGCGCGGGCGCTTGGGCGGCGGCCGGCGGGGTCGGCACCTTCTCCGGGGTCAATGCCGATTCCTTCGACGATTGGGGCGCCCTCATCCCACAGGACTATTTCGGCCGCACGCGGCGCGAACGGCACGAGGAACTCCTCGCGCACGCCATTCGCGGCGCCATTCATCAGGCCCGCGTCGCCTATGAGCGGGCCGGCGGCAAGGGCCGCATCCATATGAATGTGCTGTGGGAAATGGCCGGGGCGGAGCGCGTGCTGCACGGGGCACTCGATGGCGCCAAGGGGCTGATCCATGGCGTCACCTGCGGTGCTGGAATGCCCTATCGCATCGCCGAGATCGCCGCCAGCTACGGCATCCATTATTACCCGATCGTCTCGTCGGCGAGAGCCTTCCGGGCGCTCTGGAAGCGTGCCTACCACAAGCACAAGGAGTGGCTTGGCGGCGTGGTGTACGAAGACCCGTGGTTGGCGGGCGGCCACAATGGTCTGTCCAACAGCGAGGACCCGAACCATCCCGAGGACCCCTATCCCAGGGTGCGCGAATTGCGCGCCGTGATGACGGAAATGGGGCTGCCGGCGACCCCCATCTTCATGGCGGGCGGCGTCTGGTATCTGCGCGAATGGGCGCATTGGCTGGGCAACCCGGAGCTCGGGCCGATCGCCTTCCAGTTCGGCACCAGGCCGCTTTTGACCCTGGAGAGCCCGATCTCGGAAGAATGGAAGCACCGCCTGGTCACCCTGGCGGAGGGCGACGTCTATCTCAATCACTTCAGTCCGACCGGCTTCTATTCGTCCGCCGTCCACAATCTCTTCCTCAAGGAATTGCAGGCGCGCTCGGAGCGCCAAGTGGCGTTCACGGCCGAAATCGTCGGCCAGCACGACCAGCTCTTCCGGGTGGGGCCACGCGGTCGCGCCATCTATCTCACCCAGGCGGACAAGGCCAGGGCTGAAGGTTGGGTCGCGTCCGGGTTTACCGAGACCATGCGCACGCCGGACTCGACAATGATTTTCGTGACGCCGCCGCGCGCCAACGAAATCCGCGCCGACCAGGTGGCCTGCATGGGCTGTCTCAGCGCCTGCAGCTTCAGCAATTGGGCCCAGAACGAGGCCGGCACCACGGGCAAGAAGGCCGATCCGCGCTCGTTCTGCATCCAGAAGACCCTGCAGTCGATCGGCCATGGCAATCATATCGACCAGCAGCTCATGTTCGCCGGCCACAATGCCTATCGCTTCGCCAACGACCCCTTCTACGCCAACGGTTTCATCCCGAGCGTCCATCAACTGGTGGAGCGCATCGGCACCGGCGATTGATGGAGCCCGACGCCCTCGCCCGGGCGGCGGCCGACGTCATGTGGGCCGAGGACAAGGCGAGCCGGGGCATGGGCATGCGCCTCATTGCCGTTGCCGCCGGCCGCGCCGACGTGGAGTTCACGGTTGGGGAAGGCATGACCAACGGCCACGGTCAATGCCATGGCGGCTTCATCTTCGCGCTCGCGGACTCGGCCTTCGGCTTCGCCTGCAACTCCCACAATCACCGCGCGGTCGCCCAGCACTGCGCCATTACCTATATCGCGCCCGCGCGCCTCGGCGACATATTGCGGGCCGAGGCCATCGAGCAGTCGCGCCACGGCCGCTCCGCCGTCACCGACGTTCGGGTAACGCGGGGCGATGGGACGTTGATCGCCCTATTCCGTGGCCATTCGCGCCGGATCGCGGGTGACTTGGTGCCCGGTCTCGGGCCACCCGCGACCGCCTGAAGGGGAATTGACCGATGCGGCTCGGCGCGGCACCCGCTTGGCATGATATCGAACCCATCGAAATCGCCTCCAGGGACGAGATTACCGCCCTCCAACTCGGGCGGCTCCAGGCCACGCTCCACCATGCCTACGCCAACGTTGCGGCCTACAAGGCGAAATTCGACGCCCAGGGCGTCCACCCCGGCGATTGCAAGACCTTGGAGGACCTCAGGCGGTTTCCCTTCACGACCAAGGCCGATCTGCGCGACAATTATCCAACCGGCATGTTCGCCGTACCGGCCGAGCGGATCGCCCGCATCCACGCCTCTTCCGGCACGACGGGCAAGGCGACCGTCGTGGGCTACACGCGCCACGACCTCGACATCTGGGCCAACGTGGTCGCCCGCTCGATCCGCGCGGCCGGCGGGCGATCCGGCGACCGGGTGCATGTGGCCTATGGCTACGGCCTCTTTACCGGCGGCCTCGGCGCGCACTATGGGGCGGAGCGCTTGGGCTGCACGGTTATTCCCGTCTCGGGCGGCATGACCGAGCGTCAGGTCCAATTGATCCAGGACCTCAAGCCCCAGATCATCATGGTGACCCCCTCCTACATGCTGGCCATCCTGGACGAGTTTGTGCGCCAGGGGATCGATCCCCGCAAATCGTCGCTCCGGGTCGGCATTTTCGGGGCCGAGCCCTGGACCAACGCCATGCGCGCCGAGATCGAGGACGCCTTCGATATGCACGCCGTCGACATTTATGGCCTCTCCGAAGTGATCGGCCCGGGTGTCGCCAGCGAATGCGTCGAGACCAAGGACGGATTGCATATCTGGGAGGACCATTTCTATCCGGAGATCGTCGACCCCGTGACCGGCCAAGTGCTGGCGGCGGGCGAGGCGGGCGAGCTGGTGTTCACCTCGCTGACCAAGGAGGCGATGCCGGTCATCCGCTATCGCACCCGCGATCTCTCGCGCCTGCTGCCGGGCACGGCCAGGACCATGCGCCGCATGGCGAAGATCGCGGGCCGCAGCGACGACATGCTGATCGTGCGCGGCGTCAATCTGTTCCCGAGCCAGATCGAGGAGTTGATGTTCGCCGTCGACGCTCTTTCGGGTCACTACCAGATCGTGCTGACGCGAACGGGGCGGCTCGACAGCGTCGAAATCCTGGTGGAGGCCCGGCCCGGCGCCGACTTGGACCAGGTTCGCCGGACGGCCTCGGCTAGCCTCGCCAAATCCATCAAGGACCGGATCGGCCTCACGACCACCGTCACGGTCGGAGCACCCGGCGAGATCGCGCGCTCGGAGGGCAAGGCGCGCCGGGTCGTCGACCGCCGCCCAAAGGATTGAAGCTCGCCCTCACACCTGGTCGTAGTCGAGTTCGACCGAGGGCGAGGTTGGCCGCGACTGGCAGGTGAGCACGAAGCCCGCCGCCAGTTCCCAGGGCTCCAGCGAATAATTGGTCGCCATGTCGACCGTGCCGGCGACGAGCCGCGCCCGGCAGGTGCAGCACATGCCGCCCTTGCAGGCGAAGGGAAGCTGGAGGCCGGCCCGGCTCGCCGCCTCGATGATCGTCTCGCTGGCGGCGACGTCGACACGATGGAGCGTGCCGTCGATGCGGATGTCGGCCGCGCTGGCGGCAAGCGGCGCCGGCGTCGTCAGGCCGGGTTCGGGCCTTGCGGCAGCCCGCGCGCCCGGCGTGAAGAGTTCGGCATGGATGCGCGCCGGCGCCACGCCCAACTCGATGAGCGTTGCCCGTGCCTGGTCGATCAAACCCGCCGGCCCACACAGAAACGCATGGTCGATGTGGCCAGCGGCTTCCATGGTGCGCAACAGAAGCCGGATCTTCGGGCTGTCCAGGTGACCGTGCAGCAGCGGAATGTCCGGCCGCTCGCGCGAGAGGATGTGGTGCACGGCGAGCCGGCTCACATGCCGGTCCTTCAGATCGTCGAGGGTGGCCTTGAAAATGATGCTGGGCGCCGAGCGGTTGCCATAGAGGAGCGTGAAGCGGCTCCGGGGCTCCTCCGCCAGCACGGCTTTCAAGATCGACATGACCGGTGTAATGCCCGAGCCCGCCGCGACGGCAAGGAAGGTCCGGGCCGCTTGCACGTCGAGGGGCGTGGTGAACCGGCCGGCGGGCGTCATGACATCGACGGCCTCGCCCGGCCAGAGCATGTCGTGCGCGAAGTTGGAGAAGGCGCCGCCCTCGACGCGCTTGATGGCCACCCGCCATTCGCCTTCGCCCGGAGCGCTCGAAAGCGAGTAGGGACGGCGTACCTCTTCGTCCGCCAGGTTCGCGCGGAGCGTCAGATACTGGCCGGGGGCGTAGCGGTAGGCCTTGGCGAGCTTCGCCGGCACATGCAAGGCGATGGACACCGTGTCCGCCGTTTCCTGTCGCCGGTCGGCGACGGTGAGCCGGTGGAAACGGGGCTGGCTCACAGGCATTTGAAATAGTCGAAGGGCTCGCGGCAGCGTGTGCAACGCCAGAGCGCCTTGCAGGGCGTCGAGCCGAATTCGGCGAGGCGTTCGGTCTCCGCCGAGCCGCAACGCGGACAGGCGACCGTATCCATGCTGAACAGCGCCGCCTTGCCGGCGGGGCGCGGGGGTGGTGCGATGCCATAGGCACGCAACTTCGCCTTGCCCGCCGCGCTGATCCAGTCGGTCGTCCAAGCGGGCGCGAGGACCATGCGAATGCGTGCCTCGCCCAACCCCGCGGCATCGAGCGCCGCCATGAGGTCGAGGCGGATAGCCGCCATGGCCGGGCAGCCGGAGTAGGTCGGCGTGATGGTCACCTCGACCACGCCGTCCACCATTTGGACGCCGCGCAACACGCCCAGATCGGCGATGGTTAGCACCGGAATTTCCGGGTCGAGCACCTGGGCCGCCACGTCCCACGCGCGGTTGGCTCGATCGACTTCGCTGGCGGTTTGGGTCACCAGGCGGCCCCCGGATAGGCCCTCTGCATATATTGCAAATCGGCGAGGAGATGGCCGAGATGCTCCGAGTGCCGGCCCACGCGCCCGCCGGTCTGCATCCAGCCGGTCGCGGGCAAGGTCAGTGTGGCGGTCTTGAGCACGTTCGCGACCGTCGCCCGCCAGGCGCCTTCGAGCGGGCGCGGGTCGGTGGCGATGCCGGCCTCGATCAGCGCCGCTTCGATGGCGTCGGCCTCGAAAAGTTCGCCCGTATAAGGCCAAAGCTCGTCGACCGCCGCCTGCATGCGGCGATGGCTCTCCTCGGTGCCGTCGCCGAGGCGGATCGCCCACTCGCTCGTGTGGCGGACGTGATAGGCGACTTCCTTGACGCTTTTCTCGGCGATGGCGGCGAGCGCTGGATCGCTGGAGGCGGCCATGGCTTGCCAATAGGGGTGCATGAACGCCGAATAGAAGAACTGGCGCGCCATGGTGCAGGCGAAATCGCCATTGGGCTGCTCGACCAGCAGCACATTGCGGTAGGAGGCCACGTCGCGCAGATACGCGAGCGCGTCCTCGTCGTGGCCCCGCCCCCCGACCTCGCCCGCATAGTCATAGAGGCTCCGCGACTGGCCGATCAGGTCGAGGGCCATGTTGGCGAGCGCTAGGTCTTCCTCCAGAACCGGCCCGTGGCCGCACCATTCCGAGAGGCGATGGCCCAGCACCAGGGCGTTGTCGGCCAGGCGCAGCACATAGTCGAACAGCGGCACCGTCATGCCACGCACCTCACATATGGCCGACCTCGTCCGGCACTTCGTAGAACGTCGGGTGCCGGTAGATCTTCGAAGCGGTCGGCTCGAACAGCATCTCCTTGTCGGCTGGATCGGAGGCGGTAATCGAACTTGCCGGCACCACCCAGATCGAGAGCCCCTCGCCGCGCCTGGTGTAGACGTCGCGGGCATTCTGCAACGCCATCTCGGCGTCGACCGCATGAACCGAGCCCACATGGCGATGGGCAAGGCCAGTGCGCGAGCGGATGAACACTTCGAAGAGCGGCCATTTGGCCTCGGTCATGATGGCCTTCTCCTTATTCGGCGGCTTGCGCCCTGGCCCGGCGTTTGGCCGCATGGGCGAGTGCCGCCTCGCGCACCCACCGGCCGGCGGCATGGGCCGCCCGCCGGGCTCTGAGGCGGTCGCGATTGCACGGCCCATCGCCCGCGATCACCCGGCGGAACTCCCGCCAGTCGATCGGCCCGAAGTTCCAATGGCCGCTCTTGGGGTCATGGTGGAGGGCGGGGTCGGGGATGGTAAGGCCAAGGAATTGCGACTGGGGCACGGTCGCGTCGACGAACTTCTGGCGCAGCGCGTCGTTGGTGAACCGCTTGATGCGCCAGCGCATGGAGCGGTCGGAATGCTGGCTCTCGCTGTCGGGCGGCCCGAACATCATCAGCGACGGCCACCACCAGCGATCGAGTGCGTCCTGGGCCATAGCCTGCTGCGCCACCGTGCCGCGGGCGAGCGTCAACATGATCTCGAAGCCCTGGCGCTGGTGGAAGCTCTCTTCCTTGCAGATGCGGATCATCGCCCTGGCATAGGGGCCGTAGCTGCAGCGGCAGAGCGGGATCTGGTTCATGATCGCGGCCCCGTCCACGAGCCAGCCGATGGTGCCGATATCGGCCCAGGTGAGGGCCGGATAGTTGAAGATCGAGGAATATTTGGCCGTGCCCGCCAGCAACTGGTCGACCAGCTCCTCGCGCGAGATGTCGAGGGTTTCGGCCGCGGCATAGAGATAGAGGCCATGCCCCGCCTCGTCCTGGACCTTGGCGAGGAGGGCCGCCTTGCGGCGAAGCGAGGGGGCGCGGGTGATCCAGTTGCCCTCGGGCAGCATGCCCACGATCTCGGAATGGGCGTGCTGGGCGATCTGGCGAATGAGGGTGCGGCGATAGCCCTCGGGCATCCAGTCGTTGGGCTCGATCCGCTCCTCGGCATCGATGCGCGCTTGGAACCGGGCCTCGCGTTCGGGGTCGTGTCCCTGGTCTGGCTGGTCAACCGGCCCACTCAGGCCCTGGGTATACATCGGCCGTTCCTTGGTTGCCTCCGTCTATTATGCGGCGGCCGTGACGCCGCCTGCAAACAATGGTTCACTGCCGCTTTGCGATAGGGCGGTGGGATGGGGAACGGACATGGTTTGGCTGACCGATACCAGGCGTGACGCGACGCCGCCGGGCGACCGGATAGAGGCGCTCTGGCAGCGGCCGGGTATTCTGCGCATGCCGGGGGCGCATAACGCCATGGCGGGGCTCTTGGCCAAGCGGGCGGGCTTCGAGGCGCTCTACATTTCGGGCGCCGCGATCACCGCCAGCATGGGCCTTCCGGACCTTGGCATGATCACCATCGAGGAGCTCTGCTTCTTCACGCGCATGATCTTCCGGGCGACCGACCTGCCGATCCTGGTGGATGGCGACACGGGCTATGGCGAAGCCCTCAACGTCATGCGCCTGGTGCGCGAGCTGGAAGCGGCGGGTGCCGCCGCCGTCCAGATCGAGGATCAGATTCTGCCGAAGAAATGCGGCCATCTGAACGACAAGAAGCTGGCATCCCCGAGCGACATGGCGGCCAAGATCGCCGCCGCGCGCCGGGCGCGCACGCATCTGCGCATCATCGCGCGCACCGACGCGGTGGCCTCGGAAGGGCTCGATGCCGGCATCGCCCGCGCCCGCCTCTATCTCCAGGCCGGCGCCGACGCCATCTTCCCCGAGGCGCTCGTTAACGAGGACATGTTCCGCACGTTTTCCAAGGCGGTTGGCGTGCCGCTTCTCGCCAACATGACCGAGTTTGGCCGCACGCCCTACTACACGGCCAAGCAGTTCGAATCCTTCGGCTATAAGATGTTGATCTGGCCGGTCTCGTCGCTGCGCATTTCGGCCAAGGCCATGACCGAGCTGTACGCGACACTGGCGGCCGAGGGGACGGCCAAGGGCCTGCTCGACCGCATGCAGACCCGGGCCGAGCTCTACGAGACCATCGGCTATCATGAATACGAGGCGCTCGACGCCTCGGTTGCCAGAAGCGCGGTCCCGGACGACATCCGCGCCCAGGGCGGCGACTGAGTTTGGCTATGGACCGGTTCGATGTGCATGTGCATGCCTCCCAGGCGCGCCTCCCGCGCGAGCGTCAGCTTGCCTGGCACATTGCCCAATTCGCAGCGAACGTGCCGACGCCCGACGCCGACGTGGCGGCGCTGGTGGCGGCGCGCGTGATCGACAGCCTGGCGGTGGCATTGCCGACCCTCGGCCGGCACCCCGTTCGCACGGCGCGCGCCATGGCGCTCGCCCATCCGAGGCCGGGCGGCGCCTTGCTGTTGGGCCTCTCCGAGACCGTCACCGTGCATGCCGAATGGGCCGCCTGGGCCAATGGCACGGCGGTCCGCGAGCTCGATTTCAACGACACCTTCCTCGCGGCCGACTATTCGCACCCGGCCGATTGCATCGCCCCCCTGCTGGCGGTTGCCCAGCAGACGGGACAAGGTGGCAAGGCGCTCACCCGGGCGATTGCCACCGCCTATGAGGTGCAGGTGGCGCTGGTCAAGGCGATCAGCCTGCATGCCCAGAAAAAAGACCATGTGGCGCATCTGGCGCCGGCCATGGTGGCGGGCTTGGGCGCGCTCCTCGGCCTCAAGGCGCCGGTCGTCTATCAGGCGGTCAATCTCGCCGTGCATCTCGCCTTTTCGACGCGCCAGTCCCGCAAGGGCGAGATCAGCTCGTGGAAGGCAAGCGTGCCGGGCTTTGCCGGCAAGCTTGCCATCGAATCCTTGGACCGCGCCATGCGCGGCGAGGCGGCGCCAAGCCCGATCTATGAGGGCGAGGATTCGGTCATCGCCTGGATGCTCGCGGGGCCGGACGCCCGCTATGCCGTCGCCCTGCCTTCGCCGGGCGAGGCGCCGCGCGGCATCATGGAAACCTATGCCAAGGCCCATTCGGCCGAATACCATTCCCAGGCGATGATCGACCTCGCCTTCGAATTGCGCCCGGGACTGCCGCTCGAACGCATCGCCGAAGTGGTGATACACACCAGCGATCACAGCCACAAGGTCATCGGCACGGGCGCCAACGATCCCCAGAAGCTCGACCCGGAAGCCAGCCGGGAAACCCTGGATCATTCCCTGATGTATATCGTCGCCGTGGCGCTCGAAGACGGCGAGTGGCACCACGAGACGAGCTACGCGCCGGCGCGCGCGCGCCGGCCCTCGACCGTGGCGCTCTGGCACAAGGTCCGCACGCTTGGCGATGCGGGCTGGAATGCCCGCTACCATGCCGCCGATCCGGCGATGCGCGCCTTTGGCGGCCGCATGGAAATTCGCCTCGACGATGGCCGGGTGGTGGCGGGTGAGTTGGCGGTGGCCCATGCCCATCCCAATGGCAAGCGGCCTTGGGGCCTTGCGGACCATGTGGCGAAGTTCAACGCCCTGTCGCCGCTCGCGGAGCCGGAGTGCCAGCGTGTCCTCGGCCTCGCTCGGCGGCTCGCCGACCTTGATGCGGCGGGCCTGCGCGCCCTCAACCCCATCCTGCCGCCTGCCGCTGCCTTGCCCGCCAAAGCGGATGGCACCGGCATCTTCGATTACGGGCTTGCATGAAACGGAGTATGCGATGAACGCCTCACTTCCGACCGTCGCCGTCATCGGCGGTACCGGCGACCTTGGGTCCGGGCTCGCCTGGCGCTGGGCGCGCGCCGGGTATCCGGTCATTGTCGGCTCCCGGGTTGCCGACCGCGCGGCCATCGCGGCGGCCGAACTGAAGGCGCGGACCGGCAAGGCCGTGCGCGGCATGGAAAACGCGGCGGCGGCCACCGCCGCCGACATTTCCGTCCTCACCGTGCCCTACGCCAACCATCAACCGACGCTTGAGACCATCAAGGCGGCGCTCGCCGGCAAGATTCTGGTGGACGCGACCGTGCCGCTCATGCCGCCCAAGGTCAGCACGGTGCAATTGCCGCCTGGCGGCTCGGTCGCCGTCGCGGCCCAGGCCTTTCTCGGCCAGTCGGTCCGGGTCGTCTCGGCGCTGCAGACGGTCGCGGCGCACAAGCTGCAACAGGACATCATCATCCAATCCGACGTGCTGGTGGCGGGCGACGATGCGGCGGCGCGCGAGGCGGTGATCGTCCTGGTCGCCGCGCTCGGCCTCAAGGGCTGGCATGCGGGCGTGCTCGCGAATTCCGTGGTGGCGGAGGCCATGACCTCGGTGCTGATCGCCATCAACCGCCGCTACAAGATCGACGGCGCTGGGCTCTGCATCACCGGCGAACCGACAGCCTAGGCCGAGGGAGAGCAGGCGTGCGGATCGACCGTCTGACACTTCACGCCCTGCCGGGCATTCCGCTGGTGCGGCCGGGCGACGATCTGGCGAGCCTCATCCTCGCGGCGCTGAAACGGTGCGGGCTCACGCTCGCCACCGGCGACGTGCTGGTGCTGGCCCAGAAAATCGTCTCCAAGTCCGAGGGCCGCTATGTGGATGTCCGCCATGTGGTGCCCTCGCCGGCGGCCGTGGCACTCGCCAAGGAAGTGGGTAAGGACCCGCGTTTCGTCGAGCTGGTGCTCGGTGAATCGGCCGAAGTGGTGCGCCGCCGGCCGGGCATCATCGTCGTCGCCCACAAGCTCGGCTTCGTGCTCGCCAATGCCGGCATCGACCATTCCAACATCGAGCCGATCGAAGGTGCCGAGGCCGACGCCCATTGCCTGCTGCTGCCCGTCGATCCCGATGCCTCCTCGGCGCGACTGCGTGCCGCGCTTGGCGAGCGCACCCAGGCCGATGTGGGTATCATCATCGCCGACAGTGTCGGGCGCGCCTGGCGCCAGGGCACGGTCGGGATCGCCATCGGCGTTGCCGGCCTCAAGCCGCTGGTGGATTTGCGCGGCCAGCCCGATCTCTTCGGCCGCTCGCTGATGGTGACCCAGGTGGGCGTCGCCGACGAGGTCGCCGCCGCCGCCGGCCTGCTGATGGGCCAGGCCGACGAGGGCTGCCCGGCGGTCCTGGTGCGCGGCTTGGCGCGGAGCGGCGAGGACGGGACGGCGCGCGAGCTGGTGCGGCCCAAGGAGCAGGACATGTTCCGCTGATGATGGGCGGGCGCATCGTCGCACTCAGCGGCGGCGTCGGCGGGGCCAAGCTGGTCTTGGGCCTGGCCCACGCGATGCCGCCGGAGCGGCTCACCGTGATCGTCAATACGGGCGACGATTTCGAGCATCTGGGCCTTGCCATCTCGCCCGATCTCGACACGCTCCTCTACACGCTCTCGGGCCAAGCCAATCCCGAGACCGGCTGGGGCCGCCGGGACGAGGGTTGGCGCTTCATGGAAGCGATGGCGGAGTTGGGTGGCGAGACTTGGTTTCGCTTGGGCGACCACGACCTCGCGACCCATGTGGAGCGCACCCGCCGGCTCGCGGCGGGTGCGACCTTGACCGAGGTGACGGCCGTTTTCGCGGCCCGTCTCGGCGTCAAAGTGGGCGTCCTGCCCATGTCCGACCAGAAGCTGCGGACCGAGGTTCAAACACCGGCCGGGCCACTGCCGTTCCAGCTCTATTTCGTGCGCGAACGCGCCGTGCCGCCTGTGACCGGTTTTCGTTTCGTCGGCCGCGAGACGGCGCGGGCCAATCCGATGGCGCTTCAGGCGCTGGAGCAGGCGGGACTGACGGCGATACTGATCGGCCCCTCCAACCCCTTTATCAGCATCGATCCGATCCTGGCGGTGCCGGGCCTCCGCCAGGCGATCCGAAACGCGGGCGTGCCGGTCGTCGCCGTCTCGCCGATCGTCGCCGGCCGGGCGCTCAAGGGGCCGACCGCCAAGATGATGACGGAACTTGGCATCGAGACGAGTGCGCTTGGTGTCGCGCGCCATTATCGGGGCTTGGTCGATGGCTTCGTGCTGGACGAGCGCGACGCGGCCTTGGCACTATCGATCGAGGCGGAAGGCATGGCGGTGCATGTCTCGGGTACGGTGATGGCGACCCTTGACGATCGGGTTCGCTTGGGTCGCGCGGTGCTAGAGTTCGCGGCGCGCTTGGCGGTCGATCGAGCGCCGTCCCGGAGTGGGGGTTGAGCCATGGACGAGAGTGCCATTCCCGTCATCGACCTGGCGCCCTTTATCGCGGGCTCCGCCGCCGCCCGAAGGTCGGTCGCGGCGGCGGTCGACCGCGCCTGCCGGGAAACCGGCGTCTTCACCATCGTCGGCCATGGTGTGCCCGAGACGTTGATTGCCGAGACGCGCTGGGCGATGCTTGGCTTCTTTGCCCGGCCGCTCGCCGAGAAGTTCGCCATCGCCCGGCCGTCCGAGGAGGTAAGCCGCGGCTATAATCGCCTCGCCGATCAGGCGCTCTCTTACTCCATGGGCCAGGCGGCGCTGCCCGACTTGCAGGAGAGTTTCGCCATCGGCCCGGCCGATCCCCGCCCGCCCGCTTCTTATGCCGGGTTCGGTGCCGATCATCTCTATGCGCCGAACCTCTGGCCCGCGGGGTCCGCGGCACTTCAAACTCGCTTGGAGGCCTATTATCGGGCCGTGCGCGGCCTCGCCGGCTCCCTGATGGAGTTGTTGGCAACGGCACTCGATCTGCCGGCGGACCATTTCGCCGGCGCGATCGACCGGGATTTCAGCATTCTCCGGGTGATCCACTATCCGCCGCAACCGGAGCCGCCGGCGCCGGGCCAGCTCCGCGCGGGTGCCCATACCGACTACGGCACGGTCACTATCCTGCGTGGCGACGACACGCCGGGCGACCTTCAGGTCAAACGCCGCGACGGCGGCTGGATCGACGTGCATCCGGAGCCGGGATCCTTCGTCGTCAATCTGGGCGACCTGATGATGCGCTGGACCAACGACCGCTGGATATCGACCCTGCACCGGGTCGCTAATCCACCGCGCGACCATGCCCAGGTACCGCGCCTCAGCACGGTCTTCTTCCACAATCCGAATTTCGACGCCGAGATCCGCTGCCTCGAAACCTGCCGGGGGAGGGGTGCCCGCCATGCGCCGATTCGCATGCTCGACCATTTCATGGCCAAGCACATGAAGGCGCGCTACATGCGAACCGATGACGCGGCGGAAATAAAAACCTGAAGGAGCGATGATCGTGAAAGTCGGCCTTTATCTCGCGACCCAGTTCACGCCCGAAACGCCGCTCAGTCCCCGGCTCGGCAATCTCATCGAGCAAGTGCGCGTCGCCCAGGCGAGCGGCTTCGCCTCGCTTTGGGCGGCGCAGCATTTCATCACGGCGCCGATGCAAATGTTCCAGACGATGCCACTCCTGGCGCGCCTCTCGGGCGAGGCCAAGGGCATGCAGGTTGGTACCAACATCCTGGTCTTTCCGCTGCTCAATCCCGTGCTGGTGGCGGAGGAGGCGGCGACCCTCGACTGGTTCACGGACGGGAACTTCGTGCTTGGTGTCGGCATCGGCTATCGACCGGAAGAATTTCCGGCGATGGGTGGCCGGCTCAAGGAGCGGGTCGGTAGGCTCGACGAGGGTCTAGGCATCGTCAGGCGGTTCTGGACCGAGGACCGGGTGACCCACAAGGGCAAATATTATGCCTTCGAAAATCTGGGCTTGAGCCTCAAGCCCAAGCGGCCGGGCGGACCGCCCATTTGGATCGCGGCCGTGGTCGAGCCCGCCATCAAGCGTGCCGCCACACTCGGCGATGAATGGCTGATTACCTTCTATCCGACGATCGCGGCCGTCGGCGAGCAGCTCGCCTTCTATCGGGCGACCCGAGCCGCCGCAGGGTTGGCGCCCGCGTCGGAATATCCGCTCTGCCGGGAATGTTACGTTGGCGCCGGCAACGCCAGCGCGGTCGCGGAGTGTAGTGCCCAGATCCAATATAAATACGGGGCCTACGCCGCCTGGGGCCAGGACAAAATATTGAGTGAAGCGGACCGCTTCGATCAGCCCTTCGAGCAGTTCCGCCAGGACCGTTTCATCATCGGCGACGAGAGCGCGGTCGCCGACGAGCTGGCCCGCTATCGCGACCGGCTCGGCGTCAAACATTTCATCATGCGCATGCAGTGGCCCGGCCTCGACCAGGCGCTGGTGTTGAAAAGCATCGAGCGGCTGGGCCGCATCGTCGCCAGATTGTAGACGCGGACTTGCGGGGAGAGCGCGATGAAGGTCGGCCTCTATGTGGCAACCCAGTGGCCCGAGGGGACCGACCTCGGGCCGCAGCTTGGCAATCTCCTGGAACAAGTACGCCGCGCCCGTGCGGCCGGCTTCAAGTCGCTTTGGGCGGCGCATCATTATGTGGTGGGGCCGGGCATGCGGATGTTCCAGCCAACGCCGCTTCTCGCCCGGCTTGCCGCTGAAGCCGAGGGCATGGAGGCGGGGCCCGCCATCCTGCTGCTCTCGATGATGAATCCGGTCATGGTCGCCGAAGAGGCGGCGACCCTCGACTGGCTGACGGGCGGGCGCTATGTGCTGGGGGTCGGCATCGGCTATCGCCAGGAGGAATTCGCCGTGACCGGCGTGCCGATCAAAGAGCGCGTCGGCCGCTTCGTCGAATCGATCGAGCTGATGCGCCGGCTCTGGCGCGAGGATCGGGTGAGCCACAAGGGCCGTTATTTCCACCTGGACGATGTGGGCCTCAGTCTCCGGCCAGTGCGTCCGGATGGTATTCCCATCTGGATCGGCGGCAGCGCCGAGCCCGCCGTCCGGCGGGCGGGCGAGATCGGCGATGGCTGGTTGATGAGTTTCAGCCCGTCGGGCGCCGATCTGGTGCGGCTGATGGCGGCCTATCGCCAAGGCCTGGCGGCCTCCAAACGGCCGCCGGTCCAGGACATGCCGCTCTGCCGCGAGACCTATGTGGGGGCGAGCAACGCCACGGCCCTCGATGAGGTCCGGGGGCCGCTTCTCTACAAATATCAAGCCTACGCGGCATGGGGTAATTATGGCGTCGGCCCCCATGCCGGGCGCCTAGCTGAGGAATTTCCGGGCTTTGCCCGGGACCGTTTCATGATCGGCGACGAAGCATTTGTGCGCGATGAAATCCAGCGCTACCGCGACCAGCTCGGCGTGAACCATCTCGTCTTGCGGATGCAGTGGCCAGGCATGGATCAGGCGCTGGTGCTCAAAAGCATCGAGCGCATGGGCCGCATCGCCGCCACACTCTGACACTGAAATACAGGGAGGAACGGGCATGAAGTTCGGGCTCTTTATCGCCAATCAATGGCCCGCCGGCACCTCGCCCGGGCCGGAGCTTCTTGGCTATCTGGAACAAGTGCGCGTCGCCAAGGCCAACGGTTTCCATTCGCTCTGGATTCCGCAGCATTTCGTGCTTGGGCCGATGCAAATGTTCCAGCCCTTTCCATTGATCGCGCGGCTCCTGGCCGAGGCGGAAGGCATGCGGATCGGCACCGGCATCCTGCTGCTCTCGATGCTGAACCCGGTCATGGTGGCGGAAGAGGCGGCGACCCTCGATTGGTTCGCCGATGGCAAGCTCACCCTCCCGGTCGGCATCGGCTACCGGCCTGAAGAGTTCCAGGCGACGGGTGTGCCGATCAAGCAGCGGGCGAGCCGCACGGTCGAATCCATCCAGGTCATGCGCCGGCTCTGGACAGAGGAGCGGGTGACCCACAAGGGCCGCCACTTCCAGCTCGATAATGTGGGGGCAAGCATCCGGCCCAAGCAGAAGGGCGGCATTCCGATCTGGCTGGCGGGCAGCGCCGAGGCGGCGGTCCGGCGCGCGGCGCAACTGGCCGATGCGTGGCTGCCGAGCTTCGGGCCTTCCTTTGACGAGCTCCGGGTGCTCAATGCCATCTATGCGGACGCCCGAACCGCGGCCAAGCTGCCGCCGCCCGCGGTCCGGCCGCTTTGCCGCGAAGTCTATGTGGGCACCGACAACCGCACCGCCCTCGACGACGTGCGCGGCCCGCTCTTGGCCAAGTATGAAGCCTATGCCTCCTGGGGCAGCGACGGTGTGGGCACCGACATGTCGACCTTCGCCCAAGCTTTCGACGCCTTCGCCAAGGACCGCTTCATCGTCGGCGATCAGGCCTTTGTGAAGGACGAGATCCAACGCTACCGCGACGAACTCGGCTTCGATCACATGGTGCTGCGCTGCCAGTGGCCGGGGTCCGATTCGAAGCTCGCCATCAGAACCATCGAGTGGCTGGCAAAGATTTCGCTTTGACCCCGAATTCTCTCCGGTGGCCATGCCGAAAGACCAGGTTAGATCTGTTCCCGATTTGAATTACGCATAACCAGCATTTCGGAAGAAATTCCGGCATTCGGTGGGGCGGAAGTCGGGGATGAGGTCACCGATGCGCGCCCATAGACCTTCGAGTGATCGCTCGGCGTGCTTGCGCAGATGGGCCTTG